>JAILRG010000148.1 GCA_024698325.1 Treponema sp.
CCATACTTCATAATATGACGACAGCGTAGAAGACGCGTTTGAAACGCTTGCCGTGCTTCCGGGGACGTCGTTGTCTGTCAGTGTTACATAGACAAGCCCTTCGGCTGTTCCAAGAAGCAGGTAGTCGTTGGTATACGCCATGGAATAAATGCTGTCACCCGGGTCAGAAGTGTATTGTTCTCCGTTGGTGCCGCCTGTGTAGTAATACAAATCATCACCGCTTGCGTAATAAATGCAGGTGGCAGTGGCAGCTTTTGTTTCGTTTGACGTCATGGCGTAGTAGCTTGAAAAATAGACGTTGTCGTCACCAAACACGGTAGCGCTTTTTGCGCTGGTGCCAGGCGTTGTATCAGAAGTTAATGTCGTGCCTGATAGGGTGTGATAGCTTGCAGTCGTAGTAATATCTGTCGCTGTTGCGCCGTTAAGTTCAAACACAGTTGTGCTTGCAATGTTTACAAATGCATGGCGGTGAGCCGACTGTGGAGTGTTTGTGCAGAACAGGTTTACGTTATAGCTGGTGCTGACAGTGTCGCCGTAGCTGTCGCCAAAGTCAACCTTGTTCCAGCTTGTGCTGTCTTCGGGAGTGCTGGTGTACCAGACGGAACGGCCAGACTCGATGTTGTCGCCTGTATCGTCAGTATCTGCATAGGTCGGTGCTGAAAGCGCATACAGGTAGGTGCTGTCGGCAGCGAGCTTAATGATGTTTTTACCGGGAGCTGTAATATGCGTCCAGTTTCCGTTGTAGCCGGTAGCTGGCTCGCTTGTGGTTGGCGCGTCATCAACGTTTTTCATCCAGATGGTGCCGTTCTGTACGTACAGATATTCTTTGCCATTGGAGGTAAAGCGCACGATGGAGTTTATGTCGCCGGTAATCTGGGCATCATCAAGAGAAATCTCTTCGCGGATGGTGTCGAAAATTACGCCCCGGCATGAAGAGAAAATCAGAGTGCCTGCAGCAAGGACGGTCAGCATGGGTACTAAAAGCTTTTTCATGATTATGTGTTCCTTTATTTGATTCAGTATCAGCGTTAGAAATGGTAACGCGCTGCCAGCACAATTGAGGAGAAGTTTCCGTAATCATTGTACTGCGGGTCTTCATACCACTGGGGCATGTACATAAAGTCATAGGAGATGCCGAAAGACCAGCTTGGAGTTGCGCGGTAGAATACGCCTGCATCTCCTTTAAGCGTAAGGCCGGGGAAGTAGGTGCGGCTCAGGTAGCTTTCCATTGCGGCGCCAACTCCGAGTGTAATGGGGAATTCAAAGCGCTTGAATGCGGGCTGAACGGTCAGATTGAACATAACCGGCACGTAGGTAAAAATGTTTGAGCCGATTGTCGGATTGTAGCCGAAGTTGATGTCGATGCCCCATGCCAGCCAGCTGGTGATGAAGCGGTGGTAGCCGAGCATACCGGCTCCGCCTGTGTTCAGCTGACCTTCGCGGTACAGCGGAAAGTCTCCGCCAAAGTTCATGGGGAATGTTACCATCAGTGCAATGTTGATGTATTGGTCGCCCGGCTGGTTCATGTTGTACTGCACGGAATAGGTGATGTCCGTAGTATCTTCTTCCTGCTGGCCTGTAGCTTCACCTGCAAATACAGCTGTTGAAAAAAGAAGCGCGCATAAACTTGCGGTAAGGCGTTTCATAACTTTCATAAAAACTCCGTATGGGAAACACCGCTCTAAGCAATGATCTCCTCGTTATTAAATATATGGATATTTGTTGCAAAATTGTGTAAAATTGCGCACATTGTAACCATTTGCGCTGATTATCGCAAGGTACGCCTTGCACAATCTACATAATGAACAATTATGAGCGCCCAGCGTTACAGAAAAACAGGAGTGTAATGAAAAATGAGTGCGGTTATAATTGACGGAAAAGGAATTGCTGAGGAAGTACGCGCAGGAGTTGCAGAAAAGGTCGTTGAACTGAAAAGAAGGGGCGTGGAACCTTGCCTCGCCGTTATTTTGGTCGGTGAAAACCCGGCAAGCGTCAGCTACGTGACCGGTAAGCGCAAGGCGCTGGCAGAGGCCGGCATGGTCGACAGAAGTATAGATTTGCCGGAAGCAACCAGCGAAGAGGAGCTGCTTTCTGTAATCGACGGGCTTAACAAAGACCCGAGCGTGCACGGTATTCTGGTGCAGCTGCCGCTTCCCCGGCACATCAACGAAGACAAAGTGATTATGGCGATTGCGCCTGAGAAAGACGTGGACGGTTTCCATCCGGTAAATGTCGGCAACCTGATGATTGGCCGCCGTGGCTTTTTGCCCTGTACGCCGCACGGCATCATGGTGCTTTTAGAGCGCATGAAGATTAACACAAACGGCGCGCATGTGGTGGTGCTCGGCAGAAGCAATATTGTCGGAAAGCCTGTTTCCATGCTGCTTCTTCGCCGCGAATACAATGCGACGGTCACTGTATGCCACACCGGCACAAAAAATGTCGCGGAGCTGACTCGCCAGGCAGACATTCTGATTGCAGCTGTCGGTAAGCCGAACACTGTTACTGCCGACATGGTTAAGCCGGGCGCCGCTGTCATCGACGTGGGCGTAAACCGCATTCCTGACAGCACGAAAAAGAATGGATTCCGCCTGTGCGGCGACGTGGACTTTGACGCAGTAAAGGAAGTCGCCGGCTTTATTACGCCAGTGCCGAAAGGCGTCGGCCCGATGACGATTGCCATGCTGATTGCAAACACGCTTGAAGCGGCAGAAAACACCCTGTAAGGAAATGCTGTCAGTAGGAGTGCAGTATGCAGATAGAACTCAAAGGTCTTGAAAAGACCTATCCGTCGCGCTCTGGCGGACAAAGCGTACATGCGGTGCGCAACGTGAGCCTTACAATCCCGTCAAATACGATTTTCGGCATTATCGGAAAAAGCGGCGCGGGTAAGTCGTCGCTGGTACGGCAGATAAGCCTGCTTGAAAAGCCCGATGCCGGGGAGGTGTGGTTTGGGGGCGAGCGTGTGGACACGCTTAGCGGAAAGGCTCTTATCGACCGCCGCCGCCGCCTTGGCATGATTTTCCAGAACTTCAACCTGTTTTCCTCACGCAATGCGGCGGAAAACATTGCCTACCCGATGGAGATTGTCGGAAAGAGCCGCGCCGAGATTACCGAGCGCACCGCCGAGCTTTTGGAGCTTGTGGGCTTATCCGACCGTGCAAAAAGCCCGGTCAGCACGTTGAGCGGCGGGCAGAAGCAGCGCGTGGCGATTGCGCGTGCGCTTGCAAATAATCCGGACATTCTTTTTTGCGACGAGGCGACAAGCGCGCTTGACCCGCAGACAACGCAGTCAATACTTGCGCTTATCCGCGACATACAGAAAAAGATGAACCTGACGGTTGTTATGATTACGCACCAGATGGAAGTCGTGCGCGATGCCTGCAGCAATGTTGCTGTTATTGCAGACGGCAGCGTTGTGGAGACCGGCAGCGTGGAAGACATCTTCCTGCACCCGGTTCATGCGGCGACGCGCGAGTTTTTGTCCCACCTTCCGCGTGCCGTGGAAACAGAGCAGGCTCCGCTTGCTCCACAAGCCAGTCCGGCTTTTGTCCGCTGGAGTGAAAGCGGCGGAAACTACACGCTGCGTTTTAACGGCGGCCTGACCGACGAGCCGGTGCTGAGCCGGCTTTCGCAGCGGTTTGACATTACGTTCAACATCCGCGCTGCCGGCATTCAGCCGATACAGCAGGGCAAGGTTGGGTCCATGCTCGTGGACTTTGACGGAGACCCGAAGACTGTCTCCGAAGCGATTGCCTATCTTCGGGAACAGGGCATTGTTGTGGAACAATCAGAACTGGAGGCTAAGTAATGGTTGGCTTTTCAATGCTTGTGCAGCTGGTGACAGAGGCGACAGCTCAGACTCTTATAATGGTATTTTTCTCGACGCTGTTTTCCGTTTTGCTGGGGCTTCCGCTTGGCGTTTTGCTTTCGGTAACGGATGCGGAAACCGGCATTACACCCCATCCCGTGCTTAATCAGGTGCTGACGCGGATTGTGAACATTCTGCGTTCTTTTCCGTTTATCATCCTGATGATTCTGCTCTTTCCGCTTTCGCGCCTGATTCTGCATACCAGTATCGGCACCCGGGCTACAATTGTTCCGCTTTCTATTGCCGCCGCGCCCTTTGTTGCCCGCGTTATAGAGACTGCTTTAAAGGAAGTTGATCCCGGCGTTGTGCAGGCTTCCCGCGCCTGCGGCAGCACCAACTGGCAGATTATCCGCAAAGTCCTGCTTCCTGAATCGCTTCCGTCGCTTGTGGACGGCATTACGCTTACGATTATCAATCTTATCGGCTATTCAGCGATGGCGGGTGCCATTGGCGGCGGCGGGCTTGGCGACCTTGCCATCCGCTACGGCTACCAGCGCTTCCGCACCGATGTGATGATTGCCGCTGTTCTGGTGATTCTGCTTTTGGTTGAGGTTATTCAGACTGTCGGTACAAAAATCAGCGCCCGGATGATGAGAAAGCGGTAAAAAGGCGGGCGGCTGTTGGCAGTTGCCTGCCCTTTGCTTCTGAAGGCCCGCTTACTCTTTCCACGTTTCTGCATTTCTGCTACACTCTCTGCAATAATCATGCATTACCGTCACAATCCGGTGGCGGAAATAGGAGTTTAAAAATGGCAGAAAAAAACGAACATGCCTGTACACTGGACAAAATTATTTCACTGTGTAAGCGCAGAGGCTTTGTATATCAGGCTTCTGAAATTTACGGTGGTCAGGCAGGCGCCTGGGATTACGGTCCGCTTGGTGTAGATTTTAAGCGCAACATTCAGAACGCGTGGTGGCACTACATGACCCAGCTTCGCGACGATGTTGTCGGCCTCGATTCAGCAATTTTCCAGCATCACAAGACCTGGGAAGCATCAGGCCACGTAGCACACTTCTCAGACCCGATGATCGACTGTACCGAATGTAAGGCTCGTTTCCGCGCCGATCAGCTCATCGAAGACTTCATCAAAAATCACCCGGATAAGGATCCCGGAAAGCCGGTTGATACCATGAGCCACGAAGAAATGAAGGCTTTCATCGACGCAAACATCAACTGCCCCACCTGTGGTTCAAAGGAACGCAAGTACACCGCAGTCCGCGAATTCAACCTCATGTTCAAGACCTACCAGGGCCCGATTGCCGATGAATCACACCTGATTTACCTGCGCCCGGAAACCTGTCAGGGAATCTTTACCGATTTTAAGAATATCGTGCAGTCAAACCGCATGAAGCTTCCGTTCGGCGTTGCCCAGGTCGGTAAGTCATTCCGTAACGAAATCATCTTCAAGAACTTCATTTTCCGCACCTGCGAATTCGAGCAGATGGAAATGGAGTACTTCTGCAAACCCGGCACCGATGACGACATCTTCGAAAACTGGCGCAAATACCGCTGGGCCTTCTACATCAAGTACGGCATTGCAGAAAAGAACCTGGCATGGCACCATCACGATAAGCTTGCCCACTATGCAAAGGACGCCTACGATATCCAGTACAATTTTCCCATTGGATTTGAAGAAATCGAAGGCATCCACAACCGCACCGACTTTGACCTTTCACAGCACACCAAGGTTTCTGGAAAGGACATGTCATACATCGATCAGGACGACGGAAACAAGACCTACACTCCGTATGTCATCGAGACTTCTGCCGGCCTTAACCGCAACTTCCTCGCTTTCCTCTGCGAAGCCTACGAGGAAGAGAATGTTGGAAAAGACGGCAAGGACGACTACCGCACTGTTCTGCACCTGCATCCGAAGCTCTCCCCGATTACCGTTGCCGTGCTCCCGCTGATGAAGAAAGACGGCCTTGCAGAAAAGGCAAAGGAAATCCAGCACATGCTCAAAGAAGAGTTTGTGACTGACTACGACCAGAGCGGCACTGTCGGTAAGCGCTACCGCCGTCAGGACGAAGTCGGAACTCCGTTCTGCGTCACCGTTGACTACGACACGATTACCGAAAAGGCAGAGGACGGAAGCGCAAACCCGAACTTTGGTACCGTGACTGTCCGCTTCCGCGACAGCATGGAACAGGAACGCGTTGCACTGGATAACCTCGTGCCCTTCATTCAGAATGCCATCCGCACCTGGAAACCGGTAGTCCGGGGCTAGGAGCATCATTCTGACTTCCTGATGCACCAATATTGCATCAGGCGATAATGCACAACACCAGACGAGAGGCAGGTTCGCGCCGCCCGAACCGCTTTGTGCGCGCGAGCAGTGAGTATTCGCATGGCGGAACTCACTGCGAGGCGAATTTCAAATTCGCACGACCGCGGTACAAGGCGGACGGTTCTGCCGGAAGTCTGTTTTCGTGGATAAGGATGTGAAGTATATGCATATGGTGTATATGCGCCATGGATGGCGCTGCATTGAAAGCTACTCTAATGCCGCGAGTTTGCGCTTGTCGCAAACTCGTTGGTAAAAAATTACAGGAGGTAATTTTTTACCGTGGACTATGTGGCATTAGGAAAATCCAATCTCCTCGTAAGCTGCACCGCCTTTGGCGCCATGAGCCTGGATGAAACGGCGAGCGCAGATGAAACTGCAGCACTGGTTAAGCAGGCATACGAAGGCGGCATCAATTTTTTTGATACCGCCCGTTCTGCGTCGGAAAGCGAACTGCGCTTAGGCGAGGCGCTCAAGGACTGGCGCGAGGACGTTTTTATTGCGACAAAGTCCGCTGCCAGCACGGCCGCAGCGCTGGAAGAAGACCTGCAGGCAAGCCTTAAGGCGCTCAAGACCGATTACATAGATTTGTATCAGCTGGAGAATGTCACTGCGCTGCCTGTCGCCGAAGGCCCGGACGGGCTGATGGAAAAGCTGCTTGCGCTCAAGGCGGACGGCATCATCCGCCATTTCGGCATAATGACAGAGGACATTACGGTGGCGCAGGCTGTCGTTGACTCTGACGGCCCCTGGGAAACGCTTCAGTATCCGTTTAACATGCTCTGCTCTTCCGACGTAGAGGAGCTGGTCGCCGCCTGCGCAGAAAAAGACATCGGCTTCATTGCCATGCGCCCGCTTTGCGGCGGTGTCCTTACGAATATTCCGCTTGCCCTCGGCTATCTGCATCAGTTTGAAAATGTCGTGCCTGTCTGGGGTATGCATACTGCTGAAGAAATGCAGCAGATTCTGTATTTTACGGATAATCCGCCGGTGATTGACGATCAGTTCCGCGAAGAAGCGGCAAAAATCCGCGAGTTCTTTAACTAGAATGGCTGGCGTTGTTTTAAGAATCGCTGTCTAGCTGCAGCGTAATGAATAAATCTTCTGCTTCCTGCTTGTTTAATACGCGTACAATTTTATTCTGTGCATTATCAGACTGAACGGTCTTTCTGGTTCCGTCTGCTTCTTTTTCATTCATCAGCTGAACAATCGGGTTTAAGGGTTGCTGCGGAAGCACGTCGATAACCTGACCGACTTTGCCGTTTGCAAGATACACATACGAGCCGATGGGGAAGAGCGACAGGCTGTGAAGCAATGCCTTGATGACAGTCTCATCATACTGGTGGTCTGCATTTTTAAGCATTTCAACCATGGCGGCAAAGGTCGTCTTTTCTTCCTTGTAATCACGCGGGGTTGTAATCGCCTCAAACGAACAGGCAACGCTGATAATCTTTGCGTATACCGTGATTTTATGTGACGGCAGCCGCTGCGGGTAGCCGGAACCATTTTCGCGCTCGTGATGCTCCAGTGTTGCAAGGCAGATTGCCAGCGGAAAGTCGTTTTCTTTGAGGATGTTGTAGCTTAGGATGGGGTGCGCCTGCATTTTCTGCTTTTCGGCGCCAGAGAGCGTTCTGTTAGTCATGTACAGCTGCGGCGGCAGGCGGATCTGGCCGATTTCGTGCAGGATTGAGGCGACGCCAAGCTCTGTAAGCTTGTCTTTCGGCATGTGGAGCTGCAGGCCTATGGCAATGGCGATGACCGTGGAGCGCATGCTGTGGCTGATCAGAAAATTCTTGCTGCTGTCGGTAATTGATGGCGTGACGCGGAGCACGTAGCGCTTGTTTTCTTTTATGAACTGGCATAAATCTTCGGTTATGCTTGAGATTTCCTCAAGCTGCAGGATTTTATGCGTTGCGTAATGCGTATACAGCTGCAGGATGTAGTTTGTGTACTCGTTGTAGATTTTGCGCACGAGTTCCATGCGGCTCAGGCTTGTTCCTTCAGCCCTGATGGCAGCAATTCTGCTCCGCGTCTGGCCGGAGGGCGAATCATCATTATCTTCTGAAGCGCCGAGTTCATCGAGCGATATCTCTTCAAAGTCAGATTCTTTAACCGGAGTTGATTTTTTGGCTGCGCTGTCAGCGGAAACGGCTGTCTGTTTCTGGGGTTTTGGCTCCGCGGCTTTCCGCTCTTCGACTGTTCCTTCTGTTATGATTTCGCGGAAATCCCAGTCTGCCAGCGCTTTTTTAAGCGCGGGAGTAAATGTCATGTGTTCGCACAGCAGCAGGAACTGCTCGTCGAGTTTGACGTCTTTTGAGTAGACTGAATTATCTACGACTTGAGGTAGCGGAATGGTAGCCATACTACAATTATCGGCATGAGCAAAAAAAAACTTGAAAAGTCTCTTCACAAACCTTTCAAGTTTTTAGGAAGTGCTAAGCAACCTCCCGGAATCATGGAGAACCGGAATCACAAAGCGGGCACAATGTGTTTGCAATGCCTGCATCAGCTGATGCAAACGCTGCAACGGCAGTTCAAAGCGTCTGGATGTGCGCAAAATAACTCCGTTCTTTTGCGTTCGAAAAGCTATAAAATAGCTTTTCGCGCGTAAAGAAAAGAATGTTTTACACGCTCTGCGCTGCCTTTCCGGCGCACATATATATATTCGGAATCCGCGGAAAAAACTTTAGCGCCGCTTCTAAAAAAAAGGAAAAAAAAACGAACCGTGCACGCCAGGCTTTTTAGTCGAGCTGTGCAAGGTAGGCGCGGACGCTGTTCTGAAGCTCCCGGTAGACAATTTTTGAGTGCTGTAAGGATGAGAGGAATCTGTCGGCAGAAAATGACTCTGTCGCATACAGCGAGTCGAGCTGTCGCTGCGTGGGAAAGACAAGGGCTGCAATGTCCTTGATTTCGCTGTTCAGAATCTGCGCGTCTATGGCTTCGAGCGCAGAAATGTAGTAGCCGACGCCTTTTTTTAGCCGCGCGGTGCTGTCCTGGGCTTCGGTGCACAGTGCCAGTCCCTTGCGCGCCGTCTGGTACAGGCTTTCCATGCCGGCTTTTAGTGTGGCAAGGACCGTGTCGAATGCCTGTGTGTCAGGCTTTGCTTCCCGTTTTTCTGACTTGAAGAAGGCTTCGCGTGCATGTCTACGCTCCGGCTCTAAAAGCAGGGCTTGTGCGTCGGCAATCTTGATTCCCGGTATGCAAAGTGAATGTGCGGAAAGCGTGTAGGTCTGTATGCCCGCTGTCGGGCCGTATTCTGCCTGCTTGCTTTCGAACCACCAGGCGAACAACTGCATGCGGTCGTCGGTCAGAATGGGGCCGCCGTCATACGACTTAGCCCTTCGCATGTTCGCCCCAAAGAGCGTTGCACTTCCGCCGGTTTCTGCCGTGCGGGTGCGTCCTGAGGTGCCGTGCAACTTTTCTTCGAAGGTGCTTCCGCGTATGTGAGTTTCGAGCTTTGGGTACCCCAAGTCGAGGCCTGCCATGTAAATGCGTTTTGCGCCGCACAACCGGGCAAAATCCCATGCCGTAGTAGAAACGGAACCGCCAGCGGCAAGCTCTCCTTTGCTTCCCAGCTGTTTTTCAAAATACTTACCCAGCGGGAAAAGCGATGAGCAGAGTATGATTTCCCGGCACGGAAAACGGTAGACGGCGGGGTAGGCAGCGCTTTCGGTAATCAGCACGCTTGTAGGCGCGGAAAGACCTGCGATGTGCCGCCATGCGTAATACTGCGGGTCTACGAGCACGATAAAGTCCGGCTCCACGCCGGCAGAAAGGCAGGCCCTGAGCGCGGTGTCTACGCAGATGATGAGCATGCGTTTTTTAAGCTCAGGCAGTGCCGGAAGCAGCTCCTGCAGTGTCGGGCCTGCCGCAAGCACGAGTGCTGGAAGCGGCTCGGTAGCAGCGATGGCGGCACAGGCGTTCTTGTACCTTGCTACGCCAGAAAGACGCGCGGTGTTCTTGAGGTTCCGGCAGCTGTTTCTGAGCCAGAGCCGGGAAAAGCGCTCGAGCGTTACGGTGTTTATGCTTTCTTTCTGCTTTGAGCGCTTTAAGGAGGCTGTAAGCGCGCTAAAGTAATCCTGGGCATGGGCGGTGCAGGCGCTGTTTGAAAGCAACGCCACGTTGTCGCTTATGCCGCCGCCTGCTTTTTCTATGAGCGCGGTAACTTCCTCGACGCCTGCCTGAATGGCAAGCACAATGTTCTTTGCCGTGAATACCGGCTGCCAGTCGGCGCAGGCAAGGGAAGCGAAAAACCAGTCGGCGCTCGGCTCTATGATAAGCAGCGTGTCGTTCGGGTACAGCTTTGCGCAGGCGGCAGGAGCGTAGCCCAGCCCAAAGCCCAAAAATGCCGTGGCAAGCGGGTTTGCTTTGTGGATTGCGGCGACAGCCTGTTCTGCTTCGCGCTGCGGATTGTACTGTGAGTGCAGGAATTTTCCCTCGCTCTGCGCGGTGCAGCTCCCGTTTCTTGCGCTAACCGGCGTAAACGGAAGTGATTGCGCGTCCGGCTCCGGCGTCTGGGGAGAGATGCCGAATCGTGCTGCCAGCGCAGGAAAGCGGCTGGAAAACAGTGCGATGTTGTTAGTCCAGAAAGAGCTCAATTTCCATGTTCTCCGTGACAGGCGTTCCCGGTTCCGGCGTCTGGCTTTGTACCCAGCCGTCCCCGGTGATTTTAATCTTAATGTCGGTGCGGTTTAAGAGCGGCAGAAGCTGGCGCTTGGGAAGCCCCGTAAAGTTCGGAACGGTAGCGCCGATGGTAACCTGCTCGCCGCTTGCAATGGAGATTCTGCCTGAATGTGCAAGACTTGCGGCTCCTCCGCGGCTAAGGCCTAGGTGGTCGATTATGGCGTCTGCGGCTTCTGCAATGACAGGAGCGACGATGCGCCCTGCGTAGGTTTCGCCAACAGCTTTCTGGATGACGATGTACAGCACGATTTCCGGGTCTTCAATCGGAAAAATTGCCATGCAGTTTGAAAGAAAGTCAGTCTTTGAGTAGCCGCCGTTTACTAAGTCAGCCATTTGCGCGGTGCCCGTTTTTACGCCGATTGAAATGTCGCCGAGCGAGGCGCGGTGTCCGGTTCCGACCTGGGCAACGGTTTCCATGCAGCTCAGAATGTAATTTGCGGTCTGTTTTGAAAGCACCTGCGGCTTGTAGCTTGGCACATGGATGTACTCATCCTTGCCGTCGTAGCTTGTTATGCGCGAAATAAATGTAAGTTGTGCGGGAATGCCGCCGTTTGCAATTGCTGTCGCCGCCTGAACCATCTGCAGCGCGCTTACCTGAATTTCCTGTCCGATGGCAATCGTTGGCTTAGAGCGTGCCGACCAGGTGCGGTCGCTGGTGTGGTGAACGGTGCCGGTTGTCTCGCCGGGAAGCTCCACTCCTGTGCGCTCGCCAAAGCCAAGCATGCGGATGCGCGCCAGAAACTGCTCGCTTTCGAGTTTTTCGCTCATCTGTGCGAGGGCGTCGTTACAGCTTCCGGCAAGCGCTTCGCGGGCGCTTACCCAGCCGTGGTGTTCAAGACAGGTAATACGGATGCGCTCCCCGGAAGGCATTTTGCGTTCATAAAGGCCGTCGCAGTAAAAGAGGTCATCGGGCTTTATGGCACCGGAGTCCAGGAACGAAGCGACCGAGAAAATCTTAAAGACGGAGCCTGGCTCGTAGGAGTCGGTCGCCGGGCGGTCCTTGCGCTCTTCGTCTGTTGCGCGTCCGTATTCGTTCAGGTTCGCCGCTGGCAGGCTTATGTACGAGATGATTTCGCCGGTTTTTGCTTCTGCCGCAATCAGCATAAGGCTTTCTGCGCGGGTGTTTTCCATGGCGGCATTCGCAATTTTTTCGAGCTTGAACTGCAGGTTTGCGTCAATCGTCAAGTAAATGTGTTTTCCCTGCAGCTCGCCTACAGCATCCGGGCTTTGCGGCGGCGAAAGCTTTGACTGCATGGAGTATTCAATGCCGGCAAGTCCCATGCCGTCGTCGCCCATGTAGCCAATCAGCTGAGAAGCAAGGGTGTTTTCGGGATACACGCGGCCGGGAATGCGGTCAAATCGCACGAAGTGATACTTGTTTTTGTCGCAGAGGTCCCTCAGCTCATCATAGACGGCCTGATCAAGCTTTTTCTTAAGGTACACGAAAGTGGCGTTTTTAGCCTCGGCAATTGCTGCTTTCAGCGATGACTCATCTTCGCCGAGAACGGGTGCTACGGCGTGGGTGAATGCCTCTACGTCAGTGATGGCGCTGGGCGTTACGCCAAAGTGGTAAAAGTTTGTGGAGACGGCAAGCGTCTTTCCGTTTTTGTCTACAATGGAGCCGCGCTGTACTGTCGGGGGAGAGGGCATGTTCGGAATGGTCTTTGTAAACGCAAGCTGGGCGTAGCGCAGTATGATAAGCCCTGAAAAAGCGAGTGCCAGTATTGCAAGCAGAATCGCCCTGCCTTTTTTTATATAGCCGTTCATCTTTCAGCCACCTTTGGTGAGACGACTTTTCCCAGCATGTTGTGGACGGCGACAAAGCCGTAGGTGCGCGAATCGACGGATTCAGCATAGTTGTCGCCGATGGCAAGAATGTACCCGTCTGGCACCTGCGTGCTGGATTTCATGTTCTGGAATTGCGTTTCGGTAAGCGAAATAGCTGTGTCTCCCACATGGAGAGTATACTGCGGAAAGACTGAATATTCCAGAGGAGTGCCGCTGACAGCGACGCAGCGTTTAACGACTATCTTGTTGTTATACAGGTAAATCACAATATCGCCTGGCGCAGGTTCTGCCCACTGGAACAGGAGACGCCCGCCGTAAGGAATGTTCAGCCCGTAGGCAAGCTTATTAACGATGAGAGTGTCTCCGTCCTTGAGTGCCGGGGACATTGAGCGGCCCGAAACATGCAGCACATCAACAACGCAGTATTTAATCAAAGCTCCAATGATAAGTCCGATACAGATGATTAAGACAAAGGATTTATGTGCGTTCATTTTTGTATGTTTATTCTAATATGGCATTCTTTTTGTGTCGATACTTTCCATATGGAAATAATAAGTTACGTAGGCGCCGCCGGTAACGGAAGCGCTCAAAAAGTATACAAAAAACAAAAGCCGGTCCGCTTTGAAGCTTTACCCCGCAAGACGAGTTTTCCGCTGAAAGTTCGTCCTTCGCGTGCACTTTCCCGCCTTGCCGCAAAGCACATGCAGGAAAACAGGCGCTTTGAGCTTGCGACCGGGCTTGAACGCCCCGGCCTTTTTACCCGCGCGGCGGCAAAAATCCGCTATGCACGAAAAAGCGACATACAGTGTTTTCTGCTCTGCGCCCTTATCGCGGTGCTGGTGCCGGTAACGCTGTTCCGCGCCTATTACTGGTACGAGAACAATGCACGCCCGGTTTCTTTTAAGGCATGCCCCGAAAGCGAGCTTGAATTTCTGAACGCCGCCATGACCAAATTCGCCATGGAAAGCACCTCTGACGGTGTGGATGATGACGGGAACGTGCTTGCTGCCGACGGCACGATTCTTACGCCTGCGAGCGTCGGCGTCGGACAGGTTGTAAGCTACGATACCTACAAGGTGCAGTCCGGAGACACTATCAGCTCGATTGCGCTGCGTTTTGGCCTTACGAATATTTCCACGCTGATTGCAGTGAATGACATCGACAACGTGCGCACGCTCCGCACCGGTCAGAAGCTGCGCATTCCCTCGCAGGACGGCCTGATTCACCGGGTGGGCGCCGGCGAGACGCTTAACGGCATTTCCGTAAAGTACGGCGTAAGCCTTGAGGAAATCCTGGATGCGAATGATTTGGGAGAGCAGACGCTCTTTAAGGGGCAGGAACTGTTCATTCCCGGCGCAAAAATGGACGCAAAGGCGCTGCGGCAGGCGATGGGCGAGCTGTTCATCTATCCGATTAAAGCTGCCTGGCGTCTGACCAGCAAGTTCGGCTACCGCGCAGATCCTTTTACCGGCGTAAAGAGCAGCCACACCGGAATCGATATGGCATGCCAGACCGGAACTCCCATCTATGCGGCTATGAGCGGCAAAGTGGTGTACGTCGGCTGGTCGAATATTTTTGGAAACTATGCTATAATTAATCATGAAAACGGCTACCAGACGCTCTATGGCCATATGTCAAAGACGCTTGTGTCATCAGGGCAGCGGGTCAGCCAGGGAACCAGAATCGGCCTGGTCGGTTCTACAGGGTATTCAACCGGTCCACATCTGCATTTTACCGTGTATAAAAACGGCAAGCTTGTAGATCCGCAGACGCTCTTGAAATAAAAGGCGTCTTGTATGGGAGGATGTATGAAATCTGTATGCGTGTGCCGCTCCTGCGGCAGGACTATCGAAAGCGAATTCATCTACTGTCCCTGGTGCGGTCTTTCGCGCCTGCAGGAGGACGATAAGCATGTTCTGGACAATGTGTTCCGGCAGATGGAAGAAAAACAGGCCGAAGACCGGGATCGCCGGCTGCACCGTCTGGAAGAAGAGCTTGAGATTCTCGAAAAAGACTTGAATGTGCTTGTCCTGAGCTCGGAGATGCATAAGTGACGATTTTTCGCCGACAGGTAAAAAAAATGACGGTACTGGCTTTTCTGCTGAGTACCGCTTCCATGCTTTGGGCCGCTGTCTCTTTTGAAAACCCTGATATCAACAGCAGAAATCAGGTGCTTTTTTCTGTGTACCACGATATTCCCGGAAGCCCTGCCTACAGAACGCTCTTTCTTTCCGATGCGGCCAAAACCGGCAGTTCCGGCACGAAGATTCTTTCCTGCTATCCTGAAAAAATGGAGCTTCTCTCCGGCGGCAGCATTCTGCAGGTCCGAAATCGCTACGGAACTGCCCGCTATTCCATACATGATGCGACGCTTGCCTGGCTGAGCCGGGCAGACACCGTTCCTGCTGACTCCATGCGCCTTTCGCCGCAGGCTGTAAGCCCGGACGGCAAGTGGCTGTGCTATGTGCGGAAGACCTCGTTTGCAAACGGTCAGCTGATTCTGAAAAACACGGCAAACTTAAGCGAAAAAGTGCTGGATGCCCGTTCTGATTTCAGCTATGAGCGTGTGAACGTGCTCTGGGCGCCTGACAGCTCAATCGTTGCATACGAAAAGGACGGCATGTTGTATTTCTGCGACCCGAAAGCGGCGTTCCAGCAGGTGCAGATGACAGAGGAATACCGCAAAATCGGTTCCGGAAGCATTCGTGCGCTGTGCTGGGCTTCCGACAAATCGCTTTTTTATATCGACAGGGACGTGGTGTATAAAATCAACGCCAGCGAGCTTTTTACCCGCGGCCTGTATGCGCCGATGGTGGGAAGCGGCGTTGTCTGCGGGCGCCTTCCTGTTGCTTTCGACAGCGCAAAAGACCGTTTCTGGATTAATCCCGAGGGAACGTCGCTGGCAGTGCTGCAGTCAGACCGCATAATCACCTGTTATTCGCTAAAGAGCCGGGATGCAGAGGGGCTTTTGTACCTGCCGGTGCAGTATGCTTCTCCGTTTTCTGATGTCCGCGGCTCTGTCACCGACTTTAAGCTTTTCTGGCTCCGGGGAAAGGATCCGGTGCTGTGGGCAGACCTTGTTTCGCTTGCAGACGGAAGCCACAAAAGCGCGGTCAGCCGGCTCGGCCAGGAGACCGTGCAGCTTTCCTTTATAGATGACGCTGGCGCACCCGCTGTAAGTCCCGACGGCACCCGCCTTGCCTTTGCTTCCAATAACAGCCTGTACGTCTATGACCTTGCGACCTGGAAGAACATTGCACGGCTTGACGGCGAGCGGACTGTTTCCTGCCTGTGGTGTGGTAACAGCACGCTTTTTGTCGGCGGCGTTTCGACAGTGCGGCGCTGGACCTTTGAATCTGGCTCTTCTTCATGCCCGAATGTTGTGACTGGCAGCGTTACCTTGTTCCTGTCGGCGGGAAGCCGCGTATTCTGGAACGGAGACGGCGGAATCCGCGCGGAAGATGCGGTAAAACCGGGCGTTTTTTATGATTACGACAGCGTCCGGGGCGCCTGGACGGTCGCTTTTACATCTGCCGAAGCCTCGCTCCCGGAAAAACAGCCTGTCGTGCAGAACGGGCGCTATCGTGTGTTTGTCGGCTCCACGCCGAATCCCCGCTTTGATAACACGCTGTACATAAGGACGCTGACAGGTACCGTCGATACCCGGCCGCTTTTTCCGGATACGGCCGCCGCCTCTGCTCCCAAGGAACGCATAGCGCTTGTGTTTGACGCGATGGACAGCGCCGACGGGCTGTCGCGCATTCTTTCTGTTCTTTCAGAATACCGTGTTGCGGGAACGTTTTTTATGAACGGAGAGTTTATCCGCCGCTACCCGGGGGAAGTAAAGCAGATTGTTTCCAGCGGCTATGAGTGCGCTTCACTTTTCTTTACGGCTGCGGATTTAACCGGAAAGGATTTTGTCGTTGATGCGGACTTTATAAAGCGCGGTTTAGCTCGAAACGAGGATGAGTTTTACACGACGACAGGAAAGGAGCTTTCGCTTTTCTGGCATGCGCCGTATTATAAGGCGACGAGCGAAATCAAAAAGGCCGGCGAAAAGGCCGGCTACCGCTATATCGACGCCGGTAAGCTGAGCCTTGACACCGTTACGCTTGAGGGGGCTGTGCGAGAGCCGTCCTTGCAGTACATGACAGCCTCGCAGATTATTTCGTATTACCTTGCTACCGTGCAGGACGGCTACATGATTCCCGTGTCTACAGGTATTACCGGCGGTACCAGAAGCGACTATCTGTACGAAAAACTCGACCTGCTTATCGGCGCCCTTTTAGACGCAGGATTTGAGATTGTCCCGCTTCGTACGCTTTTATAACCGGCTTTGCGCCATCTTTCCGTATACATGCCCCAAAAGCCCTGCCTGCTCAAGGCTTCTGTCTGCAACGAGCGGCACTGTCTCAAGGACGGTGTCGCCGAGCTTGTAGATAATCTTTCCGTAAGCGTTTCCGGCCTTTGTGCTGTCAGTCAAAAAGCGCGGAATGGAAACGGTTGCAGTGACGGCCTCTGCATCGATGGAAGGCGTCTCGCCGATAAGATGCGGAACGGTAAGCACGTTCTGCCATGCCGGGATAAGCCGTACAAAATGGCCTTTTGCGCCGACAACCGGCACCTGGTAGGAAGAAGCGATATGCTTTGCCGGATTGTAGTCTGCAAAGCGCGCAAATGCCCATTCCATAATCGTTGTGCCGTCAACCTCGCGGAAGTTTTTGCCTGCAGTTGAGGCGCCCGGCCCGCGCATGGTTACCGAAATAAAGCGCACGCCATTTCGTTCCGCTGTCAGCGCGAGATTAAAGCCGCTTTCGTAAATAAAGCCGGTTTTTAAGCCGTCGCAGCCTTCGAGCGTGCGCAAAAGACCGTTCGTGTTGAACTGTCGCACGGCGGCGCTGTCGCCTTTGTCTTTTTCCCAGACAGGCAGGTTTGCTGCAAGCGGGTAGCGGATTTCGCGCTGTGCGTGGAATTCAGAAAGCGCCTGCGGGTAGTTTTGTATGTATATGCGGGCAAAAGCCGCTAATTCCCGGGGAGTTGTCAGATTGTTTTCGCTGTAACCGCTCGGCTCTTCAAAGTGAGTGTGCGTAAGTCCCAGCTTCTGCGCTTCCTCGTTCATGCGTGCGACAAATGCCTCGGTGCTGCCGGAAATATATGCGGCGACAGCAAGGGCCGCGTCGTTACCGCTTGCGACGGCAAGGCCGGTCAGTAGCTCGCGGAGCGTAACGTTCTGCCCCTGTCCCAGAAACATGAGCGAGGCGTCGCGCGGCATGTTGATTGCCCAGCTGCGTTCTGGAATCGGCACCACATCGTCGAGTGTTACGCGGCCCGCCGTAATTTCCTGGAACACGATGTACATGACAAAGAGCTTTGTAATGCTTGCAGGCGGAATTACATCGTCAGCATTTTTCTCGTAAATGACACAGCCGTTTGCTGCGTCAATCAGGATTGCAGATTCTGCATGGACGTTCAGATCTGCGCTGACAACAGGGTAGGGGAGCGGCTTTAGGACGCCGGTGCGCTGCTTCGGGTACATGCTGTTCAGAAAATTGGCAAGGTACAGCTGTTCCTGTGCACTTGCGGCAGACACCGTGGCTGTAAATCCGGTCATATAGCGGGCATAGCCTGCAAAGAAGGCAGAAAGTGCAAGGATAAACGCAGTGGATACACAGGCGATGATTTTTGTTTTGCGGGAAAGCGCCGTAAAGCGCTGAACTAGGTTTTTCATACGCGTATTTTACTGAAGAGAAGCGGGGGAAACAAGGTGAGAAATTCGTACTGCGAGTACGTGGCGGAAGCTCTAGCCCTGAATGCCGGTATACCCTTCCAGATACTGCTGAACCGTCTTTCTGTCGGCAAGATGATCCGAGCATGCGCTTGCAGTTCCCGCGCACAGCCCCAGGGCAAGCGCTTCCTTAAAGCTTCCGGTCTGCTGGTAGCCTGCAATAAAGCCTGCCATCATGGAGTCCCCCGCGCCGACTGAGTTTACAAGCGAGCCGTGCGGAGCCGGCCCCTGATAGATATGCCCGTCACTTGCTGCTAGGACGGCGCCCTGCTCAGCGATGGAGGCAAGTACATTCTGGGCGCCCATGTCGCGGAGCTTTTCTGCGTAGGGAATGACTTCCTCGCGGGTTTTTAGCGTTACGCCGAAGATTTCGCCCAGTTCCAGATTGTTTGGCTTTACCAGAAACGGCTTGTAGGCAAGCGATTTTTTAAGAAGCTCGCCCGTTGCGTCGACAGCGACGCGGATGCCCCTTCCGTGCAGGTGCGCCATGATTTCGCTGTAAAAGCCCTGTCCGTCTTTTAGCGGCAGCGTGGAAGGAATGCTTCCTGCCAGTACAAGCGTGTCGTCCTCTTGTAGCGTGTCGAGGACTGCATACAGCGCGTCTATGTCTTTCTGCGTGATTTCCGGCCCCCGCCCGTTGATTTCGGTCTCGCTGTCAGGAGAAGTCGTCCCGGTGACGGATCTCATTTTTACGTTTATGCGCGAAAAGCCCTGCGCAACATGGATGAACTGTGTTTTTACTCCCTGCTCCTGCAGGCGGCGCTCGATTTCTGAGCCGGTAAAGCCCGCGGTAAAGCCCAGCGCCCGGTTTTCTATTCCCAGATTCCCCAGTACGATGGAAACATTGATTCCTTTTCCGCCGGCAGTAATCTTCTCGGCGCTGGTGCGGTTGATTGTGCCCGGCCGGAAATTGCATACGTCTACAATGTAGTCCAGTGAGGGATTGACCGTAACCGTGTAAATCATCTGCTACACCTCAATGATATGCTTGTACTGTTTGTAGCTGCTGCCTTCCGGCAGTGCCGTCGTTATGATCATGGCATCGGTAAAAGCTGCGAAAGAAACGCACGAAAGCTGGGAAAATTTTGTCGCGTCGCAGAGAATGTACTTGTCCGAAGTGCGGCGTATGGCAGCCTGCTTAATGAGCGCCTCTTTTACGTCCGGCGTGCTGAATCCCGCTGACACGGAGATGCCGTTTGTTCCCCAGAAGCCCTTGGTAAAATGATACTTATTCAGGCTTTCCAGCGCTTCTTCGCCGACGATTGATTCTGTCGCGGCTTTTACTTCTCCCCCGAGGATAAAGGCGGTAAAACCGGCCGCCGCAAGTTTCTGCGCATGCGAAAAACCGTTGGTAACGAACACCGCCTGCTTTGCCGTGATATAGTCAATCATCAAATCCGTCGTTGTGCCTGCGTCCAGAAATACAAAATCATCATTCTGAATCAGAGAGGCGGCGTATTTTGCAACGACCATTTTTTCATCGTGATTGTGTTCTTTTCGTGAGTCGAAGAAAACGTCCTTTGCGTAGAACGTGGACTCTTTTGAAACAGCGCCGCCGAATACTTTTACCAGAAGGCCTTTTGAATCCAGATCTGCTAAATCCCGGCGTATAGTTGATTCAGATGCACCGAGCAGCTCCATGAGTTCCTGCACGGTGGTGCTGCCATTCTGAATGACACGGCTTAAGATTCTGCTCTGTCGCTCTTCGGATAACATGGGGCTATTGTAGCCGTTCTATTACGCCAAAGTCAATCAAAAGCTTTCAAACTCGTTCATCTTCGCTCAAAAAAAATGACCCGGACGGTGTATCCGGGCCATTTCTGCTTACCGCTCTGGCAAACAGAGCCGGGCTGCTTGTGCTGACAGCGCCGCTCTTGCAGTGCTGTCAGAGCCGCTCTTGCATCTCTCTTCCGTTAGAACGAGTCGAGCAGCTTCTGTGTCCAGGCTGTCCAGTACTCGTCATCACAGCTGAAAGAGCCTTTGCTGTCGACAGAAAACACCTGCCTGCCGTTCTGGTCTACTGCTGACACGCGTGATGGTTTTACGACCGCGCTTCCCAGAGCCGGAACTGCCTTTTTGATTGCCTTTGCAAAAAGCCCCGCGATGATAAAGCCGCCGGTCTTGCTGTTGTGCGTGCTGTCGCCTTCGGTCATCAAATAGCGGGCTTTTTCTGCCGTCCGGCCGGTGTCTGCCCATGCCGATTCGTACAGGTTCTTGGTGATTTCAAACCCGTCGATTAAGAGGACGTTTTCTTCTGAGGCAAGCTGGCGCACGGCGGTTACATAGCTGTTGACGGGCGTTTTTTCGCCGTCAGCGTCGTGGTGCGCGCGGATTTTTCCGTCGGCGGTAAAGTACAGGCGGCTTACCGGCGTAACAAGCACGGGTGTCGCGCCTTTTGCCCTGGCAGCATCGACGTACTGCTTTAGAAACCACTTGAACGAGCCGCCGCTTGTCTCTGTGTAGCTTTCAGGTCCGTATTTTGACACGAACGCCGCGCCGGTTTCGCTTTTCTTTCCTTCTGTCACCGGGTACACGCCCTTGCTGTCAGCTTTTCCCAGGATGACTCCGCGGTCGGGATCCTTTAGGTTTTCATCATTATGCCCGAACTGAATGAACAGATAGTCGCCGCTTTTAATCTGCGAGGAAATCTTGCTCAGGTTTTTCTCGTTGATGAAGTTGCGACTTGACCGGCCGCCGTTTGCATAATTCTGCACGGCAACGCTGCTGTTAAACCATGCGGCAAGGAACTCACCCCAGGCGCCTTCATCGCGGTTTTTGCCGCCAGACCACATGCCTTTGTCGCTGTAGTCGCGCACGGTAGAGTCACCTGCAAGGAAAATGTTTACCTTGTCTTCTGCGCGGGCGCCGCCGGCTCCTTCTGTGGCGACGATGGCGTGACCTTCCTTTACCTCAGCCTTAAGCTCTACGGTTACAGGAGCGCCTTCGCTTCCGTTTCTGAGGCGCGGTGTTACCGTCACGCTGATTTTTGCTTTCTGGTCGGTGCTGGTAAGCAGGTATGTCTTTCCTGCAAAACCGGTACCGCTTCGCACCAGCTCTTTTGTGCCGTTCTTTTCGCGGTACCAGTCAATGCTGCTAACATCGGCGCTGTCGCCTTTGCCAAGCGAGTACGAAAGCGTAAGCGTGTGGCCGGGGTAGGGCGTGTTGATGTCGTCGTTTGAAGAAAGTGACGGCTTTTTGCCGAATTTTGCCTTTGCCCTGGCGGCGTCTTTTGAATCAGCATAGTAAACGGGCGTCCACTCTCCGAGAGCTTCGCGCGGGCTGTATCCGTCTGCGCTTTTGAGTACCGTGCCTTTGACGCGGTTTTCGAGTGAAATCGGTGTGCCTGCAAGCGTTGTGCCGAATTCCCGGAAGCCTGCTTTTTCGGGTGAGTTTGCGCTCATCTTCGTCCAGCCTTCTTCTTGCAGCAGGCTTTCGCCCGAAAGTGAAAGGTTGATGAACGCTACTTTTGCGTTCTGTCCCCAGGGACGGCCTAAAAAGCCGTCTTCCACGTCAAAGCTCTGGTTTGCAGAAAGCAGGCAGTTGTAGAAGACGTAGCCTGTTTTTTCGGGGTTGCGCGCTGCTGTCAGATAGCCGCCGGTACCGCCGTTTGAGTAGCCGCACCAGGAGATTTCACAGTTTTCGAACAGAGCGTCTCCGCCGCCAAAGATAAAGTCAGTCTGACCTTCGATGTAACAGCGTTTAAAGTACTGGTGCGTCTTGTCACCGGTGTAGAGCGTGTCCTGGCTTCCGATAAAGCGGCAGTCAATATATTCGCTTCTGTCAGCTTCGGAGCACAGTGCTGTCGCGCGCTCTGTCGCTTTTTTTGCGCGTACGTCACTAGAAATCCTTCGGACAAAGGGCAGTGAGCCGTCCGGTTCAACGCCGTCTGCAATTTCTTCGTCGCACACGTATTTGTTGAAGGAGGACTCAAACGTGATGCCTTCGGCGCGGAATGCTGTTGCGGTGGGTTTTACATACGTTGCCACACCCCAGCGCGCGACTCCCGCTTTTGTAAACTTGTCGTGTGCAAGGTCAGCATTGTAAAAGCCTTTTTCGTCTGCGCTGTAATACTGGTAGCCTATGCCGTAATACCAGGTGAGCTTTACTTCCTGCGCGGGTGTGTCATTTTTTAGCGTGATGAAAGGTGTCTCGATAATCAGCTGCTGGCGGTACACGCCAGGCGCAATGTGAATTGTCACGCGGTCTTTTTCGCTTTGCGGATTCATCGCCTTTACGGCAAGAACGGCTTCGGTAAGGCTTTTGTAGTCAGCTTTTTTTCCGCCGACGTAGATGTCCTTTTTAAGCGGAAGCGCGGCGAGCGTCTGGTCTTTTTTTACCAGGTTGATGTCCTTTTTGACCGGCTTTCCGCTTACAATTACGTGGTTTGTGGTGGAAGCCGTGCCGTTGTCAGCAGTTACCGTGTAGGTGCCGTCGCGAAGAGAGGCGCTGTAGGCGCCGCCTGTAATGGTACCGGTGTAGCTGTAGCCGTCCGTGTGGGTAAAGGTCACAGTTTGCGGTGCCGGATTTGCTTCTCCGATAAAGCTGCCGCTAATGGCGTACACGGGGCGTTCCTTTACGGAAATGTTCCGGGTAACAGCTTTTGTCTCTTCGATAAAGGCTTCTCCTGCCACTTCGTAGTCATTTGCCCCGTGCAGCGTGATTGTGTAGCGGACGTTCGGCTCGATGCTGCCTGTGTAGGTAATCGTGCTGCCAGTTTTTTCTGTCTTACATTCTACGTTCTGGTAGAAGGAGCCTTCCGGCGGCAGAAGCACCACGGAAAGGCTTGAAACATCGTAGCTTTCTGCAATGCCGGTGATTGTGCCGTCGATTTTGAACGACTTGATTTCTGAAACTGCAAGCGGAATGCTGCGGCCTACGCCAGCCTTTGCATCCTGTAAGTCGACGAGGGCGGCAGCTCCTGCAATGCTGTAGCCGGGAACTCCGGTAAGAATTGCCGTGTAGCTGTAGCCGGGGGCCAGGTTTGCGGCGTACTTTGAGCCGCTGACCGTCGCCTTAAGCTGCTGGTTTGTCTCGCGGCAGAGGAATGAGAGTGAGCCGCCTTTTGCGCTTTCTCCGGTGAGATTTCCGCTTACCGGTACGCCGGGCGTTCGTACGACGCGGTAGTAGACGGGTTTACCTGCGCTTGAGTCAGTAAAGATTTTGTAGGTGCCGTCTGCAAGCGCAATGTATGAATAGCGTCCGGGATTTGCCTGACTTGCCTGCACGATAGGAGCGTGCTCATCCTGCTCGCCAGAAAGGACGAGAATGTCTGTCCCGATGTTCTGGTCCTTGCCCGCTTTCAGGTGGGCAAAGTGAATGTCCTTTGAGCTTGTGTTGCTGGTGCCTGCGTAGAACGTGATGACGTCGCCTGCGCGGACATTTTTAATCAGCATGTAGCGGCGCTTTTCTCCGCCGGAGCCGTTACAATAGTAGATGCCGTTTGAAATATAGCCGTCGCCGAAGTCCAGGCTTACATAGCCCTGTGAACCGGCAGACTTTCCCGCCTTGCTTTCAAAATACATGCGGTCGTTTCCGAGAAAGTTTACGGTCAGGTCGCCCCAGCTTGCTTCTCCTGCTTCTGAAAAGCGGCCACCTGCGGGTAGCTGCGGTATTGCGTCGATGTCCGCTGTGGTGATGTGATTGATGACATCGCCGGCGCTCTGTACGCCGCCGAAGTCCCAGATTTCAGTTTTCCGGGATTGCGCTGCTGCGTTTCCTGCCAGCAGGCCTGCTAAAAGCAGTGTTCCCATCACTTTTATGATACATTTTTTCATAAAAAACCTCTGATGTACTATTATATCAGAGCTTTTCGAATTATGGCGACAAGAAATAGTAATGGAGCGACATGGGAAAAAGAGCTTTCTTTCCGCCTTGCATAGCCTGCCAGTCTCACGGTAGCATGGCGGTATGAATATGAACCTTCCTCCTCACTATACATCGCTGGCATCAGCCTTGGTTTCGCTTTTTGGCTCTTCTGTTTCAATCGCGCATACCGACCGCGTTTCTGGCGGCGACATCAATAAGGCGTATGCGCTTACGCTGAACACCGGAGAGCGCATTTTTATGAAGGCAAACGCAAAGGATAAGGCGCTTTTCTTTACTGCTGAGGCCCTTTCGCTAGGCGCAATTGCGGCGACAGGTACTATTGCGACTCCTCGCATTCTGTGCACCGGCACCGATGACGGCGAAGAAGTGGGCTGGAGTTTTCTGCTTTTAGAATATGTAGAAAGCGCAGAAAAAAAGGCCGGGTACTGGGAGCGGTTTGCGCGCGATCTTGCCGCCATGCACCAGGCTGATGCTGCGCTTTCAGGAGAAGCACGATTCGGGTTTTTTATGGATAACTATATCGGCTCCCGTCCCCAGAAGAATGCTGCCTGCTCCAGCTGGATTTCGTTTTTCCGCGAAAACCGCCTTGAGCCGCAGTTTAAGGATGCCGACAGCTTTTTTACTGCTTCCGACCGTACAAAAATTGGGCGCCTGCTTGACGGCCTCGACCGCTTCCTTGTAGAGCCGGAAAAACCTTCGCTACTGCACGGCGACCTGTGGGCTGGAAACGTGATTTCCCGTGCGGACGGCAGGGCTATGCTGATTGACCCGGCAGGCTACATCGGCCACCGCGAAGCCGACCTTGCCATGACAGAACTTTTCGGCGGCTTTCCGCCCGCTTTTTACGCCGCCTACCGCGAAGCGTTTCCCCTGCAGGAAGGCTACGAAGAGCGCCGCGACCTGTACAACCTGTACCAGCTTCTGAATCACCTGAACATGTTTGGAAAAAACTACTTAGAGCCGGTGCTCGCCATCGTGGACGAGTATGTAGGATAGAGCGATCTGGTTGCAGCCAACGCTACATCCGGCGCGGAGCTTTCCCTGCGCCTGCTGCGGTCGGGTGCTTTGCCTTGCTCGGGGCCTGTTGCCGCCGGGTGATTTGTCTCCAGCCGGCGCAGTGCCTTGCCGGGGCCTGTTGCTGCCGGCATCCTGGCTACAGCTACGAGGCGCCTTGTTCCCGCCAGTTACAGCCGTGCGCTCCGCTGTTGCAGCACCAGGTCTGCAAGCACGATTGCCGCCATCGCTTCTACGACAGGAACAATGCGCGGGCACAGGCAGACGTCGTGCCGGCCCTCGATGACAAGGTCTGTGTCCTGGTAGGAAAAGCTTCCTGCCTCGTTTTTTACCGAAACGGTTTTCTGGCAGCGGAAAATGCTCGGGACGGGCTTTACGGCAAGGCGGAAGAAAATGTCGGCGCCGGTGGAAATGCCGCCTGCAATGCCGCCAGCGTTGTTGGTGGCAAGCTGAACGCCAGTGCCGTCGCCGGCCGCCTGCATGGAATCATTGTTTTTACTTCCGTAGCTGTCGGCGACAGCAAAGCCAGAGCCGAACTCTATGCCTTTGATTGCGCCGATGGAAAGCATCGCGCGGGAGAGTTCTGCGTCCAGCTTACCGAAGACCGGCTCTCCTAAGCCTGCGGGAACGCCCGTTATGCGGCAGGAAACGATGCCGCCTACGCTGTCTTTTGCAAGGCGGGCTTCTTCTATTTTCTCCGCCATTTTTTCTGCGGCCTTGCTGTCAGCAGCTCTGAGCGGATTTTCTTCAATCTGGCTAAAATCAACTTTTTCTATGCTGACGCCAGCAGCCCGCTCGGTGTAGGCGGTAATCTTGCAGGTGTCGCCTAAAAGCGAGCGAAGCAGTTGGCGGGCTACAGCTCCGGCAGCAACACGGGCTGCAGTTTCGCGCCCGCTGGATCTGCCGCCGCCCCGGTAGTCGCGGAAGCCGTATTTTGCAAAATAGCCCCAGTCGGCGTGCCCTGGACGAAATGTAAAAGCGAGGTTTCCGTAGTCTTTTGAATGCTGGCTTGTATTTCTGATGACAAAGGCAATGGGAGTGCCGGTGGTTTTTCCTTCAAAGACGCCGCTTAAGACTTCAGCTTCGTCGGCTTCTTTCCTGCTGGTGACAGCGGCGTTCCGTTCACCCTTAAAGGCCGCTCCCGGTTTTCTCCGGTCCAATTCTGCCTGCACTTCATGCATATCGAGCAAAAGCCCCGCCGGGCAGCCGTCAATCACGCAGCCGAGTGCGTTTCCGTGGCTCTCTCCGAAGGTAGTTACCTTAAAAGCAGTTCCGATTGTGTTCTGTGCCATGTCTGCCACCTCACCATGTTTTTGTTTCTATAGAGCATAACAGAAAAGGGGCTTGTAAAAAAGCCCCTTTTGTTACGGATGAGTGTTTATCTGACTTACCCGGTAAGCGGTCTTACCGGACAGGTCTATTTATGCCACTTCCAGTTGACGACTTCCGGCAAATCCTCGCCGAATTCGCTGATGTGCTGCTTATGGGCAACCAGCGTGTCGTTCATCTTCTGAATCAGATGACTTGCCTTGTTTCCGTACTGCGGCAGGTACTTGAGCGCAGCCTTTACCAGATCAAAGCGGTCAATCTTGTTCTGAACGCGCATATCGAACGGAGTCGTAATCGTGCCTTCTTCGTGGTATCCGTAGACGTGCAGATTGCGGTTTTCGCGTTCGTATGTCAGCTCGTGCACCAGCTTCGGATAGCCGTGGAATGCAAAGATGATCGGCTTGTCTTTTGTAAAGAGCGCATTGTACTCTGCGTCGGAAAGTCCGTGCGGGTGCTGACGTTCTGACTGCAGCTTCATCAGGTCGACGACGTTTACAAAGCGGATTTTGATGCCCGGAATGTTGTCGCGCAGGATTGTAGTGGCGGCCAGTGCTTCCAGTGTCGGCGTGTCGCCGCAGCATGCCATAACGAGATCCGGCTCTTCACCCTGGTCATTGGAAGCCCAGTCCCAGATACCGACGCCCTGCGTACAGTGCTTGACGGCCTGTTCCATCGTAAGCCACTGACAGCTCGGATGCTTTGAGGCTACGATGACGTTAACGTAGTTCTTGCTCTGGATACAGTGGTCGAATGTAGAAAGCAGACAGTTTGCATCTGCCGGCAGGTAAATGCGGACAACGTCAGCTTTTTTGTTTGAGATGTGGTCAAGGAAGCCTGGATCCTGATGCGTAAAGCCGTTGTGGTCCTGCTGCCAGACATTGGAAGCAAGAATCAGGTTCAGGGAAGCTATCGGCTGGCGCCACTTAAGCTCTGAGCATACTTTAAGCCATTTTGCGTGCTGGGAAGCCATGCTGTCGATAATGCGGATAAAAGCCTCGTAGCTTGCAAAGAAGCCGTGGCGGCCGGTCAGCAGGTAGCCTTCGAGCCAGCCTTCGCACATGTGCTCGCTTAAATAGCTGTCCATGATGCGGCCGTCGTGGGCAAGCTTGTCGTCTGTTGCCAGAATCTCGCCGTTAAAGTCGCGGTTTGTTGCTTCAAAGGCTGCGTACAGGCGGTTTGACATGGACTCATCCGGGCCGAAGATGCGGAAGTTCTTGTTTGCTTCGTTCAGCTTGAATACGTCGCGGACGTAGTTACCCAGCTCCTTCATGTCCTGTGCTTTTACGGCACCCGGCTCTGTTACGCTGACCGCATATTTTTTAAAGTCCGGCACGCGCAGGTCTTTAAGCATTTTGCCGCCGTTTGCGTGGGGATTAGCAGAAATACGCTTGTCGCCTTTCGGTGCGATTTCTGCGATTTCCGGCTTAAGCTTGTAGTCTTCCGTAAAAAGCTCTTCGGGCTTGTAGCTTCTAAGCCATGCTTCAAGCTCTTTCATGTGCTTTGCTTCGTTGGGATCAGGCTTTGTCAAATCAATCGGCACCTGGTGTGCACGGAATGAGTTTTCGATGGGAAGGCCTGCGTCGTTTGTCTTGGGGCCAGTCCAGCCTTTCGGCGTGCGAAGGACAATCATCGGCCAGAAGGGACGCTCTGTCTTTCCGTTTTCGCGGGCATCTTTCTGAATCTGCTTGATTTTTTCAATACAGGTGTCTACAGCCGCAGCCATTGCCTTATGAACGGCGATGTGGTCGCTGTCAGGCGTTGCCTCGACGAAGATTGGATCCCAGCCACAGCCGTGGAAGAAGCTCTGCACTTCATCTTTTGAGATGCGGGCGAACACGGTCGGGTTTGAAATCTTGTAGCCGTTCAAATGCAGAATCGGAAGAACAGCGCCGTCGCTGGCCGGGTTCAGGAATTTGTTTGAATGCCAGGCTGTTGCAAGCGGGCCAGTCTCTGCCTCGCCGTCACCTACGATAACGGTGGTAATCAGGTCGGGGTTGTCAAAGACAGAGCCGAATGCGTGGGCGATTGAATAGCCTAATTCGCCGCCTTCATTGATTGAGCCGGGAGTTTCCGGAGCGACGTGGCTAGAAATGCCGCCCGGGAAGGAGAACTGCTTGCACAGACGGCTCATGCCTTCTTCATCCTGGCTTACATTCGGATAAATCTCTGAATAGTGGCCTTCGAGGTAGGAGTTCGCGACGAAAAAGTTTCCTCCGTGACCCGGGCCGGAAATCAGAATCATGTCCAGATTGTATTTTGTAATGGCACGGTTCATGTGTACGTACACAAAATTTTGTCCAGGAACCGTTCCCCAGTGGCCGACAATCTTCGTTTTAATCTGCTCCCGAGTAAGAGGTCTTCTTAAAAGGGGATTTTCCTTCATGTACAGCTGTGCTGCAGCAAGATAGTTGGTGGCGCGCCAGTAGGCGTCCAGTTTTTGGAAATAAGCGTCCGTGTTTTCGACGCTTCCAGTGGTGTTACCCATAAATCTATACTCCTTGTATTATGATATTCACAATTATTGATATGTATCGATAAATATAGTTTCGTACCGCTGAGAATCTAGCACAAAACAAGGAGTGAGACAATCTGTTTTGCAAAAATTGATGTATATCGTGTTTTATTGATTTGAACGCGAGCGCGCCCTGTCCTTACAGCTTATGCCAGGGGTGGGCTACAGTGAATACTGCATTGTTCCGGATTTTACCTTCCTGATGAACCACACGGCAACAATGCCGCTGGTAATGCCTACAGCGCCGTTGGAGATGAGCATTGCGATTCCTACTGCCGGCACGCCTATGTTCGTAAAGTGCAGCAGCAGAAAGAGCGGCGGAATGCGGTATACGAACAGGCGTATTACATTCAGCACCATGGTGATGCGCGTTTTTCCAAACCCGTATAAAAGCCCCATGACCGACGCATTTATCGAAATGAGCACCGAGTCCCAGCACTCGTAGGTGTAGATGGCGTTTATTTCCCCGGCAAAAGCGGCATCTCCGCGTGCAAACAGCATGATGATGCTGTTTTTGAATGCGAGCATGAGCACTAAAAGCCCGGTTGCGATTCCCAGATTGATAAAGAGCGTGCGGTAGAAGATGCCCAGCGCGCGCTTAAGGTTTGCAGCCCCTATGTTCTGGCTTATCAGGCTTGATTCTGCGTCCTGAAAGCCTGACGGCGGGTTTGTACAGAAGCCGCCGAGCCGGTTTGAGACGCCCAGAGCGCCTACAACGGTGCTTCCCATGGTGGCGCACATGCTGTTTACAATCACCTTGCCAAACGCAAATATGAATTTTTCCAGAAATACCGGGATGCTTAATGCGCTGAGCGGCCGCAAAAAGCTGCGGTTGAATGTACATGCCTTAAGGCTCAGGCGGAACGGGTTTTTGCGGCTTACCAGCGTGACGATGGCAATTGCGGTAAGGGCGCCTTGCGCAAGGATTGTTGCGACTGGAAGCAGAAGCATTGCGGTGTTCAGGGATACGGATTTGCGCTGCAGAAGCAGTACGATACCTGCGTTCAGCACGGTCTTTAGTACCATGACAAGCATATTGCACCACATCATCACCTTTGTGTTGCCGCGGGATTTTTCTATAGCCAGGTAAATGGTGTTTATAAAAAGAAAGACAATGCCTGTTACCGAAAGCATAAAGTAGGCCGTTCCCTGTGCAAGCAGGTCTTCGGGCATGCGGAGCAGGCGCAGGATGGGGTAGGCAAGGGGAATGCACAGGCTTAAAAGCAGTGTTCCCACGGCAAGGCAGGCAAAAAAGAGCGTGCTTATCTGGCTGCGCACCTTCTCCATGTCGCCGCTTCCGTAGCTCCGGCTGATGATGACGGAGCCGCCTACAGAAAGGCCGCTTCCGATGGCAGCAAGCATTGCCTGAATCTGCTCCACAAAGCTTACGGTGCTCACGACGCCGGCGCTCATGTTGGCGGCAATCAGCGTGTCTATCAGCTGGAAGACCTGATGCAGGCTGTTGTAGAAGACGAGCGGAAGCGCGATGGAAAAAATCACCGGAAGCTCCGGCCCGTGCAGAATCTGCTCCCGGCGGCGGGCTTCTTTTGCAGTAAGGACTGGCTGTGCCGGGGAAGAGGAGTTGGAATCTGTTTTTGTGTCTGCAGGTGTCGCGTTCATGGGGGCATTGTATCTCTTCGTTTCTGCAAAATTCTGTACATTTCTTGCTGTTTTTTATGAAAAATGTGCATATTTTGTGCTAGACTTATGCAATGAAAAGCACTTTTCCAGATACGCCGGCGTCTTTGCCTGCAGTCCCAGATGATTACCGCCTTACTTCCACCGGCTGCGGTTTTTCCCTGATAAAAAAATCTCATGCGGCGACAAACGCCAGACGGCATTTTCATCCATGGTGGGAACTGCTGTATATTGCTGAAGGCGATCGCACGTTTTTTTATGCGAACCGCACGCTGCATATTGGAGCGGGAACCTTTCTCTGTATTGCGCCGGGCATCCTGCACCGCGCCGTAAATCCCGCCGGCGAGGTCTGCAAGCTGTACAACGTGTATTTTGCTGACAGCGAAGAGCCGCTTTCTGCCGAAGATGCCCGCTTTTCGGCGCTGCTTCCAGTGCTTGAGGACTGCGAGCCGTGCGTTACGCTCCGGCCGGAAATGCATGCTTCGATACGCCGGCTGTTTGCGCACCTCGGACAGGAACTGCTTGCAAAGGGCCGCGGCTGGCAGAATATGGCATGGGCGCTCCTTACGGAAATCATCGTTATGGTAAGCCGTCCCGAAAGTGCCGCTATCAGCGCCGTTGAGCGGGCGCCGGAAATGAGCGCAGGCCTTGCTTCTCTTATCGACTGGCTGAATGCGCACTATACGGAAGAAGTTACGCTTTCGCGCGTGTCAGAGCAGTTCGGCATAAGTGCGAGCCATGTAAGCCGGAGTTTTAAAGCTGCCACACATTTCGGCTTTGTCGAATACGTGAACAGCCTGCGCGTAACTGAAGCTTGCCGCCTCCTGACAGGCTCCCGCCTTTCCGTGCTTGAGATTGCCATGCAGTGCGGCTTTGGTTCGCTTACGCAATTTGGCCGGGTTTTCCGTTCGCTTACCGGAACAAATCCCCTTGATTACCGTATGCAAAATAAGGTGGAAAAATCAGAAAAATTGATGTAACATTAAAGCAGTTGATTGCTTCTTCGGTGGAGATTGTATGTGTAAGAATTTGTTGAGTTTCCTTTCCAAAAAGAAGACGCTGCTCTTTTTAATCATGTGCCTGGCAGTGCATGCCTGTAATGCAGTTCTGTTTTATGTACTCGGAATCCTTCCGCTTGCAGGTCTGAATGTCGGTAGCACCCTTTTCTATGTCGCAGTCCTTCTGCTTATCAAGAAAAACACCGATTTGTATATTGTTTTTACCTATCTTGAGATTGTCGTCTTTTCGTTTGTCAGTGAGCTCTTTACCGGCGGTGCCTTATCCTACATATTCTATGTCATTGGCATGATTTCGGTCGTGTTTTATCTGCTGCCGCGCAAATTTCGTTTTAAGCATCTGTTTCAGTGTGTCGGAATCATTTTTGCGATTGCCATCTTTATTGTACACATCAAAAAAAACTGTCTCTTTCCGCAGTACGGCGCTGCAGTCGAAAGATGTAAGAATCAAATCGGCCTTTTAAACCTGTTGATTACGCTTTTTACACTGTTTTATGTTTCAAACCTGTATTTCTTTGAATTGAACGTCACTCATGAAAAGCTTGCCTATACCAGTAATCACGATTTGCTGACCGGTCTCTTTAACCGCCGCTTTTTTGAGCACATCATGCGGCGCAATAAGTCAGAAATTGAAAACAAATTTACGATTGCCATTTTCGACATCGATGACTTTAAGAAAATCAACGATACCTACGGCCATCAGGCAGGCGATGCTGTCTTAAAAATGGTAAGCGGAATCCTTGAAAACGGCCCCGAAAGGGACTATGTTCCGGTTCGCTGGGGCGGCGAAGAATTCATCCTTTACATGCCGCAGACTGATGAAGATAAGGCGCATGAGTATTTGGAGAGCCTGTGCGAAAAAGTGCGGAATCTGGTTGTTGAGTGTAAAACTCAGCACATTAAGGTTACGATTACGATTGGCATGTGCACCGGTACGAGCCTTACTGAGTACGAGGATGTTATCCGCGTTGCCGATGCCCGCCTGTATACGGGAAAACGCAGCGGAAAGAACTGCGTGGTATGGAAATAGGGCGGCTCTGGAATAAAAAGTCCTCGAATCATATTTCACTCTGTTTAGTCGTGCTAAAGTTTCTGCATTAAAAGTATTCTGTCTGTATTGCTTTTTATCCCCAAAAGAAGCTAGTATACGCGTATGCCTGTGCCGAATGCCGCACAGTGCAATTAACATTAAGAGGTTCAATATGATTCAGTTGCGCGGTGCATTTACTGCCATGGTCACGCCGATGCTGCCAGACGGCTCGGTGGATTACGAAGGCTTCCGCAAGAACGTGCTGTTCCAGCTTGAAAAGGGGATTGACGGTTTGGTTCCGCTGGGAACGACCGGAGAAACACCCACGCTGGCGGAAGATGAAGAAGCAAAGATGATTGAAATCGTCATCAAAGAAGTGCGCGACTGGGAAAAACAGAAAAACAAAAAAGTGCCGGTGATTATTGGTGCCGGCTCAAACAATACGATTGACGCAGTGCGCTACTGCACGCGCGCAAAGGAAATGGGAGCAGATGCCGCTCTGGTGGTCACTCCTTACTACAATAAGCCCAGCGATGAGGGCATTTTCCGCCACTTTGAGGCAGTGTCAAAGGTGGGCATTCCGATTGTGGTCTACAACATTGCTGGCCGCACCGGAAAGAACATCTCAACTCCGACGCTTGTCCGCATTGCATCTCTTCCCAACATCGTGGGTGTAAAGGAAGCCAGCGGCGACATCAACCAGATGATGGCTGTTATCGCCCAGATAAAGAGCAAAAAGCCGGACTTCGCTGTTTTGAGCGGCGATGACGGGCTTACGCTTCCGCTGGTGGCGGTGGGGGGCGACGGCATTGTCTCCGTCGTGTCAAACCTGGCTCCGGCTGAAGTTACCGAGATGACACAGGCAGCCCTCCGTGGCGACATGGAGAAGGCGCGGGCGTTGCATTACCGCCTGCTTCCCTTCTTTAAGGCTGCTTTCGTGGACGGTAACCCCACCAGCATCAAGTATGCCATGAATTACAAGGGCCTGCCTGCCGGAGCCCTGCGCCTTCCCCTCGTGGAAGTGCACGATGAGGCAAAGAAAGTGATAGAAGACGCATTAAAAAAATGCGGATTGTAAAATAGAAAGCCCTGCAAGCGCAAATCAGCGCATCTTTCTGGCAAAGCGGGATTCTTAAGGGTGGAACCCTTGAGCCGTGCTGGAAAAGAAAGGGGGCTTGGGGGAGAGAGAAACACCGCTTCGGAGTAGAGGTTTCTCTCTCCCCCAAATAAAAAGGGTTTGGGGCACCGCCCCAAGGAGAAAGATATGTCTGAAAAAATAAACGTTGGAGTTCTGGGCGCAACCGGTATGGTCGGTCAGCGCTATATCAAGCTGTTGGAAGATCATCCCTGGTTCAAGGTGACCTACGTTGCCGCAAGCCCCCGCAGTGCCGGTAAGCTCTACAAAGAAGCTGTAGAAAACCGCTGGCTCATCGGCGCAAACATTCCGGCTGATGTGGCAAATCTTACCGTGCAGGACGCAAACAACCCGAGCCTAGCTCTGGGAAAATGCAAATTCGTCTTCAGTGCGCTCGAGATGGGCAAGGACGAAATCAAGGCCCTTGAAGAAGCATACGCAGCCGAGGGTATCCCGGTTGTGTCAAACGCAAGCGCAAACCGCTGGACAGAGGATGTTCCGATGCTGGTGCCGGAAATCAACTTTGCCCACCTGGACGTAATCAAAGAGCAGCAGAAGCACCACGGCTGGGACAAGGGCTTTATCGCCGTTAAGCCTAACTGCAGCCTCCAGACCTACATGATGCCGCTCTATGCCCTCGAGCAGGCAGGCTATCCGGTTAAGCGCATGATTGTAACCACCCTGCAGGCGGTTTCTGGCGCCGGCTACCCGGGTGTTCCCTCATTCGACATGATTGACAACATCGTCCCCTACATCGGCGGCGAGGAAGAGAAGACCGAAAAAGAATGCCTTAAAATCCTGGGCAAAGTAAACGGCGGAAAGATTGAGAATGCAGCCGGCCCGCTCGTCTCTTCAACCTGTACCCGCGTTCCGGTTATCGACGGTCACACTGCCTGTGTTAACCTTGAGTTCGATCTGCCGGAAGACAAAAAGCCCAGCATGGAAGAAATCCTCAAAGTGTGGAAGAACTTTACCTCTGTGCCGCAGGAACTCAAGCTTCCCAGCGCGCCGGAGCACCCGATTGTCTACCGTGAGGAAAATAACCGCCCCCAGCCCAGCCGCGACCGCGACACTGAAAAGGGCATGGCCTGCGTACTTGGCCGCCTCCGCAAATGCAACGTCTTTGACGTAAAGTTCGTAGCGCTGAGCCACAATACTAAGCGTGGTGCTGCCTTAGGCGGCATCCTGAACGCAGAGTTACTAAAAGCAAAAGGATTCTTTGATGAACTGTAGCGCCATGGATGGCGCTGTGTAAAAAGCGCTGGCGGAAAAATGCGTCAGCGCTTCATTCTTTTTGTATGATTATTCCTGAATTTCTGTTGTTTTCAATTTATGCAGCGGCAAACGCCTATCTGCCTCTGTTTCTGCGCAATGTCGGATACGGTGCTACAGAGATAGGCTTTTTATATGCGGTATTTAATGGCGCTGCAGTTGTCCTTCCGCTGATTCTGACTCCCTGGCTTGCAAAAAAAGGTGCTTTTGCGACAGCGCTGGTTGTGTTGGGGACGATTCTCGTTCTGGTACCGTTTCCGCTGATATATGCACAGACTTTTGTGCTTACAGCCCTCTGTATGGCGGTGTATGCAGTCTGCTACCGCATGATTATTCCCGTTTCTGACTCTCTGATTACGAAGAGCTTAGGAGACAGGCAGGAGCGCTATGGCATTATACGGGTAGCCGGCAGCATTGGTTTTGTCGTCGCAGCCCTTATCATGCAGCGTTTTGTTCATGCGGAAAAAGCCGGACTGTGGGAAATGACCTGCTGGCTTTCCGGCCCTGCAGTGCTCTTTACGCTTTCGATGCTGATACGGAATGTCGTCTACGTGCTGAAAACAGGCCCGCACCAGCAAAAGCCCGCAGTCTCTGTTTCTAAGCCTGCAGGGGCCCCTGCTGCGGAGACCTCTACCTGGCAGATTCTGCGTTCGTTTGGGCCTGGCTTTTACCTGATGATGTTCGTCATCTTTATGGAGTTTTTCGGCATGGTGCCGGCTAATCAGTATCTTTCGATGTATGCCGAAGAGGAGCTGAAGGTGCGCGGAGCCGGTATACTCTGGGCGCTGAGCGCTGCCGTAGAAATTCCGTTTATGATTTGCAGCGGATTTTTTATCCGCCGCTTTGGTGCTGCCAGCATGATTGTGACTGGTACGCTTTCCGTCTCCGTGCGGAACATGCTGTACGCGCTCGTTCCGGGATTTGCCGGCTGCATCGCCGGCCAGATGATGCACAGCTTTGCATACGGCCTTTTCTTTCCGGGATGCGTTGCCTATTGCGCCACGGCTTCCCGTCACGAAAGCCGCGCTGTCATGCTCTCGATGACGCTGCTTAACAGCGTGTATTGCCTTGCTACCGTTGTGGGAGCGCCGATAGGCGGCGTTTTGATAGACAGTTTTGGCTACAGGCCGATGTTCCTGTTTTTTGCCTGCTTCCCGGTTTTTGCGTCCGTGCTGTATGCTGTGCTGAACCGCCGCTGCCGCTGAGTCCTGCATTTTTCTGTCAGCAGGATTTAGCCCCCTTTGCATATTTCTATTGTATTTGGTATAGTTACAAACTAGGTTAAGACGATAAGACAAAGCAGAGGATGTATCGTGATTGTCCGTATTGAAACAGACGAACGCATTGATGATTTTATGGATTTGCAGGATGAGCGGATTCAGAAAATCCTCAAAATCATGAAAATTAAAAACTGGGCGTTTGTTCATTACGTCCCGAAGCGCACCGATATTCATCATGACTACTGTATGCTTCCAGTTTATGAAATTCCTGAAGTCTCTTCTTCCAAAATAAAGAAAATCGGTGCATATATTTTTAATTTTTCCCTTGTTGAAGAAAAGTCAATGATGACGGAGAGCGCCTTTAAAGACCTTACAAAGCGCTTAAGCAAGGTTCCGGAGCCGCAGATTGCCTATATCGGACCGCTTCCCAAGGATGATGCTACATACCGCGTTTTAAAAATCAACGACACGCTCTCTCCCATGCCTCCAAAAAGCGGCAGCTGGATTTAAATCGGGTATTCTGTAACCTGGGATTGTAAGAAAGGCTTTGTTTTATGCGCCTGGCATTATGGAAAGCTCGTCGTTAACCATAAGCAGCCGGTAACTCAAATCATCCTGTGCCAGCGGACCTATGAATCCGATAAACGGCTCCCGGCTTTTTCCGAATATTTCGAGTACGTTCTGAAACTCGTTCTGCGCAAGCAATGATTTTTTTTCAACTACAGAGTAATTGAACACATACGCACCGATACGCCTTACCTGGGTATCTTCTTCACTTATGTCGGAGATGGGCAGAATGCAGTATTGATGACGGATTTTGTCAATCGTCGGAACATAGCGGACAAAGCCCCAGTCCTTTGTTTTCATCACGCGGAGAAGATTCTGTGCTTTTGCATGGCGAACATCCATGTATTGTTCTATCCGAGGTCCGTTCTGGATATCGATAATCAGCTTCTGCATCAGAGATAGGATAAAGGTAAAAATGCCTCTGGTCAACGAAAAACGGATGTTGGGCGAATTCCCGTCCTTTGCGTGCAAAAAGTATTCTCTGCTGTTTCTTTCTGCAGTATTGCTAAAGTTGTCGGCAATCTTGTAAAATGCGCGGCAGGAGAAAAATATGAGTACCAATTTCCCTCTTTCAAAGGATGAACTGGCTTCTGTTGCCGAAAAGTTCCCGACACCGTTTTATCTGTATGATGAGAAGGCTATTCGCGAGAATATGCGCTATTTCAAAAAAGCCTTCAGCATTTTCCCGGCCTTCCGCGAATACTACGCGGTAAAAGCCTGCCCGAATCCCTATATCTTGAAGATTCTGGCAGAGGAAGGCTGCGGCACGGACTGCTCAAGTCTGCCCGAGCTGATGCTTTCTAAGGCAGCGGGCTTAAAAGGCGACTTTGTGATGTTCACTTCAAACGAAACTCCTGCCGAGGAATACCAGTATGCGGCTCAGGAAGGTGACATCATCAACCTCGACGATGTTACTCATATCGACTACTTGAAAAAAGCACTCGGCTCTTTGCCTGAGACCATCTGCTTCCGCTACAATCCCGGCCCCTTAAAAGAGGGCGGAAACGCAATCATCGGAAAGCCCGAGGAAGCAAAATACGGCTGCACGCGCGAACAGCTCATCGAAGCATACGCAACGTGCAAGGCTGAGGGCGTAAAGCATTTCGGTCTCCACACGATGGTCGCCTCAAACGAGCTGAATCCGGACTTTTTTGTGGATACCGCGCGCATCATCTTTGAGCTGGTGCTCGAAATTCAGACAAAGTGTGGCGTGAACATCGAGTTCGTAGACTTAGGCGGCGGCATCGGCATTCCCTACAAGCCCGGACAGAAGCCGGTTGATTTGGACTATGTTGCCCGCGGTATCCGCGCGCTCTACGATAAGATGATTGTTCCGGCAGGTCTGGATCCGCTGCGCATCTGCTTTGAGTGCGGCCGCCCTATTACCGGCCCCTACGGCTGGCTTGTCACAAAGGCAATCCACGAAAAACACATCTACCGTGAGTACATTGGCGTGGATGCCTGTATGGCAGACCTGATGCGCCCGGGTATGTACGGCGCCTATCACGAGGTGACGGTAAGCGGCAAGGAAAACGCGCCGGCTGACCATGTCTATGACGTGGTCGGAAGCCTCTGCGAGAACTGTGACAAGTTTGCCGTGCAGCGTTCCTTGCCGAAAATCGACATCGGAGATCTCGTGATTATTCACGACGCGGGTGCGCATGGCCGGGCGATGGGTTTTAACTACAACGGTAAGCTCCGTGCAGGTGAACTTTTGCTCCGCACTGACGGCAGCATAAAGGAAATCCGCCGCCGCGAGACAATCGACGACCTGTTTGCTACTCTGGATATGTCGGGTGTAGCGGCGTTCAAATAGAGAGCCTTTGTGTAAGCTCCAGGCAGGCAGGACAGACAGTTTTGACTGTCAGGAGCTTCGCTTTACTAGCCCAGGTTGAAAAAAAACGGTTTCTTCTATATGCTTGACGACATGGGTGGAATTGTAAAGGATGGAAAAGCCGCGCCTGCGACCGTATCGGCGGCTAAAAAAACAACTGTAAAGAAGGCAAGTGCCGCAAAAGAAGCGGTAGTGAAAAAAGCAACGGCTTCAAAAGCCACGCCTGTGGCAAAAACTGTGACGACCGCATCTCGTGCAGCGGCCAGCACAGGAAGTTCTGGGGCAAAGGCTTCCGAAAAGCCCGCGACCGCTATCACAAAAGCTTCGACTGCCAAAACTGCATCGAAAGCGGCCGCAAAACCTGCCGCCGGCATCGCCGATGACGGCACCTTCCGCGCCTGGGCAAACGCCAAGACTGTGGCAAAAAAGCCCGCCGCCGACAAGGCCGGAGCCAGCAC
>JAILRG010000015.1 GCA_024698325.1 Treponema sp.
CCGCATAGAAACGCAGACGCTCAGCGACGACTTTATCGGAAAGCTTTCGCCTGCAGTTCAGGATGAGCTTGCCCGGAATCCAGACCGCGCAAAGAGCCGGCGAGCGCTGTTTGTTCATAAGTATGCCGACAGGGAATATGAACTGCCGGTCGGCTTAGAAAGCGCAGGTACGCTCCGCATGCTGGAGCTGCTTTCTCCGCTTTCGGATGTGATAAAAAGCCATGCCTGCATTCTGATTGACGAGCTTGAAATGTCGCTTCATGAGGAGCTGGTGGAAACATTCCTCCGGCTGTTTCTGGAAAGTTCTGAGGACAGCCAGCTTTTGTTTACGACGCACAATCAGGATTTGCTGGATTCCGGCCTTCTTCGGGATGACGAAATCTGGTTCTGCTATAAGACGGAAAAAGGAAACAGCGTGTACAATGCAATTACCGACTATGCCGGCATCAGCGCGGAAATCTCCCGAAAAAAGCTGTATCAGGCCGGAAAGTTCGGAGCGCTTCCCGTGGTTGATTTAGGCGCGTTGATGGGGTTGTTCAGTGCCGAGAAAAACCGCTAAACTGACAGCCCGCCGCACCATTCTGCTGGTGGTGGAGGGCGAGACCGAGCAGATTTATTTTTCGCAGGTCCGTTCTGACCGCCGTATAAACGGAGTGACGATTACGCCGCGGCTTGCAAAGCACAGTTCCGTCCATCACATCTTAAAAACGGCGCTGGAAGAATACGAAAGCCATGTCTATGATGAAATATGGTGTGTGTTTGACCGGGATACGATTGTCCGCGACGGCCTGGGCGAGGAAGCGCTTTCTATGCTGGATAGTGCCAGACAGAAGGGAATCCATTTTGCGGAATCCTACCCGAGCTTTGAAGTCTGGTTTTACCTGCATTTTGCCATGCCGCAGAGCCATTACTTGAGTCAGTACAGCCTGATTGAGGATTTGCGTCATTTTGTCCCCCGCTACGGAAAAGAGCAGGCGTGGTTTTCCTGCGGGGAGCTGTACCGGCTGTTGCGGCCGCGGTGCCAGACTGCCATGACGAACAGCGTTTTGCTTGCAGCGCACAATGCGGCCTGCCCCAGCGAAGGAAACAGTGCCTGCACCGTCCATGAACTGATGGCCTCTGTATTTGACTGCACCCCGCCTGCGGCATCTGAGCTATCTGAGCTTACGTAAAACATTAGGAGAATTGAAATGGCAGACTTTGACCTATCCGCCTTGCTTAAAGAAAAACAGCATTTTTCTCTGCGGGATCAGATCCGCTATGTGTGGCAGCTGAGTATTCCCGGTATTCTTGCGCAGATTTCTTCTATCCTGATGCAGTACATCGACGCTGCAATGGTCGGAAAGCTGGGCGCGGAAAGCGCGGCTGCTATCGGGCTTGTTGCGTCCTCAACCTGGTTGTTAGGAGGCCTTGTCTCTGCCTGTGCCGCGGGCTTTACCGTGCAGATTGCGCAGGCTGTGGGCGCCGGTAACTACAGCGGCGCGCGTAACGTGTTGCGGCAGGGCATCCTTGTCAGCCTGCTTTTTTCGGTTCTGCTTTCGGCTCTTGCGCTGTCAGTAAGCGGGATTCTGCCGGTATGGCTTGGCGGAGAGAGAGTGATACAGGATGATGCCTCCTGGTACTTCCGCATCTGTGCTGGCGCTATGCCTGTGTGGCAGTTTAGCATGATTATGAGCGGCGCCCTGCGCTCAAGCGGCAATATGAAAGTGCCGGGGGTTTTGAGCGTGCTTTTGTGCGTGCTCGACGTTGTCGGAAACTATGTCTTTATTTTTATGCTGCATCTTGGGGTTCGGGGCGCGGCCTTGGGTACGCTTGCTGCAGAATTTACGGTCGCCGTGCTTATGACGTATTTTTGTGTGGTCCGCTCGCCGATTTTGCATCTGTGGGGACGCAGAACCTTCAGCCAGAATGCCGGAACGGAACAGCCCGGACAGCCACAGGCCGGACAGTTTGTGTCCGAACAGCTCGAACAGCTTGTAAAGCCGCAGCCCGAACAGCTTGGACAGCCGGACAGCTGGCGCCTACAGGCTAGTTGCCTGCGTGCTGCCGGCCGCATAGCACTGCCGCTGGGCTTTCAGCAGTTTGCCCTGTGCGGTGCGCAGATTGTAAGCACCCGGCTCGTAGCGCCTCTGGGAACTGCCGCCATAGCCGCCAACAGCTTTGCCATTACGGCAGAGGCCTTGTGTTATATGCCCGGCTACGGCATCGGCGAGGCGGCAACAACGCTGGTAGGGCAGAGCGTCGGCGCTAAGCGCAGGGATCTGGCACGTCATTTTGCATGGGTTACGATTCTTGCCGGCATGGCTGTTATGGGAATTGCCGGTGTGATTATGTACGGCGCGGCTCCTTTTGTGATGGGCTTGTTGACGCCGGATGCGGAAGTCTGCGCATTGGGAGCAGAGGTGCTCCGCATCGAAATGTTTGCAGAGCCGTTGTTTGCCGCAAGCATCGTCGCAAGCGGCGCGCTCCGTGGTGCTGGAGACACGCTTGTGCCGGGAGTAATGAATCTTGTCAGTATGTGGGGGGTGCGGATTCTGGTAAGCCTCGCCCTGATTCCGCATTACGGCCTGAAGGGCGCCTGGATTGCCATGTGCGTTGAGCTGTGTTTCCGTGGCGTGCTTTTCCTGATTCGCGTAAAACGGGAGCGGTGGCTTAAAGCTGCGGTTTAAGGACTTACTGCTCGCAGTGTGGGGCGCTGGCTGTAGCGCACGCAGCGCCAGTTCCGAGCATTTCGCTCATTGTTCTCCAGCCGAGCTGTGCGCACTTTACGCGGGAGGGCATGTGGGAAATGTCCTGCAGGGCGCCGGCCTCGTCCAGTTCCTCAATCTGTTCGCCGGTAGCCTCTCCCCGAATCATAGCCATGAATGAATCGCACAGGCGCAGCGCTTCTGCTTCAGATTTTCCGATAACCAGATCAAGCATCATGTCTACAGATGCCTGTGAGACTGCGCAGCCGCTTCCAGTAAAGCTTCCGTCGGTAATGGTACCGTTTTCGCTCTTTAAGTACAGTGTGATATTGTCGCCGCAGCTGGGATTCACGCCCTGCAGCGTATGCGTGGCGTCTGTCATCTCGGTTTTGTGTGCCGGATTTATGTTGTGTTCGTTCAGTATTTCACGATAAAGGGATTTCAGTTCCATAGTCAGTGTTTCCTTCAGCTATGCATGTAAGATACTTTCTTTTGAGCGAAAAGTACAGCAAAAGCTGCGGAAAGTGTATGAAAAAAGCGAAAACCTATGTTATAATTGTGCATCTAGGAGCAAACGCGTGGACAGACGAATTCTTTTCATTTGCGAGTCTCATAATTTTCTTGCAAAGGCAATGGAAAAAAGCCTTGCAGCCGCTCATTTTGAAGTTGTCAGCGCTCAACCGGATCTTGTTGAACTTCAGCTGATGCATAATATTCCGGATATCTTTATTGTATATCTTGAAGGCGCTGTTGATGAATTTACCGGCTCGTTAAAGTATCTGAAAAAACTCATTGAGGATAAAACCAGCCGTCTTCTGTATCTGATTGGAAATCCCGCAGAAATCGGAGCGGCTCTTTCTATCATCCCCAACTCTATTGTTGCAGCTACGTTTGAGCGGCCTGTGGCCATTAACGACATATTGATGCATATTTCAGCAGCGCTCGACCTTTCGGCCATCACTGGTGGCAGAAAACGCGTGCTTGTAGTCGATGATGACCCGATTTACCTGCGCTCAATCAAAATGTGGCTTTCCAAGGATTATGATGTATACATGGCTAACAGCGGAGTAAACGCCATCACCATGCTCGCGCATACGACGGTAGATTTGATTCTGCTTGATTATGAAATGCCTGTCGCTTCGGGGCTGCAGGTTTATCAGATGCTCAAGAGCGAGCCGTTTACCGCACATATTCCCGTCATCTTCCTTACATCCAAAAACGACCGGGACATCGTAACAAAAGTACTCGCGGAAAATCCGCAAAAATATCTCTTAAAGACAATGCAGCCGGATCTCTTAAAACAGAGTATCGACGATTTCTTTAAGGGGAACTGATGGCAGAGAAGAAGAAAGCAGTAGAAGACAAATCTGATTTAAGCTCAATAAGAAAAAGGTTCGGCCTGCACCTGCTGGTACTTTTTTCGCTTTTAGGAGCTTTTTGTTTTTCAGCGGTTGGAACGGTTACCGGCTACGGAGCAAAGATGAAGCTGCTTTCCGTGCTGAGTGACATACGGATTCTGCGCACAGAGACAACGACAGAAAAGCTCCGGTACCTGTACACCTACGATAAAACAGCCAACAGCCGGATTATCGAAAACTACTCGATAATGTACGACAGCTTCAGTGAGGCGCTCGGGCTGGAACATTCCTTTTCTTCTGACGTTTCCCGGCTAAAAGTCCTTACGTCAGAGGAACGGCGCATATTTACCACGCTGGTGGCGCAGATGCAGTACCGCGGCTTTACCGGCGTTGACGGCGAGTACGAGCTGTTCCTCAAGCTCGACGGCGAGCTGCAGCAGCTGTTCCGGGACATGGGAATCGACAGGGACGGCAGGAACAAGATTTTGCTGGATTCTGATTTCCAGTATGATTTTTCTAAGGCACTGTCGGAAGCTGACCGGGACTTTGCCGTCTACAGCCATTTCGTGCTTGAGACTACCGACCATTCCCAGCTGCACGAAAAAGTTTCTCTCGTGGCTGACAAGCTTGAAGAAATGCGGCTTAAGCTTCCGAAACGTGCGCCCAATATGCAGGCCCGGGATAAGGCCGAACACCTGCTGTATAACAAGGCGCAGATTTTTACCCGGATAATCAGCTATGACATCAGGATAATGCAGTGCATCAGCTCCCTCAAGGAAACGGAGCGGGGCGTGTCTTCGCTGCTTGAAAAAGTGTACGAGAACCTGCAGTCGGATTTGCGCCATATCAGGACAATATCTTTTGTCATGATTGGGATGTTCTTTTTATTCGTGCTGGGGGTTGTGATTACGCTTTCGCTGTTTATAAGCCGGACGACGCAGTATACGCTCCGCCGGGATGTGCGTATCGCAGAGCTTGCAAATAAAGCAAAAACTGATTTTCTTTCGAACATTTCTCACGAAATCCGCTCTCCGTTAAACGCAGTGCTTGGACTTGATGAGCTTATCATCCGGGAAAGCCGGGAATCAAACATTGTTGGCTATGCGATGAGTATAGAACGCTCCGGAAAAACACTTCTGAGCCTGATTAACGACGTACTTGATTTTTCAAAGATTGAAGCCGGTAAAATCGAGATTATCCCGGTGGAGTATGACATTACGTCGATGGTCGGCGATTTGTACAATATGATTTCTCCGCGCATTCAGGAGAAAAAACTTACGCTCAACATTCATATCTCAGAAGACTTGCCCCAGCTGCTTGTGGGGGACGAAGTGCGCATAAAGCAATGCGTGCTTAATATTCTGACAAATGCGGTAAAATATACGAATGAAGGCAGCGTCACGCTTGATATCAGCTGGAAGCAGATAGACGGGCAGATTTTTGGCGAAGAAGGCGCCAGTATCCTGCTTATGCTTCGGATATCGGATACGGGTATCGGCATCAAAGAGGCTGATATGCCGAAGCTGTTCAAGGCATTCGAGCGTATTGAGGAGCGGCGGAACCGCACGATAGAAGGCTCGGGACTGGGCATGGCCATCGTCAATAACCTTCTGAACCTTATGGATGCCAAGCTGGATGTGAAGAGTGAATATGGCAAAGGCTCGAGCTTCTGCATTATGGTGGAGCAGGCTGTATCTGACTGGACACCGGTCGGGCCGGAAGCCAGCGAAGCGTATAAGAAACAGATACCGCGGCTTTCGCTCCCCCGGGATAGTTTTACAGCGCCGGAAGCCCGCATTCTTGTGGTTGACGACACGGCTGTTAATCTTACTGTCGTAAAAGGCCTTTTGCGTCCGACACTCATTCAGGTAGATACGGCTTTGAGCGGACACGAGGCGCTAAAACTCGTTGCAGAGCGCCATTACGACATTATTTTCCTGGATCACCGCATGCCCGTCATGGACGGTATAGAAACGCTGCGCTTTATGCAGACGCTCGACACCAACCTGAACAAGGATGTGCCTGTCATAGCGCTTACCGCAAACGCTGTAAGCGGCGCAAAGGAAATGTACCTGAAAGAAGGCTTTGCTGATTATCTTTCAAAACCGATAGACATTGTCAGGCTGGAAGAGATGATTCAGGAATACCTGCCGCAGGGAGTCATGCAGATTGGGGAGCTGGAAGCTGTAACGGAAGAAATGACTTCAGGTTCGCTTTCGCTGGTGAAAGGCATCGATTTTGACGCTGCGCTGACGAACTGTGGCAGCGAAGAGGTGCTGGAGTCAGCATTGATTGAGTACTACAAGGCTATTGATGAAAAAGCTTCTGCCATTGAGGCGGCTTTTACCGCTGCAGACTGGAAAAACTACACGGTGTATGTGCATGGCGTAAAAAGCAGCTCCCGGCTTATCGGAGCTACAGAGCTGAGCGCCGAGGCTGAGCACCTGGAGCATTGCAGCGACATTGTCCAGGGAAGCATTCAGGGTGATTATGCCGTGGTGGAGATGGCCCTTGATGAAATTACCGAAAAGACGGCTGACTTCCTTAGCCGTTACCGGAGCTATAAGGAGTACCTTTCGGCATTTGTTTCTGCAGAAGAGCAGGCTGCATGGCTTACAGAGGACGGCAGTGAAAAACCTATGCTGGATGCGGAAACATTCCGTAAGGCGCTTTTAAGCCTGCGCGAGTGCATGCAGATTGCGGATTTTAACCTTGCAGATCAGATTATAGACATGGTAGACGGCTACCGCCTTGAAGAACCGCTTGCCTCTCAGTATAAGACGGTAAAAGATGCGGTAACCGCCGTAGACCCGGCAAAGGTTATTGCTGCAATCAAAGCTGCTGTCAGCTGACAGCTTGCCGTTTAGTCCTTGTAGCCCGACCATTCCCGGATCTTGGCAAGCTTAGAGAGCAGCAGGTCAATTTCTTCTTCGGTGTTGTAAAAGTACAGGCTTGCACGGGCGCTTGCCGGAATGCCCAAATACTGGCCAAGCGGCTGCGCGCAATGGTGGCCCGCCCGGATTGCAATATGCTCGTCGGAAAGCAGGCTTGCTATGTCATGCGGGTGCACGCCGTCAATCGTAAAGGTGACAATGCCGCTTCGTTTTGTGCCGTCTTTCCCGCCGACAATGTGAAAGTGCGGGAGTTTTTTTATGCCTTCGGTAAGCTGCTGTGCAAGCGCATTGTCGTGCTTCACAATCGTATCAAAGCCGATTGACTGGATGTAGCGCACGGCAGCAGCGAAACCAACGGCGTCGCCAGCGCTTACGGTGCCGGCTTCAAACTTGTGCGGCACTTCTGCCCATGTGGCGCTTTCTGTAGTAACGTATTCAATCATCTCGCCGCCTCGCAGGAAGGGCGGCATGGCTTCCAGCAGGGAGAGCTTTCCGTACAGCGCGCCGATTCCCATGGGGCCGCAAAGCTTGTGGGCGCTCATCGCAAAAAAGTCTGCGTCCAAATCCTGTACATCAACCGGAATGTGGGGGCTGGACTGTGCGCCGTCTACAACCATGATGGCGCCGTTTTTGTGCGCAAGCTCTGCGACTTTTTTTATGGGATTTGTGGTGCCCAGCACGTTGCTCGTCTGTGTTAAAGACACAATCTTTGTGCGCGGTGTGATTTTTGCATATTCACTTTCCGGAATAACGCCGGTTTCTTTGTCTACGTTCAGAAAAACGAGCTTTGCGCCCTTTGCCTGTACCAGCATCTGCCACGGAAGAATGTTTGAGTGATGCTCCATAATGGAAATGACAATTTCGTCGCCAGAGTGCACGTTTGCCATGCCCCAGGTATAGGCAACAAGGTTTAATGATTCAGACGTATTCCGTGTAAAGATGATTTCCCGCGCCTGTTTTGCGTGTATAAACGCGGCGACCGCTTCTCTGGCGTCTTCGTATGCTTTTGTTGCGCGTTCACTTAAGTCGTACAGGCCGCGAAGAGGGTTTGCATTCTGCGTTGCGTAAAAATGCGACATGGCGTGAAGCACGATAAACGGACGTTGCGCCGTTGCCGCTGTGTCAAAATACAGAAGTCCGTTGTTTTCGGCATCTGCGTGTTCATCTATTGCCTTAAAGAGCGGAAAATCCGCGCGAAATCTATTTGTTGTTGCCATACTATATTTCCTACTGGGATAGTAGCATATTAGGGATGTTTTGTCAGCTGCTATCGGTCTGTTACTGAGCCTGAGATTCCAGCCTGTCTAAGAATGCATCGATTTCGCCAGTAACGGCAGCGTCGCCGACAAAGTGCGCGGTGGCGGCAATCTTTGCGCGGCTCATCATGCGCTTTGCTTCCAGTTCGCTTATGCCGCGGCTCTGCATGTAGAAAAGCTCTTCTGCGCTCAGGCGGCCGATGGTGGCTCCGTGTGTGCCGGACACGTCTTCCTCATCACATAGAATCATCGGAATTGATTTATTGACAGCTGTCGGCGAAAGCAGCAACGTCTCTTCCTGCTCGTTTCCGGTGGCGCCCGCACAGCCATGCTGGAAGTCGATTGTGCCGCGGTATACTTTGACTGCATCGTCTGCGACAACGCCCTTTACGTGCATGTCGGTGTCTGTCGAGCCGCCCTTGTGCCAGACTGCGTAGTTCATGTCTAAAAGCTGATTGTCCCGGCAGTAGTATGCGGTATCGCTCTTGAATGAGCTTTTGTAACCGGAAAGCGTTGCGCCAACTCCAGCATACGTCTTTGCGCCTCCAAGCTCTATTTGCGTTACGTCAATCGACGCGCCGGCATCGCAGAAGGCTGCAGTGTCATCAAGCTGGGTAAAACCGCTTCCGAGCAGATTCACTTTGACGAGGTGGATGTGCGCGCCGGCTTTTGCCCAGAGCTTTGTCTGAACGGCATGGAAGCCGCCTGCGTCCGGCTCGCTTGTGTAATCCATGATGACGGTGATGGATGAGCCTGGCTCAGCGATGATTGCCTGCCGGCTTGCGTGGCTTTTCCCGTTTTCAAGCGCAAAGCGGAGGATAACCGGCTCTGCAATTTGGGCGCCTTCCTGTGCGATGAATGCTTCCGGAGTAGGGCAGAATGAAGCGAGTATGGCATTTGCATCCTCGCCAGAGCCGCCTTTTTCTGCTGCAATAGTCGCAAAGGGCACGAATGCCTTTATGTGCTGTATGCTGTCAGTAAGCCCGCTCACCGTGACTGAGCCGCCAAGTTCAGGCGCTTCTGCGTCGATGGTGGCGCGGTTTATTTTGAGCCAGTTCCAGGTGAGTGCCGGTATCGGATTTATGTTTGTATATGTAAGTTCTGTGTTCATAATAAAAACCTACGCATATACTAACATATCGCCCTGGTTTTGTCATTGCGTACTGCAGCGTGCCGCGGAAGTTTTATACCAGATGGTGCTTTACGCGCCACTTGGAAAAAGCCTTAGCAACGTCTCCGGTTAAGCCTCTGTTGTAGTTGCCCCTGGCCTGCAGGATGCGCTGGAGGTCAGCCACCTCAATGCAGGCTTCGTATCGGTCGTCCTTTGTTGCGTAGACAATAGTGCAGGAGCCGCCCCGCACGCGTTCCCAGTAGGAAAAGACGCAGTTGTGCATGGCAGAGCCCAGCACATGCATCGTCGCGCTGTCTTGCGGGAGCTGGAAGCTGTAGCCGTCAACCTCGTCTACCAGTGCTTTCTGAGCCTCTGTGTAAGTAAAGACGTGGTTTTGGTGCTGGATGTTCATGGCAATTTTTGCAAGCGTGTCGTGTACCCGGCGCGTAAAGCCTTCGTGCAGCACCATTTCGCGCTCTTCCGGCTTTAGGTCGGTAAAGTAGCGGCGGAAATTATGCGCAATGTCTGAGCGGTCGTACTCATCGAGCGCCGGCTCCCGGTTCAGTGCCTTCCATGTGGCGCGCTCTCCGCGGCGCGGAATCGAGTATCCGCAGAAAAAGATGAACGGATTGTCGTAGTCATCGCCGTGCCACGTATCGATGTGGTTCAAAAACGTGGTCGGAAGATTTGCGGCAAGCTTTTCGCGTTTTTCGTTTCTGCCCCACCAGTAGCGGGAGCAGGTTTTATAGTCGCGCCAGGCTTTTGTATGCACGGTTTTTGCGCACAGATTCACAATGTCCATCATGATGTTTGGATCGCGGAATCCCAGATTGTACAGGTTTTTGTACCAGATGAGGGAATCGGGTTCTTTGTCAAAAAGACGGCGCAGGTGCGGAAAGCTTTTTATGCCGAACTTCTCGCAGAGCCGGTTGTAGATGGCCGGATTTGTGCGGTCGCTTAAAAGCGATTCGCCGTTTTTCTGTGGGTTAAGAAGATAGGCCTTGTTTGCCACGTAGCAGATGTTTGCCTCGTAGGGAAAAAACGAAAGCGCGGTAAGGAGCTTAAGCCCGTGGTAAACCGAGGTGTTCACACGGATGTCCCTGCCGGCGAAAGATGCGACCAGGCGCGGGGCTGCTTCTTCTATCTTTGCGTTTAAGAATGCGGGGACTTGCGGGATTGAATCTATGGAAGAATAGTAGCTGAAGCCCACCGAAACATTGTATTGTGTCACTGTTTTTCCGTGCTCGCGCTTTTTTTTCCCGCGCAGGAAAAAAGAGCTGACGCTGCTGGTTTCCGGAAGGCGCACATGCATGAAGTTTCCCTCTGGTATTGAAAGAAAGCGCTTTCGGTCTATGTTTCGTGAGCCTACAAAACAGGAGCTTTCTGCATAGTCAAGCTCGAGACTGTACATAAAGATGTCGTACGGTATGCCTTCGCCGTCGAACGGAAGCTTGTTTTTGTCTTCAGTATCGTCTTTATCGCATACTTCGTCGTCTGCGTCAGCTTCCTGCTTTCTGATTCCGGCGCAGAGCGAAGCGTATGCCCTTTTGAAGGGTTTGCTTCCGCCTGACAGGACAAGCACACCGCGATTCTGCGGCAGGGGCTGGGCGTTTCTTACCGGAACCCACGGCACTAAAAGCGCGTGCAGGGAGTAGCCGCACTCGCACGTGATGTGCGAAAGGCCTGCGCTGGAAGCGGCGTTCGTGCCGCTGTCAGTGGCAGCCTGCGTGCTGGTAGCGGTGCTTTCGGTGTAGTTTTCCCAGCGGCAGTGTGAGGGGCAGAGGATTTTCCCGGTCTGTACATGGCGCAGTACGGCTCGTTCTTCAGCCAGATTTGCTGCAAGCGCCGTCCAGATGCCCTCGGGATGAGCGGGACTTGCCGCGCGGTACCAGACAAACTGTTCGTGCATAGCGTTCATAGCAAATCTTCCACATCTTCTGTGCGCTCAAAGCGCGGAATGACAATTTCGCCAGCGTCCTGGAGCCGTTCAATCACCGAAAGAATCTTGCGCTGGGAGTTGCGGATGTCTCTTTGGGTGACAGAAGCCATGATGTCCATGTCTTCCTCCAGCATGGCGGCAGCCCGCTTTGACATATTGCTGAAGATTTTTGCTTTTGTTTCTTCAGAGGCTCCTTTGAGCGCCTTTGCAAGCTCCTGACAGTCAACCTCGCGCATCATCTTCTGAACGGCCCGGTCGTCAAGGTGGGCAAGGTCGTCAAACGTAAAGACATAGCCGCGCAGTGCTTTGGAAAGATCATACAGCTCCTGTTTTTCAAGTTCGGCACGCACGTCAGATAGAAAGTCATCACCTAAAAGCCAGAAGGCGTTGTGCAGCCGCATATCCCCCGCGCAAAGCTCAGAGAACAGATTGTTCCAGAAAAGCCAGAAGCGCTCTTCTAAAAGCTTTTCCATGTTTTTAAGCGCGTCGTCCGCTTCTCCGAACGAGCCGATTTCATTTTTGAGCAGCGCCTGCACCTCTTCGGGGAGTGCGGCTGCGTGCTCGTCAATCTTTTTCCTGAAAAGCGCGCGTAAGTTTTTTGCGCGTTCTATCGCGTCAGCAAGGTCTTTCTGCATACCCTGAATAAAAGGCGGCAGCGCATTTTGCTGTGTGCTCTGGATGTCGTTTTCTTCCATATCTTTCAGTATAGGGTGAAAAAGGTGGCACGTAAAATAAAAAGTGCTTTTATTTTACCCGTGCAGCTCTGCCGGCGAGGAAAGACCCCCTTTGCTTGCCGGTCATTATAGGTCTGCCCCGTTATTGTTTTCTCTGTACTGGTTCCACAGCGTTTCTGAAAGCTCCTGAATCTTTGTTTTGAAAGCCTCTGCGTATTCGATGCCGACGTAGCTTGCAAAGAGTTCGCGGATAAAGTCAGGATTGTTGCCAGACTGGATTGCAAGCACGCCGGTCTTGTCCGGAATTGCTGCTGCAAGCTCGTCTAAGCCGTCTTCGAGCGAGAGAATGCCCTCCCGGCGCGCTTTGTTTGCAAGAAAAATCACCTGCGCAAAAGCCGAATATAAAGAAAAAAAGTTGTTTTTTTAACATCGTTATGGCTCCTAGTTGACCAGCTCGTCCTCGCCGGTACGGGCAATAACAATT
>JAILRG010000009.1 GCA_024698325.1 Treponema sp.
GCATAGTTAATGATGCCGGTGGCCATAGCGGAGAGGCAATACCCGTTCCCATTCCGAACACGGAAGTCAAGCTCTCTTGCGCCGATGATACTGAGTTTTCTCGGGAAAGTAGGTAGCCGCCGGCTTTTTTTTGTTTAAATCATGATATTGTAGCTGGCAGCTGTACCGGTGTAACTGTTTTCGCCTCGGGAAAGTAGGTAGGGAGCGATAGGCTGCCTGTGGCAGCCGGAGAATTGCGAGTATGCGAGCAATTCTAGCGAGTCTCATCGGCGCCCCCGCGCCGATGGCCGCCGGCTTTTTTATGGCTATGTCTGTAAAAAGTGTTGTTTTTAGTTGACGTTTTAAAAATTTTGCCTATGTTATAATCCAGATGGTAAATACTAAGGTATAGTGCGTTTTTGACGTTTTTATAGACTGAGAGGAATTATTTACGGGGTAAAAGCAAGATAAGTTATAATATTTAAATTGAAAAATTGGAGGTCAGTATGTTTGATTTTAACGAATGGGTAGCAGACATTTCATCAACCTATAGGGTAGACATTTATAAAAAGCCAACGAAAGCAATAGGTTGCGTCCCATTACGTGAAGGCTTAGAATACGCAAAACAACATAACATAGTATTCACTTGTTATGATTTCAGTAGCGAAGAAGAAAAATCAGTATGTAAAGAATTAAATAAACTGATGGGGGTAGAAGGATTCATAACTTCTGAAAGTGGAATCAAGCCTCTCTAAAGATTAGCAGCTTGGGTTTTCACATTATCCCTAACGGCTTTATAAGCTTCATTTTCTCCACAAATTCTTACATAGTCTGCCATGTATCTTAAATACCTTAATCGTAATAAAACATTTGGAATGTTTTCATTAACACTGAGAGAATGTGAGTCGCGCAAGGGATGCGGAAGGCGCCGCAGGCGTTCATGGGACGGAAATCGCCCCATGAATGAAGCCGAATGGCGGAACCTGGAGCAGCCCGACCCGCCGGAGGCGAAGCCGGAGGCGGGATGCGCCCAACATAGAAACAATAAAAAAAGGCCGGCAGAAGCGATTTCCTGCCGGCCTTTCGTCTTAGTTAGCCTGTAATGTTGTGTTCTTTACGATGACGTCGTGTGCGCCGCCTTCGGTAATTGAGACGGAAGAGACGAGCGTAAGCTTTGCCTTTTCCTGCAGCTCGGGGATTGAGAGTGCGCCGCAGTTGCACATGGTGTGAATCACCTTGCTGGTGGTCATCTGGACGCCGTCGTGGAGGTGGCCGGCGTAGGGAACGTAGCTGTCAACGCCTTCTTCGAAGCTGAGGCCTTTCTTTCCGCCCAAGTCATAGCGCTGCCAGTTGCGGGCGCGGTTGGAGCCTTCGCCCCAGTATTCCTTAACGTAGCTGCCGTTTACCACCAGCTTGTTTGACGGAGATTCGTCGAAGCGCGCGAAGTAGCGGCCGAGCATGACAAAGTCTGCACCCATTGCAAGCGCCAGGGTGATGTGGTAGTCGTGTACGATGCCGCCGTCTGAGCAAATCGGAACGTAAATGCCGGTTTTCTGGTAGTATTCGTCGCGGGCTTTGCCGACTTCGATGGTAGCGGTTGCCTGGCCACGGCCGATGCCTTTCTGTTCGCGGGTAATGCAGATTGAGCCGCCGCCGATGCCGATTTTGATGAAGTCGGCTCCAGCGTCTGCAAGGAAGTCAAAGCCTTCTTTGTCGACGACGTTTCCGGCGCCTACTTTGATGCCGGGGAATGCTGCGTGCAGTTCTTTCAGTGCGCGGCTCTGCCATTCTGAGTAACCTTCAGAGCTGTCAAGGACGAAAATGTCGCAGCCTGCTTCCAGCAGTTTGGGAACGCGCTGCATGTAGTCACGGGTGTTGATGCCGGCGCCCACAATGTAGCGCTGCTTTGAGTCCAGTAGCTCAAGCGGGTGCTCTTCGTGGGTTGAGTAGTCCTTGCGGAATACGAGGGAAACGAGACAGCCGTTGTTGTCTACTACCGGCAGCTGGTTGATTTTGTGCTTCCAGATTAAATCATTTGCTTCTGAAAGGGTAATGCCGTCTTTGCCGGTTACCATGTCGGCAAGCGGTGTCATGTATTCGCTTACTTTTGCTCCGCTGGCGAAGTGGCCGATGCGGTAGTCGCGGCCGGTGATGATGCCGACGAGCTTTCCGTGTGCTGTGCCGTCTTCAGTTACGGCGACGGTTGAATGGCCGGTCTTTTCTGTCAATGCGATAACGGCTTCGAGTGTTTCGTCAGGGCGGATGTTGGAATCAGATGTTACAAAGCCTGCCTTGTAGCTTTTTACACGGGCAATCATGGCTGCCTGATCTTCGATGCTCTGACTGCCGAAGATAAAACTGATGCCGCCTTCTTTAGCGAGCGCAATGGCAAGTTTGTCGTCTGAAACTGCCTGCATGACGGCACTTGTCATCGGAATGTTCATGCTTAACGGGCTTTTTTCACCGGCTTTCTTGTTGTAGCGGCAGACCGGAGTCCGGAGCGTTACCTTATCGGGCGTGCAGTCTGCTGATGTGTAACCGGGCACCAGAAGGTACTCGCCGAACGTGTGTGAAGGCTCTGAAAAATAAAATGCCATTTCTTGCTCCTGTGTAATCTGTAAGTATTGAATAAATTGAAGTATTATAAGGATAATCACGCCAGCTCGTCAAGGCAAGCATTTGACATTCATGGTAAAAACACTATAGTAACTGCATGTCACGAGAAGAAAACATAGCGGTGTTTGAAGATACGGTTGACATGGTGATGAATAGTCCCCGCCTGCGCGATGCAGTGCGCAAGGGCCGCAGCTGCCAGCTCTTTATCGCAGAAAAAGCATGTGTGCCTGACGGAAGCGTTTCCGGCCGTTTTAACGAGCCTGCAAAGATTGTGGTGAGTAAAAAGCGGACGTTTGAAGCTGCGCGCTCCTATGTTGACGGCTGTAATCGTGTTTGCGTGCTTAACTTTGCCTCCAGTACCAATCCTGGCGGCGGGGTTGAGACTGGAGCTGGCGCTCAGGAAGAGTGCTTGTGCCGCGTTTCCACACTTTATTTTACGCTCGATACTGATGAAAACCAGAAGCGCTTTTATAAACCGCACCGTGCGCTCAAAAATCCGCTCCATAATGACGACATCCTGTATACGCCTGATGTCTGTGTGTTTAAGAGCGATACAGCTCATTCTGCGGCACTGCCGGAAGCAGAATGGTATCTTGTTGACGTGCTTACCTGTGCGGCGCCGAACCTGAGGAGCCGGCCGAGCAACCGCTACAACAGTGGTGACGGGGATGAGCCGCTTCTGCTGAGTGATGACGAGCTTAGGACCCTGCATGAAAAGCGTGACAGGCGTATTTTTGACGTTGCAGTCCGGCAGCAGGCGGATGTGCTGGTGCTTGGCGCTTTTGGCTGTGGTGCTTTCCGTAACAGTCCGCAGGTTGTTGCCTCGGTGCTGATGAATCTTTCCCGGCAGTATCGGCACGCGTTCAAGGTGATTGAGTTTGCTGTGTACTGCCCGCCGTTTGATGATACAAATTACCGCGTCTTTATGGAGGCGCTTTCTGCGCTGGAGGCAGAGTGATGTACGAAGTAAGAGTAGAAGCTGATTTTGCGGCAGCGCATTTTTTGCGTGACTATCACGGAAAGTGCGAAAACCTGCATGGGCATAATTATCAGGTGTTTGCGCATGTCCGCGGGCCGGAACTCGATGAGGGCGGCATGCTGCTGGACTTTACCGAGCTTAAAGGCGCGCTGCGGTCTGTATGTAAATCGCTTGACCACACCTGTCTGAATGACAATGCGTATTTTAAGCAGAATCCGAGTGCAGAACGGATTGCGCATTTTATCTATGACGGTATTATTTCCTGCCTTTCCGAAAAAGGCATTGACCTTTCGCCGGCTTCTAAGCATGCAAAGCTTTTTGCTGTAGACGTGTTTGAAACCCCGACCAGCCGCGCGCGATACCGCATCGATTAGGCTGCGCAGGATCGCACGGGCGCTTTGGCAGGTTTGCATGGGGCGCTTTTGCAGGCCTAGCGGCTGGAGGCAGCGTCTGGCAGCTGGGCCCCAGGGGCTGGGCTGTCGCCGGGGAGGGCTGTATGGGATGCAGGGCTGTCAGCGCGGAGGTGTTGGGCCGGCCGCTGGCTGTAGGCTGCTGGCACGGACTGCCGCTGGAGCGGGCCGCCGCTCTCTGTAGGCTGCTGTCAGGATGAAGCGCCTGTTCCTGCTTTTGAGCGGAAATCACGTGGAGACATGCCCTCGGTCTTCTTAAAGATAAAGCTGAAGTAATGCGGGTCGTTAAAGCCGACTTCGTACGCAATATCGGCGCTTCTCATCTCTGTAGAACAGAGCAGGCGTTTTGCCTGCATGATGCGCACCCGCGTAAGGTATTCAATAAAGGTGACGCCGCAGTCCTGGGAGAACACCGTGCTAAAGTGATTGGGGCTTAGCGCGACTGCCTCGGCGACGCTCCGTAAGCAAATGTCGGGGCTTGCAAAGTGCTTTTCTATGTAGCGTTTTGCGCGCAGGATTACGTCGGCATAGCGGCCCTGCACATGTTCGTTCCGGTAGGCAAGCAGCTTTGTAAGCACGGCGCGTATTTCGGCGATAAAGTTTTCTTCACTCTGAACGGTACGCTCAACAAACGCATGGGTTACTATGTCGGGCATAACGTCGTTTACGTTTCCGCCCAGGCTTTCAATCACTTTGGAGACCGCCATAATCACATCGACAAGCAGGTATGAGGCGATGATGGAAAAATGGCTGCGGTTTTCTCCCAGCAGGGAAATGTATTCGCTGATAATCTGGTCAATTTCACTTTCGTCTGCATAATTCAGCCGGTCGAAGAGCGGGTCATTTTCCTGTAAGACGATGGCTGTGTCGGCGCTTTGCTGCAGGTCGCTTGTGCTGATGATGCGGTTTTTGCCGGTAAAGCGGCACTGGCGGAGGATTGCGGCGGCGTCGGAAAAGGTCTGCGGAATAGACGAGCTTGTGCTGACAGCGCATCCTATGGCGGTGATAAGCGTAATGCCGTCTCCAGAAAGCTCGTGCTGTGCCATATTTGCAAAGGAGTAGGCCCGCTCTTCTGTGCTTTCCCGGGTTGAGCCGCGGATGATTGTTACAAACAGCGTGGGCGAAAGAAAAAACACGGTGGCGCCCTTTTCCTGCGTTTCAAGTGACAGCGCGCCGTTTTGCACGGAAAGCAGCGTGTCGGCCGTCCTGTTTTCCATGTGAATTTCGCTTATGCAGACGGTGAACCACGGCGCATTCAGCGTAATGCCGTAGTTCTGCTCGAGCTCGCACCGCGCATCTTGTGCATCTTTTGTGCCGTACACAAAATCTGTAAGCAGCTTTGTCCGGCTGAATTGCCCTTGAGATTCCAGTTCCTTTGCGCGCGGGGCGGAAAATGCCTGTTTCCGCTGCTCGTCAAGCGCATGCGCCACTTTTTCAAGTCCTGCTGTCAGTTCTTCGAGCGTAAACGGTTTCAGGATATAGTCTTCGACGCCTATGCTTATGGCGCGTTTTGCATAGTCAAATTCATCGTGGCCGGAGAGGATAATGATGCGTATCCACGGCTGCATTTTCTTTGCCTTTGCGGCAAGCTCCAGGCCATCCATGAACGGCATGCGTATGTCGGTTATCAGGATGTCGGGTTTAATGTCCTGAATCATGGAAAGCGCAAGCTCGCCGTCCCCGGCTTCTCCGGCAAAGCTAAAGCCCGCGCTTTCCCACGGAAGCTTATTTCTGAGGCCTTCCCGCACAATCATCTCATCATCAACAATAAAAACGCTATACATTGTCTGCCCCTGCTGCCTTCTCTGGAATCGTAAAGCTTACGGTCGTGCCTTTGCCGCGCTCGCTTTCTATGTGTACCTGCATCTGCTCTCCGTAGTACAGTTTAAGGCGCTTGTTTACATTGTACAGCCCGTAAGCGGCTGTAAGCGTTTCTGCCTGCGTGCCTGAGGAAAGCTCCGCAAGTACCGCCGAAAGCCGTTCAGGCTCGAATCCTATGCTGTCGTCCTGCACTGAAAACGAAAGCGCATGAGGAACTGTAGCGGAGCGTTCTGCTTTTACCGTAATGTGCCCGCGTCCGCGCTTGTTTTTTATGCCGTGATAAATCGCGTTTTCAACGAGCGGCTGTAAAAGCAGCTTAAGCATCGGAAACGCTTTTATGCTCTCGTCCGTCATAATTGCGTAATCTAAAATATCGGCATAGCGGATTTTCTGGATGGTCAGATAGCTTTTGACGTGCTCCAGCTCCTGCTCGACGGTAATCCACTCGTGTCCTTTGCTGAGCGAAATGCGGAAGAACTGCGAGAATGCCTTCGTCACTTCGATGACCTCGTCGATCTGCTCAGATTCTGCAAGCCAGATGATTGTGTCGAATGTGTTGTACAGGAAGTGCGGCGTAATCTGCGCCTGCAGCGCCTTCATCTCTGCTTTCTGCAGGTTCTGCTGTTCGCGGATATTCTCGTCGATAAGTCCCTTTAAGCGCACTGCCATTATGCTCAGGTTTTCTGCAAGCGGCGAAAGCTCTTCCACCTTAGGCGGCAGTGCACGTGCAGTCAAATCTCCGCTTGCAATGCGTGATGAAAGGCGCGACATGTCGCTGATGGAATCGCTTATTCTGCGGGAAATGGTACTCGATGTGTACATGGCTGTCGCGAGGATGATGAGGCAGATTGCCAGCTGAATGCCTGTCAGCAGAAAGAATGAGTGCTGGATGCGCTTGTTTGAAAGGCTTGCGTGTTCTGCTTCCGCAACGATGAATTCCTGCAGGATATCGTAGAGCAGGGATGCAACTCCGCGGATGTCTTCCATGACGGCTTCGTTTTCTGCGACTGATGCGTTTCTGCCAAGCTGAGACTCAAGCGTGTCTACATAAAAGCGCAGCGTCGTTTCGGTGCGTGCGGCAACTTCGAGAAGCCGGCTTCCGCGCTCTCCCGCAGCCTCCTGCATGGTGTTTATGCCGGCGCGGATTTTCCTTAGCAGTATGTACTGCTCGCCTTCGTTAAAGCGCTTTTGTCCGGATACAATGCGCCAGATTTCGTCTGGCAGCTCCTGTTTTGCAATGCGTCCGATACCGGTAGCCTCGCTTATGTTGCTGATGATGGCGTCGTACCAGGCGGTATGCAGGCGCGCAACAATCACCGAATACAACAGCGGAATAAGCATAACGGCTGTTATGACAAGGTAGGATTTAAAAAGGCTTTTGCGGATGTTTTTTCCCGGCATCAGTACCCCCGTGGAGCAATGCCGCTAAGGTCGTCGAACTCCGAAAAAACACATTCTTCCATAAGCTCGGTGCGCTCCACGCTCTTACCGGCTGCAAGCTCTCGCGCTAAGCGCATGATGTTGCGTCCCTGATATGGGGTGCATTCGATAACGCAGTTGATTTTTCCCTGCTGCAGGGCGTCTATCGCTTCCTGCTGCGCGTCTACCGTTACGACGGTCAGAAAATCGTGCCCGGTAATGCCTTTTTCTGAAAGCGCCTCAAGAAAGCCGAGCGTCATGTCATCGTTTGCAGAAAACAGGATGTCGATGTTCCTGCTATCTATCCTGAGCTTTCCTCCGGAGCGCTCTAAAATGCCGAGCGCAATTTCGCGCCCGCGGCTTCTCATAAAGTTTCCACTTTCGCTGTGAATTATGCGGAATGAGCGGTCGCCTGCAAGTTGTGCATGAAAGCCCTTAATGCGGTCGTCGCTTGCAGAAGAGCCGTCAGTGCCGCGGATTTCAAGAATGTTCAGCACTTTGTCTGCTGCCTTGCGCCCGGCAAATTTTTTCTGCAGGAATTGCGCTGCGCGCTTTCCTTCTTCTTCGCTGTCAGTGCCAATGTAGGCGGCATATAACGACCTGTCGCTGGTGCGGATTTTTCTGTCGCAGACAATCACCGGAATATGGGCATCGCGGGCTTCCTTTAAGACATTGTCCCAGCCGTCCTGCACAATCGGCACGAAAGCAATAACGTCAACCCGGTATACGATGAACGAGCGGATGGCCTTTATCTGGTTTTCCTGCTTTTGTTCCGCATTCGAAAACAAAAGCTGAATGCCCGCTTCTTCTGCAGCGCGCTGAACCGCCTGTGAATGGCAGGTGCGCCAGGCGCTTTCCGCGCCTATTTGCGAAAAGCCCAGAAGAATGCTTTTTTGCTCTGGAGGCTTAATGGGCAGGGCTGTTTTGTTACATGAAAAAAGGCATGCGCTTAGAAAGCATAAGCATGAAACGAACGCGCATGTAAGAAGTGGGGAAATGCGGAACTTTTTTTTCATACAGACAGTATACAGCACTCTCCCGCGTCCCGCAAATAAAAAGGGCGGCCGGTAAAGGGTCGCCCTGTAAGTAGCTCCGGAGATGTTTAGCGTTTTTTCCGGTTTTTGATAATCACGAACACGCTCTGCAGCACGATAAAGAAGCAGAGAATAATCGAAAGCACTATCTTGTTCCACCAGGAAGAGAGCGTGCCCTGGCAGCGGATAAGTGTTTCGATTGTCGCCTTGATAAGCACGCCAAAGAAGGTGCCTACCACGGTGCCCACGCCGCCGGTCAGCATGGTGCCGCCGATAACGGCTGAGGCAATCGCTTCCATCTCAAAGCCGCGCGCCTGCTCGACAAAGCCCGATGTGGTGTTCAGGCAGAAGACCACGCCTGCAAGCGAGGCTAAAAAGCCGTCGGTCACATAGGCGATGAACTTGGTGCGCTTGACGTTTATACCCATCAAAAGCGCGCTCTGCTCGCTTCCGCCCACCGCAAAGAGGTTGCGGCCGAATCTGGTGTACTTCAGCACATACCAGACGACCACGACGGCAAGGAGCGCAATCACCACGTTGGGGTGGATGAAGGGATACATGCGTACGCCGCGTTTGTTCACCGTGCTTCCCAAAAGAATGTTGATGTTTGCGTTCGCGATTTTAAGGAAGGTCTCGTTTGCTTTGATTGCAATCTGCTCGCTTGAGATGATGGCAGTAAGGCCGCGGCACATAAAGAGGCCTGCCAGCGTGATGATAAAGGGTTGCAGTTCCATGTAGCTGATAAGCCAGCCCTGGAAAGCGCCGAACAAAATGCCGAAAATCAGCACCAAAAAGACTGCAAGGCCTGCGCTCATGTGCATGCGTTCCATCGAATAGGAAAGCATCATGCAGACTAAACCGACGACTGAGCCGACAGAAATGTCGATGCCGCCTGCAATCATAACCAGCGTCATGCCGGATGCGGCAATCAGAAGGCCTGCGTTATCGATAAGCATGTTCAGAAAGGTCTGCATTTTGCCGAAGCCCTGCGCATGGTAGACGATGATGCCCGCAAGGTACATTGCCACGAACAGACAGATGGTAAAAAACAGCAGAAAGTTTGAGCTGTCCAGGCGCTTTTTCTTGAGCGCCGAAAGGTTTGCTTTTACGTCAATCATTTAGAGCCTCCTGCAACCAGTGATGTAAGAACAGCTTTCTGCGTCTTTATCTTGAGTGCTGCCAGCGCGCGGTATTTTGCAAACGCCGGCGACTGGAAGAGGACAATCAGGATGACGACGACAGCCTTGTAAATCGGAAGCTGGTCGGCAGATACGCCCATCGCATACAAGCTGGTGGTCAGCGCCTGAATCGTAATTGCACCGATAATCGAGCCTGCCATGTTGAATTTTCCGCCGCCCAGGCTGTTTCCGCCGAGCGCGACCGCAAGGATTGCGTCCATCTCCAGGTTCAGGCCGATGTTGTTTGCGTCGCTTGAGTAGATGCGGCTTGAGGCAATCAGACCTGCCACGCCGGAAGAAAGGCCGCAGAAGAGGTAGCAGAAGAAGACGACCAGCACCGAGTTGATGCCGACCAGGCGGCCTGCCTTCGGGTTTATGCCGACAGTCTGAATGTAGGTGGAGAAGGCGGTCTTTTTTAAGAAGAGCTGTGTCAAAAGCACAAAGCCGATGACGATAAAAATCGGCGTGGGAATGACACATCCGGGAATAAAGCCGCCGATCCACTTGAAGGATTCCTGGCGCACGTAGAGGATGACGCCGGTCGCGTGCTTTACCGGGTCTGACGAAATCAGCTGGGCAATGCCACGGCCTGCGGTAAAGAGAATCAGCGTGGCGACCATGGGCTGGATGTTAAAGCGGGCGACGAGCAGGCCGTTAAAGGCACCGCAGGCAATGCCGCCGAGTAAGCCGATAAAGATTGCCAGCGCCGGGAACATTGCGTAGCCGTCGTAGCTTCCGCCGAGGAGGCGCACGATGATTGCGCCGGAAACTGCCATGACCGCGCCCACCGAAATGTCGGTACCGCGCGAAGAGGCGACGACTAATGTCATGCCCACCGCAAGGATAATCAGCTCGCAGCTTCTGTTTAAGATGTCGATGATAAAGCCGTACAAAACGCCGTTGTTGATTGAAATCTTAAAGAAGTTGGGCGTGATAATCACGTTTACAATCAGCATGATAATCAGCGCGGTTACCGGCAGAATGAGCGGGTTGCGCTTGAGCCGCTTTAAGAGCGCGACAGCCGTATTTTTTGCATTATTGTCCATTTTTTTCTCCTCCGGCAATGGCAGCCATCACGTCACTTTGCGTCAGATTGTTGTTGACCAGCTCGCCGACTTTTGCGCCGTCGCGGAGCACGCAAAGGCGGTTTACGGTGCGGAGCATTTCGTCAATCTCCGAGCTGATGAAGATGACCGTCATGCCCTGCTCAGCCAGCTTGATAACAAGCTTCTGGATTTCAGTCTTGGTGCCGACGTCAATACCGCGCGTCGGCTCATCCAGAATCAGGAACTCCGGATGCGTGACCAGCCAGCGGCCGATAATCACCTTCTGCTGGTTTCCGCCGGAAAGCTGCTTGATGAGCGTCTCTGTCGACGGCGTTTTTATGTTGAGTTCCTTGATGTACTTTTCGGTAAGCTCAATCTGCTTGGCCATGGGCAAAAGCTTAAAGACGCCGGTCTTTGCCTGCAGGGCAATCATCATGTTTTCACGGATAGAAAGGTCTGCGATGATGCTTTCTGCCTTGCGGTCTTCGGGGAGGTAGGCCATGCCGCGCTTAATCGAATCGAGCGGGCTTTTTGCCTTGAGCGGCTCGCCGTTAAAGTACAGCTCTCCGCCGTCCGGGTGATCAGCTCCGTAGATGGCGCGTACCATTTCGCTTCTGCCGCTTCCGAGCAGGCCGGTCAGGCCGACGACCTCGCCTTTTTTAATCGTTACGCTGAATGGCTTTATAGTGCCGGTGTGGGTCAGGGCGACCGCCTTTAAGATTTCGGGCACGTCGTTCCGCTCTTCCACGGCGTTTTCGTTTCTCAGATTGTCCAGCTCGGCAACTTCGTGACCAAGCATGGCCTGCACCAGCTTTAAGCGCGGAAGCTCTGCCGTGGTGAACTGGCCTTCAAGCTCGCCGTTCCGCAAGACCGTGATTTTGTCGCAGACGGCGTAGACCTGCTCAAGAAAGTGGGTTACGAAGATGATGCTCTTTCCGTCGGCTTTAAGCTGCCGCATTACGTTAAAGAGCTTTTCGACTTCCTGATCGTCGAGCGAGCTTGTCGGCTCGTCTAAAATCAGCACCTTGCAGTTAAAATGCACCGCGCGAGCAATTGCCACCATCTGCTGAATGGCGACCGAGTATTCGCCCAGCGTGCGCTTTACGTCTATATCTTCAAGACCGACCCAGGAAAGAATTGCCCTTGCCTGTTCGTTCATTTTTTTCCAGTCAATTGCAAAAAACTTGTTGCGCGGCTCATGCCCCGCAAAGATATTTTCAGCCACGGAGATGTTGGGGCACAGGTTCACTTCCTGGAACACGGTGCTGATGCCGTTCTGCTGCGCCTCTTCAGGCGAATGGTTGTTGATTGCTTTTCCGTCAAGGAAGATTTCGCCGTCGTCGCGGATATGCACGCCGGTCAAAACCTTAATCAGCGTAGACTTTCCGGCACCGTTTTCACCCATCAGCGCATGAATCTCGCCTCTACCCAGCGAAAAATCCACATGCTGCAGCGCCTTCACTCCCGGAAACGTCATCGTGATGTTCTTCATCAGAAGCAGTGTATCGTCTGCCATGCTTTCCTCTTATTTTTTATCTCATCTGATTTAATGAATCGAATAGAAACAAACAAAAAAATGCCGGGCTGTTTTTACGACAGGTGCCAAAACGGACGCGAGGGAAACTCGGACGCGAAAACCGACTTGTGCGGGCGAGGGGCAAT
>JAILRG010000074.1 GCA_024698325.1 Treponema sp.
CATGTATTCCATGCCGTACTTTTCTTCAAAGCCTTCAATCTGGCCGTGGCCGAACATGGGAAGTCCCGGCATCGTGACCATCAGTGTACAGACACCGAAGTATTTGTCGCCTTTGCCGAACTGGGCGACGGCGGTTTCTTCGTCGGGGTTGTTCATGAAGTTCACAAAGCGCTTCAAGACCTGCGGGTCGAACAAAATCGTGTTCTGCACGGTCTGGCGGTACTTGGTGTTCTCCTCTTTCTTGAGCATGTTCATGAAGGCGCTGTTGTAGACGCGGTGCATACCCAGCGTGCGCGTAAAGTAGCCTTCCATCATCCAGAAGGCCTCGGCAAGTAAAAGCGTGTCGGGCACTTCTTTTGCCACGCGGTCAACGACCTCGCGCCAGAACTCCTGCGGAATGGCGTTTTCAAACTGTTCGCTTGTGAGCGCGTATTCGCTGCGGGTTGCAATGTCGCCACCATGACCGGGCTCCGGATACCAGAGGCGGCGGATATGCTTCTTTGCAAGCACCATGGCCGCGTCAAAGCGGATAATCGGGAAGTTGCGGGCAACGTGCAGAATCTCCTGCATGACTTCTTCGCGGGCAACCGGGTTCAAAAAGTCAATCTGCGCGGTGTCGTTCCAGGGCATACCGGTGCCGTCGTTTCCGTGGTAGATGTAGCGGGTGTCGCCTGTTGCATTGTCCACGCGCTTAAAGACGACGGCACAGTCTGACTTTGAATAGTAATGGTCTTCAAGGTAGATGGATACGCGGCCGTCGTTGCTCAAGTTCGGACCGTTAAACGTATACTGCGGGAAAGGATTGTCGCGTCGCTGCACGAAGACATCCGGCTTTTCCACGACCCAGCGACTGTCCATGCCAGTGTGGTTGGGCACCATGTCGCTTGCCAGGCGGATGCCGCGCTGCCAGAGACGGGCGCGCAGGTTTTCCAGTGCGCTCCAGCCGCCGATGTTGTCTGCAATCTCGTAGTCAAGCAGACTGTACGCGCTTGCTGCAGCCTCGGGGTTTCCGCAAATCTGCTTGATTTTGCGGCTTGCATCGCTGCGCTGCCAGAGGCCGATAAGCCAGAGGCCGGTAAAGCCTTCGTCGCGCAGCCGGTCAAGCTCTTCGTCCGGAATCTGGTCAAGGCGCGTAATCTCGCGGCCGTAGTCTTTAGAAAGCTGATAAAGCCAGACAAGCACAGTCTTTGCCATAAGCACGACTTTAGGCATCCATTCCTTGTCCGGGCTGAAGCGCTCATACTCTTTCATCAGATTTTCGTAGCTGAACGGCTGCATGTCGGGCGTGCCGCCGTTACCCGGCTCCCATTTTGGCTTCCATTCCTCGTTCAAAACGTCCAGGCCGCTCAAAAGGCGCTTAATCCAGTCGCCTAAAAGGTCTGCCCAGTGGGTGCGCACGTATTCAAGCTGCTGGTAGAGGTCGTCAGGAGCATACTGCACCGGCTCGCGCAGGAAGGTTACCAGGTCGTGGCCGTAAGCGCCCCAGTACGGGAGCTTTTTGAAAAATGCCTGCATCTGTTTCCATGTTTCTGTATAAAGGGGATTTGCGGTAAGGGCGATGTCGTCGAACATGACGGCGAAAGGCTTAAAGGCGGGATCTTCGTTTGCAAGGTGGAGCATCATGAGTTCTTCGAGTGTTGACTCGCGGTTGGTCCTCATGCGACTGGTGCCTTCGTCGAGCGCCTCACCTGCAAGGTAGTCGGCAGCGCTGATTTTTCCCTGATAGACGGCGACCGGCGGGAACTGCTCGTTGAATGAGAGCAGAAGCTCGTCAACCTTGTCTTTGCCAAAGCTTTCGTCAAGGTCTGAAAGCAGCTCTGTCATCGCTGTGGGAAACTTTGTCCGGCGGTACATCATGCACGCGTAGTGAAAGATTTCGTCGAGTAAGCCCATCGCGTTCAGAGCGCCGGCAGAAACCTGCCGCTCGTCCTGGCCACGCTTTTTGAAATATTCATTTAGTTTAACAGCAAAGGCGCGCACATTACGCATATTCGCAAGAATCACATTGCCGGTAGACGCGTACAAAGGCAGCGGAAACTGGCACTCGTTACGCACGGCTCGACTTATGTGGAACTCGTTGTAAGAAAGTATCATCAAATTCTCCTTTTTTATATTGCGCAGATTTTAGCACATATTAAGAATTAGAAAAAGTGACGGGAACTCTATTTTTGAATTAATAGTGCGGTACTGACAGTGAAATATGCTTAGTCTTGAGAAGGCTTTTCTATAACGCCCAGCACGACGACGACAAATGCAGTGACTTTTGTTACGGGATTTACTGCTATCCGCCTGAGGTATATGTGGAAGATTGTTCCGTCGGAGAGCGTTTCATCAAAGATTTCAGCACTGGGGCTGTTTTTACACTGCGAAACTTTCTTAAAAAATATCGCGGGATTGTTTACAGTGTCACGGTCAGCTATCAGCTTTCTTTCGCTCTTAATTTTTTCAAAATATTTGTGCAGGAACAGGCGGTAGGACTTGTTGCTGCGCACAATTCTAAGGTCGGAGGCGTTCAGTTCCAGAATGGTCATCGGGAGCGTGTTGAAGTAACTTCCGAACAGTTCTTCGTTGTCGCTGGATGTAACCGCGGACAGGTCATAGAGGTTGATTCTTCCCAGCGCGGCAAAGTATTCGGACTCTTCCGGGTTTTCAAATCCGATTTGCGTGCCGGTTTCGTATCTGTTAAGAATCTGCTGCAGGGGAATCGGCTTACAATAATAAAAGCCCTGCAGTTTTGTGCAGCCGACTTCCTTTAGGAATTCAACCTGTTCCTGCGTTTCGACGCCTTCGACAATTGTTTCGATGTTGAGTCCGGCCGCCATTTTTATAAGCTCGGTAAGAATAATCTTGCTTTTTTCACTCTTGTAGAACTGCTGCATGAATTTCATGTCGATTTTCATCAGGTTAAAGTGAATGTCCTGCAGAACATCCAGTGAGGAGTAGCCGGAGCCAAAATCATCCATCCAGACTTTAAAGCCGAGCGAACGGAAGCGATGTATCTGAGACTTCATGTATTCGTAGTCCCCGCCGATAACGCTTTCGGTAATTTCGATTGTAAGCTTTTCCCTGCTGATGCCTGCTTTGTCAATCCGCTGCTGAATTTCTGAGACGATGTCGCAGGTATCGAAATCGGAGCGCGAAAGGTTGACCGAAATCGGAACCACGTACAGCCCTTTGTCGGCTTGTGTTTTCATTTTGTCGAGGATTTTCTCGGTTACGTACAAATCAAGCTTGTAAATCAGATTTGCGTCTTCAAGAATCGGTATGAATTCTTCTGGATGAAACAAGCCTCGTTCCGGATCTATCCATCGTGCAAGCGCTTCCTCATCACAGACTCTGCCTGTGGCGGCGCGGACGATGGGCTGGTAGTACACCTGCACCCATTCTTCCTGGAGCGCACGGTCTATATTGTCGATGATGTACTGGCGGATTTCTGCCTGCCGCAGCATGGAGTTGTCGAAATACGTAAAGTGAGAGACGTAGGCTCCGTGGTTTGTGTCACACGCCATTTTGGCGCGGTCGCAGGCAAAGCTGGGAGCGACTTTTTCGACAGCGTAGGAGTAAATGCCTGCCCGCACTGGCAGTGTTCTGCCGTTATTCATGTTTTCGCAGTCGCTGAAAAGTTCCCAGAGCCGGGTTTCCAGGTTTGTCTCATCGGTATAGACGCAGAAACGGTCCATGCCGAACCGGCAGCAGTTTTCGTTGGAAAAGCGTTTTGTCAGAATGCGGGAAAATGCGCGGATGAGGTTGTTGCCTTCTGCAAATCCGTATTTGGCATTAAAGTACTTCATGCCGGTAAGGTCGAAAAACAGCATGACGGGAACCTTGCCCCTTTCAAGCAGCGCTTCTTTTCCGACGTTTGCAAGCTCAAAAAAGTAGGACATGCTCGGAAGCCCGGTCAGATAATCATACTGTTCCTTGCGGTATAAGCTGTCGCCGTGCATCCAGGTGCTGTAGCTAAGACTCAGCGCTTCGTTATTGGTGTGTCCGACTGCATCTTCCCGGTATTCACCTTCGTCAAGATACCAGACGAGCGCAAGGCGAATGTCATCCCTGTATATATGCTGTCCTTTTGCGTGAATGATATGATAGACACCTTCAATCTTGCTGCGATAGACGACGTCATACGGCTGTTTTTCAAAAGCAAACTGTACGGCCGCGTCGGCGATGCGGGAAACGTCATCGGGGTGTGCGTCCCGGTACATGTCGGTATCCATGACTTCGCAGGCTTCTTCGATGGAAGAAAAGCCGAATTGTGTGCAAAATCCTTTGCTGATTGCTATTGTGACGACCCGCTTGTTTATGAACTGATAGACAGCAAACGGCAGAACACTGTTCGTGATGAGGTTGTATTCCTGCGGGGCGTACGTGTATTTTTTCATAGGCACTGTATAGAATGACTTCTGTTAAAAATAGCTTAAAGCATTTTTAGCAAAAGTCAACAGGAATTTGCACGCTCTTGTCGGCTGGTTAATCGTGCAGGGCTGCTATCGCCTTTATTTTTGCGGTGAGCGCCGTATCTGCGGTAAGTGCCTCCACGCTTTCCTTCATGCGGTATGACCAGTTGTGGCCGCTTACAGTGCCGGGAACATTTACGCGCTCGTCAGCAGCGTCGTCATACCAGTAGCGCTTGTCCAGATACAGCCAGTCCTGTAGCGGCGGCACAAACCAGATGCTTCTGGTGCTGGCTGCCTGACTGAGCACGAACTGGCATGCTTCCGGCGAAAATGCGCTGTCGGTTAAAAGCGGGCGGCTGGCGGCTTCTGCACTGGCTGGAGTAAACGTCAGTTCGAAGGCGCGGGCCGCATCGTGTTCTTCCTGCCACCATTGCCGGAGCGTGGAGCTGTCGTGCACGCTTGTCGTGACAAGGGCAAGCTCTCGCTGCTCGCTCATCGGGATGTACGGCTGCCCCTCTTCCTGCCAGCGGCGGCTCCAGCGAAGTACTTCCAGCCCTAAAATGCCGTATTTCTGAAGCATTGCCGGCAGGCAGTGCAGGTTTACGCCTAAATCTTCGCCGCAGGGAATCATGCTTGTAGCGGGAATAAGCGCACTGAATATCGTGTCTGCCTGTTTTTCCCATGCCTTTTCATTTTTCTTTGCGTTTTCGTTTATAAGTTCCTCTAGCCGCTGCTTTTCTTCCCAGCTGAGGCTTTGCCATGCCTGCGTGCCTGAGTACTGCCAGAGCGGCACATAGCTGCCTTTTTTCAGTTCGATAAGCGTGCGGTTATGCAGCCAGCCGGAAAGTGTTTGCTTTACATGGTGTGCGGTGCCTTCGTCTGTGCCGGGAATGTGTACGTTCCAGACGTCGGCTGCGGTTTTGATGTCGCTCCGGAAGCGCCACAGTTCTTCGGTTTTTACGCGGGCGCAGAACAGGCTTAAAACGCGGCGGGCTTCATCCCAGTTTTCTATTCCAAGTGCGCCGGTCGGTATGTGTGGCTCGCTCAGCCAGGTTAAGCGGTCGCCGGAAAAGCCTGCTTTTGCGAGCGCAGCCTCGCTGATGGCGCTGTATGGCTCCGTGTGTCCCAGTTCGGCGCTCCCTTCGCCGTCGGGAACAGCCCAGATGCGGAAAAAGCCCAGGACGTGATCTAGGCGGTATGCTCCATAGAACTGCTCTGCGCATGTAAGGCGAAGCCGCCACCAGGCAAATCCGTCGGCTTCATGCGCTTTCCAGTTGTAGGTGGGAAATCCCCAGTTCTGCCCGCCCGGATTTGAACCGTCCGGCGGAGACCCTGCGCGCAGCTTCTGGTTAAAGAGCACGGTGTCTGACCAGACATCGCAGGAATCTTCATTCAAAAGAATCGGCAGGTCGCCTTTTAAGATGATGCCTGCTTTGCGGACTTCGTCGGCAGCATGCTTAAACTGCTTCCATGCTTCAAACTGCTCCCATGCGTAGAAGTTGTGCGCCTCTTTAAGGGACGTGTCCTGCCAGCGGTTTGCAATCTCAGCCTTAGACATGGTTCGGTCTGCTTTTTTCCATTCTTTCCATGACGCCTGCATGTAAGTGTATTTGAGGTGCTTGTAGACGCAGTATGTGCCAATCCAGGGGTTTGCTTTTTGCCAGGCGGCAAAAGCGCTGCCTGTAAGTTCTGCCTGCGTTTCTTTTGTGGCATACAGAGTGCGGAGCAGCCGGTCTTTTGTTTCGTTAATATCTGTGTAGTCGTAGCGGACTTTCTGCCGGTTGCGTTCTACAAATGCGTCATACTCGGCTGCAAAGGCTTTGTCCTGTCGGTAACAGGCGTCAAAGGCAGGTGTAAGCGGCAGGCTGATGTACATTGGATGCAATGCAAAGGCGCTCAGGCTGGAATATGGCGAGTTTTGCGTGCCGGTGTCCAGAACGGGAAGCAGTTGAATTAAGCGAAGCCCTGCTTTTTTGCAGAAGCCTGCAAAGGCAACGAGCGAAGTATATTCTCCGATGGCGGGACTTTCTTTTGTGCGCAGGGCACCCAGTGGAACGGCGACGCCAGAAATGCGCTCTGCCGGGTATTTTTTGATAGAATCAGACTGATTTGCTTTTCGTGACATGAAAAAAGTATAGCATGAGTCTAAGTAAAATGACATTAGAAGCTGAAAAAAGATTTCTTTACAACATTATTTGAACATTGCTTTTTTGATAGTTTAAGATTTTTTTTCTTGACTTTTGTTCTAAGTAAATCTACACTTTACGCATGGACTTAAGAACTGTTTTAACACCCGAGACGGTAGAATTGCATCTCAAAGGAACAACGAAAGAAGAAATCATCGACGAGATGCTCGAGATTCTTATCAAGGCAGGCAAGGTTTCTGATAAAGCTGCTGCCCGCGAATGCGTTCTTGACCGCGAAAGAAAAATGTCTACAGGAATGAAGCATGGTATTGCTATTCCTCATGGAAAGACAGATACCGTATCTGATTTGGTTGCATGCATCGGTATTTCTGATAATCCGGTTGACTTTGATTCTCTTGATCAGGAGCCGTGCCGTATTTTCATAATGACACTTTCTCCGGTTAACAAAACTGGCCCGCATCTTCAGTTCCTGGCAGAAGTAAGCCTTCTGTTTAAGAGTGCAGAGAAGCGCAGTCAGATTCTTGCAACGCAGGATAAAGCAGAAGTTATAAAGACACTCACAGAATAGATTTACTTTATTTCTGTCGTGTATTAATTTCTCGCAAAAGAGACCTCTGTGCTGAGTAGGCAGGAGGTCTTTTTTTTCATTTAGGAATAAAAAGGTATTCATATGAAATTAGAAAAATTGTTTGATGTAAAGGAAAACCGCCTGTATACCGTGGGTGGTGAGCTTGTGCCGGCCGTCGCAGAAATGGCAAAAACTGTCCGCTGGAGCGATGTGGAGCCGGAAGCTGACAGTTATGACGAGGCTTTTTTAGCCGGCCTTCGCGAAGAATTAAAGAACGCGGAATCTGAGAAAAAGTTTTATTTTATTGAGCCTGTGTTTGACCGGGGCGCAGATTTTGCAGAAGGCGCTGTAGAGCAGTTCACTGCCGCCATGAAGCATTGTGCCCGCCGCATTAAAGATTGTGTCAGTGTTGCAGGCTTTGCAATTCCGCAGGAACTGGTGCAGGCTGGCTTTGCTCCGGACGGGGCTGCCGCTCTGTACCGGGAAGCGCTGTCTGAGAAACATGCGCAGTATGTGTATTTTTGCAAGGCTGCTGTAGAGGGCGTTCCTTCTGATATTGTACTGTACTAAATGTCATTGTTTGCAGTATATGCGGTATAGCGCACATATTTCATTTTGGTTTTGTTGACTTAATACGGGTTTTATGCCATTGTAGAAGTATGAATAATGCAAAAATGGTGGGGGGAGCTGCAGCACTTAGTTTTGTGTTCCTTACGGTTTGTTTGTGCGTGCACTTCCTTGTACCGGCAGAATCAGATGCCGAACTTTTGCCTGCTTCAAATTTTAATTCCTACACGTCATTGCTTGATTTTGATGTAGCAGAAGATGCTGCCGAAAATGCCGGTTTGAAAAATGATTACATTGATGATTTTTCCTCAAAAGATGACAGGGGACTTGCTCTGTACCGTCAGCCGAAGACCAGACCTGCTGTAGAGTGGTTTTATACCCATGTTACTAGCAGTCGTGAAGTTGCGCTTGCCATTCTGGAAAATGCCGACAAGAATGATATTCCGCTTTCGATGGCTTTTGCACTTGCATATGTCGAGAGTCGCTTTAAGCCTGATGCTGTCAATAAAAACGGTAACTACACGGTAGACCGGGGTCTGTTTCAGTTGAACAGTGCTTCTTTTCCCCGGCTTACAGAGGAAGACTTTTTTAATCCGGAAATCAGCGCGAAATACGGCATGATGCACCTGCGCTTCTGCATCGATATGGCAGGAAATGAAGTTACAGCGCTTGCGATGTACAATGCCGGAACAACCCGCGTAAAAAACAATAATACGCCGCGCAGTACGCTTAATTACGTCGGAAAAATAGAGCAGTACCGGGCAAATCTTGAAAATATGTTCCAGGCTGATATTCTCGCTTTTTATGATGCTCACAGCAGTACGGAACTTGCACTGGCAACGCCTTCTTCTGGCGAAAAGAAATAACGTTTAGTTTTCCTGTTGAAGCAATCCGTTTCTGCTTTTATTCTTAAATATTTGTTTGATTTCTTGCAGGCCATGCCTTATACTGTAAAAGCATGGCTGAAAGATTACGTGATTTGTCGATTTTCGGGCGCAAAACGTTTTTTATTGCACCGAATTTAGCGTTCATTCCTGACTCATATCTTCAGACTTACTTATCACACGGGTATGAATGCTATGCAGTAAAAGCTGACGCCTCATTTCCGCTCGAGCAGAAAATTAAGATGATTATTTCTCTGTTTCCAGGTTCGCTGCTGGTTTTTGATACGACTTCTGACGTGCCGGGCGTGGACTGGAAATCGCTTATTCAGACTACACAGCAGGTGCATGGTTCTGATGTCGTTATAAGCGTCATTTATTCCAAAAAATGGACCATTGCCGAAAAAACTCACTTTAAGAACTTTTATAACAATGTGGCAAAAATCGAAGGGGGATGCATCGGGCTGGAACCTGGAGCTGCGAAAAACTTTGAACGGCTGAACCGCATACTTGTAAAGAATGCCGCTTGCGGCAGGCGAAAATCCGTGCGGGTTCCCTGCGATGAAAGCAGTTCACTTGCTTTTAGTTTCCAGGGGCAGGTTTATAAAGGCCATCTCGTAGATATCAGTATCTCTCATTTTTGCGGTGACATTGATGTGTCCGGTAATTCCATTCCTGTGTTCGAAAAAATCAGCGGCGTTTCGCTGGTGGTAAACGGAATGCAGTTCTTTTCGGATGCAGCGCTGATTCTCCGGCGTGGCGACAGTGAAACGGCACGGTGTATATTCATGTTTATTCAGGGGAAACAGGGAAGCCCCGGCTTGTATGAGGAGCTTGAGGGTAAGCTTTCTCCACAACTGTACGCAATGGAAACGGCCGCTTACGCTTCAAAATTAAAAAAAGCATACAGTGCTATGTAAGGCCAGGCCTGTGGGCACTGCAGGCTCGCAGAAGCTATGCCGCGGGTGCGCAACTGCTTGTAGACTCGTGATTTTTAGGCTATATTGTTGCCATGTCTTATGAAGTAACTGCCACTCGGCGCCGTCCTCAGCGTTTTGAAGATTTAGCGGGACAGGAATTTGTCGCCGAGACTTTACGAAATTCAATTCAATCTCAAAAAATTGCACATGCATATTTGTTTTCCGGACCTCGCGGTTGTGGTAAAACATCAACAGCGCGTATTCTTGCAAAGGCTCTTAACTGTGCAAATGGACCTACAGCTACCCCGTGCGGCGAATGTCAGCAGTGTAAGGAAATCACCAAGGGCGCCTGTACCGACGTTATAGAAATTGACGGCGCTTCGAATACGAGCGTAAATGATGTGCGGCAGATTAAGGATGAAGTGCTGTTTCCGCCCCAGTCCTGCCGCTACAAGATTTACATCATCGATGAAGTTCATATGCTTTCGACGAGCGCCTTCAACGCGCTTTTAAAGACGATTGAAGAGCCGCCGCCCTACGTCATATTCATATTTGCGACGACCGAGCTGCAGAAAGTGCCGGCGACAATCAAAAGCCGCTGCCAGCAGTTTAACTTCCGTCTGGTTCCGATTGAGCGTGTTAAGCAGCTTCTGGAAGAAGCGTGCAAGGACATCAATATTCAGGCTGAAGACGAGGCGCTGTATTGGGTTGCCCGGGAATCTACCGGAAGTGTTCGCGATGCGTACACTCTGTTTGATCAGGTTGCGGCTTTTAGCGGCGACATAATCACCTATGACAAGATTCGCGACAAATTGGGGCTTGTGGGCGTAGACCGGCTGAACGCCATCTTTGAAGACTGTGCGCTGGGACGCACGCAGGATGCGCTTACAAAACTGGATGGCTTTTTACAGAGCGGCATTTCTATCGAGCAGCTTATCTCTAATGCAACCGATTATCTGCGCTCGCTGCTGCTGATTAAGAACGGCATTACAAAGGAAGCGCTTTTAGGGCAGGCTGCTGAACGATATGCACCGGTTGTCCTTGAAAAATGGAACAGCGTGCAGATTGAACGCGCGCTTTCACTTCTGCTGCAGCTGTACCGGGATATCCGCTATTCACTTAATCCGCGCTATGAACTGGAGCTGGCATTCAGCCGGTTAAGCTGGCTGAGTCAGTATGTGTCGCCGGCAGAAGTAAAGGCAGCTATAGACAATGCGCGCGCACTGCTGCAGGGAGCGGCGCCGGCGGGCGAGCCTCAGGCAAGAGCCGGACAGCCCGGACCGTTTGTGCAGCAAGGCACACATATGCAGCCTGCAGGGCAGTCAGGCCAATTCGGGCAGTTCGGGACTGCGGGAAGTGCAGGGCGGACAGGAAATGCCGGACAGCCGGCTGAAGCGCAGCCTGCGCACTCTATGCATGGTATGGAAGGACATGCGGCGGCGCCTCAGCAAGCCCAACCCGTACCGCAGGAAAAAGCCCCGCAGAGCCGGCCAGCTTTTGGCTTTAGCGCGCTTTCTGGCAGCAGCGGAAATGCGGCGCCTTCGAAACCCGCGCCGGCAGCAAACAGAATGCCGATGTTCAGTGCATTATCCGGCTCTGCTCCGACAGAGCCTGTGGCGCAAGCTCCGGCGACAGCGCCTAATCCGGCAGGGCAGGCAGCGCCAGGTTCGGCAGCAGCGCCTGCGGCAAATGCAGGAGGCTTTCAGTCTTCTCCGGTAACTGCACAGCCGGGAACGGCTTTGGCCCAGGATGTGTCTGACAGCGGACAGCCGCTTCCTCCCCTTGAAATGGAAAGCTATGACGACGGCACTGAGAGCGACATGGGGCAGGGGAGTGCGCCAGCTTTTAGTAACGGCGGGGCTGTGCCGCCTGAACAAGCAGGAACGAATCCGCAGGCAGGCTTGAAGGAACAGCTTATAACCAGACTTACCGTCAAAGATACAATACTGGCAGCGCTTCTTATGCGTACCGGGCGCTGGATTCAGACTGGCAGCCAGGTGTCGTGTGAGGTAGATTCGTCATTCTTGAAGAGTCAGCTTGAAGGACAGGCCGTAAAAATTGCAGCGGAGCTGTCTGCACTTCTTGGTCAGAACGCTGTGTTTTCAGTGCGGGTACAGGTCCAGCAGAAGCAGGAGCTTGCAGTTGACGCACCCCGGGAGGTGCAGCTTATCTGCTCGATGTTTAAGGGAACTGTTGTCGGAAAAGGCCCGAAAGCTGCTGGGCAGATAAAACGTCAGCCGGTACAGAATACTGCCGTAGAGTTTGACGATGATGATATGACAGGTTTTACAGGAGAAGAAAATGATGAATCCTTTTGATTTAGTAAAAAATCTGCAGGGCTTACAGTCTCAGATGGCAAAGCTTAAAGACGAGCTGGGAGATTTGCGGGCGACCGGTTCTTCCGGCGGCAACATGGTGCAGGTAACGGTTAACGGCAAGTTTGAAATGACAGACATAAAGATTGACCCGATTGCCGTCGACCCGCGTGATGTGCAGATGCTGCAGGATTTGATTGTAGCCGCTCACAGCGCAGCGATTGATAAAATTCAGGAAGAAATCAAAGAAAAAAGCGGTTCCATGTTCGGCGGCCTTGAAGGCTTGAATATTCCGGGCCTGAATCTGTAGGGAATGCCGGCATGAACGCAATTGATGAGCTGACAGACAGCTTTTCCCGCTTGCCTGGCATTGGAAAAAAAAGTGCCGGGCGGCTTGTAAACTACATTTTAAAAGCAGATGCGCACTGGGTGCAGCGTTTTGCCACACAGCTGGCAACCCTTCAGGAAAAAATTCATCCTTGTTCTATATGCGGTGCGTGGACTGAAGATGATGTCTGCCCGGTATGTGCCGATCCGTTGCGTGACCACAGCCTTATCTGTGTCGTTGAGCAGCCGCAGGATGTTGCGACGATAGAAAGCGCTCACGAATATAGCGGCGTTTTTCATGTGCTTGGCGGGGTTATTGCCCCTCTGGAAGGCATCGGTCCCGACCAGCTCCGTATAGCGCCGCTTATTGAACGGGTACGCGGCGGTGAAGTAAAAGAAGTCATCCTTGCTACAAATCCTACGGTAGAAGGTGATACGACCGCCCTGTACTTGCAGCGGCTGCTTTCTCCAGTCGATGGCCTGCGGGTTACCCGGCTTGCAAGCGGACTTCCTGTAGGCGGGGATCTTGAATACGCTGACAAGCTTACGCTTGCCCGGAGTTTTCGCGGCCGACAGACATTTTAAAACAAAAAAGCACCCTCGCGGGTGCTTTTTTTTGTTCGCGCCTGTGTACTAGCGCAGGAGGCTCAACACGTTCTGTGACTGCTGGTTTGCCTGAGCAATCATTGCAGTTCCAGCCTGTGTCAGGACCTGGTTCTTTGTGAAGTCTACCATTTCCTTTGCCATATTGGTGTCGCGGATGCGGCTTTCTGAAGCCTGGAGGTTTTCAGCACCGATGTCGAGGCCTACGATGGTCTTTTCGAGGCGGTTCTGATATGCACCGAGGTCAGCGCGCTGCTTGTTAATCTTCTTGATAGCCTCGTCGAGGGTACCGATAGCGCGGTTTGCGCTGTCCGGGTCTTCAAGAGACATGATCTCTTCAGTGCCAAGAGTGCGCAAGCCCAGAGCTGTTGCAGTCATGGTGCCGATGTAAACCTGTGTGCGCTGGTCCATGTTTGCACCGATGTGGAACCACATAGAAGCTGTAACAGTGTTTTCACCAGTCTGGCGTGCAAAGCGGCCTGTCAGCATGTTCATACCATTGAACTGTGCCTGTGATGCGATGCGGTCTACTTCTGCGATGAGTGAAGAAACTTCGACCTGGATCTGCATGCGGTCTTCTGCGGTATAGATACCGTTAGATGACTGAACTGCCAGTTCGCGGATGCGCTGAACAATGTCAGTTGTTTCCTGCAGGTAGCCTTCAGTTGTCTGGATGAATGAAATGCCGTTCTGAGCATTCTCTGAAGCCTTGTTCAAGCCACGAATCTGACTGCGCATTTTTTCTGATACTGCCAGTCCGGAAGCATCGTCGCCTGCGCGGTTGATTTTCAGGCCTGATGAGAGCTTTTCCAGGTTCTTCTGATTGCTTGCCTCAGTAAGACCAGTTGAACGCTGTGCGAACATCGCACTCATGTTGTGATTGATAACCATAGTATTTTTCTCCTTCTATACGATCTGGTTAGTTAAACAACTGGTCCTCATGACCTGTTGTCCCCGGGTGCACCACCCTATACTTTTTTATCGACAGCAGGAAAAAAAGGTTAAGCAGAATTTGCTAAAAATTTATGAATTTTTTACACAGCAGCGTGCGCAGCCGGCAACAATCACGTGTTTTTTGCCGGGTTTGTTAAAGAGGCGGGCAATCAGGTAGCCGTCCGCAGCGACTTCCCTGCCGCAGACCGGACAGGAGCGGCGGATGCTAGGGGCTGCAACCGGGTAACAGTGCGGGCAGCCTCGGATTGTCATCCGCTGGTCGGGAACATTCATCGGATGGTAGACGACAGATGACAGATTTTCGTTTTTTGCAAGCGGCGTATTGCAGACCGGGCAGCGGACAAATTCAATTTTGCCGTCTTCACCCTTTTGTGTTCTCAGCTGGGATTCGGGGGAGGAATCATTAGAAGAAAGCTTCCACCATTTATTGAACAGCGAAAGCGCAAGTCCGATAATCACCACTGCAATCAACAAGCCAAAATATGCCATACTTTTCCCCTAATATAAGGAATAATACCGAAAAAGGTGACGCTCGCAAATACGGTATTGCTCATTGTCTATGCCCGGATTTGTCTGTATGCATTGTGTAAAACCGGTATACACGGTATTATTCCCGCATGAAAGTAATCGTTGTAGGCTCAGGCGGACGCGAGCACGCCATTTCTTATACGCTCGCCCAAAGCGCTTCTGTAGATGAAGTCATCTGTATTCCCGGTAACGGCGGCACTGCTTTTGAAAAAAAATGCCGCAATGTTGACGTAAAAGGCTCTCTTTCCGACACCGTGACGACTGTCGCAAAAGAAACGGGAGCTGCATTTGCTGTTATTGGACCGGAAGATCCGCTGGCAGAAGGAATCGCAGACGTCCTGTGGCAGGCTGGTATTCCCACTGTAGGCCCGAAATCAAAAGGAGCCGCTCTTGAAGCCAGCAAAGACCTTTCCAAGCAGTTCATGGCAAAATACGGCGTAGCCTGTGCATACAGCAGTACATTCACCGACATGGGCGCCGCGCTTGCATATGTTGAAGAAAAAGGCGCTCCGATTGTCATAAAGGCAGACGGCCTTGCAGCCGGCAAAGGCGTCGTTGTTGCCAAAACACTTGACGAAGCAAAAGATGCTGTCCGCGAGCTTATGGACGGAAAAGTCGGAGAAGCCGGCAAAAAGCTTGTTATCGAAGAATACCTGCAGGGCGTGGAGATTTCCGTGCTTAGCGCTGTAAGCGTCACTCCGGAATCTGCAAAATCCGGCAAGGCTACAATTGTACCGTTCCTGCCGGCACGCGATCACAAGCGCCTGCTTGACGGTGCGCAGGGCCCGAATACTGGCGGCATGGGCGCCGTCTGCCCGCTGAGTGATGTAAGCGATGAGACGATGCAGCTTTTCCGGGAGCGTATTCTTGAGCCGACGCTGAAAGGCATGATTAGCGAAAACATGGATTACCGGGGCTTTATTTTCTTTGGGCTTATGCTGACTAAAGACGGCCCGAAATGTCTTGAATATAATGTTCGCTTAGGCGATCCGGAAACACAGGCTGTTCTTCCGATGATGGACTTTGATTTTGCAGCTCTGTGTCAGGCCATCATCGATGCGGACGGCAAGGGTGCGCTTGCAGACTTCCCGCTCTGCTGGAAATCCGGCTTTCAGGTGGCGCCTGTTGCTGTCAGCGGCGGATATCCGGGAAGCTACGTAAAGGGTAAGGCGATTACTGTTGACAGCGAAGCCATGGCAAAAACGGGCGCTAAGCTTTTTGTCGCAGGTGCTGTTAATGACCGCCGCGCAAACAGCGGAGCTGCTTCTGGTGCAATGGTGACGAGCGGTGGCCGTGTTCTTGCCTGCAGTGCCCATGGTGCGACATTTGACGAAGCATGGACTAAGGCATATGAAGCCCTTAAAACCGTACATTTTGACGGAATGCAGTACCGCAAGGATATCGGACTTCCGGGCGCTGCCGAGTCAAACTGATGTGACATACTTGAAATGAAACAAAGCGCAGGCTTTTTTGGACGGAAGTTCATGGAGGCCTGCGTTTTTTTATTGGCGAAATGCGGATTTAAGCTTTACAAATCTTTTGTCCTGCCTTATAGTAATGAATGTAACCGGTTACAATTCCGGACGATGCTTTTATTACTGTGCTTCAGTGATAATCCTTATTCTAATCTAAGGTGGAGACCATATGATTTTACGCCACATTCCTTTTTCGCTTGCAGATTCCAGCGGTAACGTGCTTGCATTTACAAGCAGTGCCGTCAGCGAAACCGTCCGCGTGTTTGTGCTGGAAAATGACATTATCCGCGTGCTTGTTACTGACGGGGCGCTTTCGCTGGATAAAACCTGGGCTGTAGCTCCGGGTATGGCAGATATTCCCCGTGAAGGCCGCGACCGTCTGGATATAACGCCGTTTACAAAACCTGCGTTTACGCACCGCGAGCAGGCAGGCGTAGTTACAGTCGAAACTGCAAAAATCCGCATGGAAATTACGCTCGATGGCTTTAAGGTCCGCTGGTCAGAAAAAGCTGAAAACGGCGACTGGGTATGCGTGCTTCGTGACCGCCAGACACAGGCGTATAATTTTGCGCATTCTCTCGGCGAAGGTCCGTTCCACTACACAGAGCGTTCAAAAGACGAGCTGGTGTATGGTCTGGGTGAAAAAGCCGGTAATCTTGAACGCACGGGCCGCTCCTTTACCATGAAGAGTCTGGACCCGATGGGCTATGATTCAGAAAGCTCCGATCCGCTGTACAAACACTGGCCGTTCTATATAACCCGCAGCACAAAAACAGGCGCGTCCTACGGTCTTTTCTACGATAACTTTGCTACGTCGTGGTTTGACATGGGAAAAGAAATCGACAATTATCACGGTTTCTTCCGCAGCTATCATGCAGAATCCGGCGACTTGGATTACTACTTTATTGCAGGTCCCCGCATCAGCGACATTACGCCGCGTTTTTCATGGCTTACCGGTACAACGATTTTTATGCCAAAATGGAGCCTCGGCTATTCAGGTTCTACCATGACATACACCGATGCCGACAATGCGCAGGAACAGCTTATGCAGTTTATTGCCGAATGTGACGAAAATGGCATTCCCTGCGACTCTTTCCAGCTTTCCAGCGGCTACACCAGCATCAACGGAAAACGCTATGTCTTTAACTGGAATTACGACAAATTCCCGGATCCGAAAAAATTTGCAGCAGATTTCCATGCAAAAGGCGTGCGTTTGTGTGCAAACATTAAGCCGGCGCTGTTGCTGGACCACCCGATGTATGAAGAATTGGACAAAAAGCAGCTCTTTTTGCGCAGCCGCGACGGAAAGACAACCGAGCTTTCTCAGTTCTGGGATGATTTGGGCGCGTATGTTGACTTTACTAATACCGAGGCCTATGACTGGTGGAAAGCACAGGTCACCAAACAGCTGCTTTCCTTCGGTATCGACAGCACCTGGAACGATAACAATGAATACGAAGTCTGGGACAGCCAGGCGAAAGCAAACGGCTTCGGTCACGAAATTAACGTGGGACTTATCCGCCCGATATTAACGCTGCTGATGATGAAAGCCTCTTTTGAAGCGCAGACGGAATTTGATGCGGAGCGCCGCCCCTACCTTATCAGCCGCTCGGGCTGCCCGGGTATGCAGCGCTACGTCCAGACCTGGTCCGGCGACAACCGCACGGCATGGAAGACCATCAAGTACAACATCAAGATGGGACTTAGCATGAGCCTGAGCGGCATGTACAATATCGGCCACGACATCGGCGGTTTTGCAGGCGATGCGCCGGAGCCGGAGCTTTTGGTCCGCTGGGTGCAGAACGGTACCTTTACGCCCCGCTTTACCATTCACTCATGGAACGATGACAAGACCGTTAATGTACCGTGGATGTACCCCGCATACACCGCGCTTGTGCGCAAGACTATGCTGCTGCGCGCGCGTTTGACACCGTATTACTACGACCTGCTCTATCGCGCCCATGCAAAGGGAGAGCCGTTCCTGCGTCCGGTGTTCTACAATTATGAAAATGATGAAAAGGCCTATGCAGAAAGTGATGACTTTATGGTCGGTCGTGATCTGCTGGTCGCTTCTGTTGTGAACAAAGGTCAGTTTGAGCGTAAAGTCTACCTTCCTGAGGAAGCGAACGGCTGGACCGATTTCCACACCGGTTTGTGGTACAAGGGCGGACAGACTGTTACGGTGCCGGCTCCGCTGCAGTATAACCCGCTGTTAGTGCGCGGTGGTGCGATTATTCCGGTAAATGACGCGGACATCGACTTTGAGCACAAGGCTGACGACAAGCGCGGCTTTATGCTCTTCCCGCCGATGACTTTAAGCGGCTCTTCAAGTTATGAGCTTTTTGAAGACGACGGCGAAACTCAGGCATGGAAAAAAGGAAACTGTGCCATCGTTCGGGTTGGCATGAAATGGACGGAAAAAACGGTAGACATTACGCTTTCTAAAGATGGAACGTATGTTCTTCCGTACAAGACCGTCGCATTTCACCTGCAGACAGGCGACCTCAGGACGGTAACCGTAAACGGGAAGGTGCTTTCCACGGCAGAGCTTAAGGCTGTAGCGCTGTAAGCCGCTAGAGGAAAAATCACCTTAAAAACAGCATTTCAGCCATGAAATGCTGTTTTTTTTATTGGTAACCGCTTACAATTTGTTAAAAAATATCACATTTTGCTATATTTATGCCCTAAAAAGAAGAGCGTACACAAAAATCCTCTGTTATCATTTTTCTATACCAATCCATAGATGAAATAGTAAGGAGGATTTACTATTATGAAGATTTCTATCCGCAATGTAATTACTATTGCAGCAGCTGCGTTCCTTATTACAGGTGTTACAACAGGCTGTTCTAAAAAAGATGCTGCTGGTGGAGCAAAAGCCGTTAACCTGAAGCTCGGACACAACCTTGCAGAAGATCACGCAGTACACATTCAGCTTACAGCTTTCGCAAATGCCGTAAAAGAAAAGACAAACGGCAGCGTTACAATTCAGATTTATCCGAACGGCACGCTTGGTTCTGAATCAGACATGGTTTCACAGATTCAGGCAGGCGCTCTGGATATGGCAAAAGTCTCAGCTTCTACACTGGGCAATTTCAACTCAAGCTGGAACGCACTTTCTGTTCCGTACGTTTTCAACAACAAAGAGCATTACTATTCTGTAATGGACGGCGCAATCGCCGATGAGCTGTATGCTCTGACCGAAAAAGACGGTTTCCGTGGCCTTACATGGCTTGATTCAGGTTCACGCTCATTCTACACCAAGAACACACCCATCCGTACTCCGGCAGACCTCAAAGGCCTCAAAATCCGCACCATGGACAGCCAGGTTGCAATCGACATGATGAAATGTCTGGGCGGTTCAGCTACCGTTATGGGTTACAGCGAAATTTACACTGGCCTGCAGCAGGGCGTTATCGACGGTGCAGAAAACAATGTTACAGCTCTCCGCGACCACGGCGACGTTGCAAAATTCTACTGCTTTGACGAGCACACAAGAATCCCGGACGTTGTTGTTATTGCAACAAAGACCTGGAACAAGCTTTCTGACGAACAGAAGGCAATTGTCAAACAGTGTGCAGCAGAAGCAACGCAGGAATACAAAGGCGCATGGCTCGCATTCGAAAACCAGGTTCTCGACAAGGCTGTTAACGTCAATGGCGTTCAGCTGATTAAAGATGTTGACACCGCTGCATTCCAGAAAGCATGTGAGTCAATCTACACTGGCCTCAAGAGCTCAGCACCCGAAGTATACGCCATCGTAGAAAAAATCCAGAACTGGAAATAACCATAGCATTTTCATGCAGAAAATAGTTTGAAGGGCATGCTCTTCAAACTATTTTTTTCCCTATCGTTCCCCGTCTTTTTCAGGAGACAGCAATGAATAAAATAAACGTAGTAATCGATAAGATTATGAATGCCTTTCTTGCCCTTGCCATGCTTGCGCTGCTTGCTGGCGGCACCTGGCAAATTTTTACGCGCTGGATTTTGCGCGATCCGTCAACTTTTACCGATGAATTTTTGCGCTATGCGCTTATCTGGGCAGCAATGCTTGGTTCAGCGTACTGCTTCTACAAAAACGAACACCTTGCGCTGGACTTGTTTTCTTCAAAGGCGTCCGGCGTCCCCAAAATCATCCTTACTGTTTTCATTGAAGCGGCAATTGTTTTCTTTGTCGTGTATGTATTTGTTTGGGGCGGCTTTAAGGTTGCCGCAAATGCAACGAACTCGTCTTCCGTTATGCACATTCCGTTTAAATATCTGTACGCCGTGCTTCCTGTTTCGGGCGTGCTTATCGTAATCACCCGCATTATCACCTATGTGATGTTATTCTTAGGCAAGAAGGAGGATAAATAGCCATGGTTATTCAAGCTACCATAATGCTTTTCGGCTCATTCTTTGTGATGCTTGCCGCGGGCGTTCCGATTTCCGCAGGTATCGGCATCGCTTCTGTTATCACCGCACTCATGTGTGGCATGGATTTTAACATTTTCAGTCTGCTGGCAGCCCAGCGCTGTTTTTCTGGCGTTGATTCATTTTCACTGTTAGCGCTTCCGCTGTTTTCTCTCGGCGGAAACATTATGAACAAAGGCGGTATCGCAAAGCGCCTTGTCCGCCTTGCACGCCTCTTGGTCGGTTGGGTACCCGGCTACCTTGCCGCAAGCAATGTACTTGCAAACATGTTCTTCGGTGCTGTTTCCGGCTCTTCTGTTGCTGCAACCAGCGCTATGGGTTCTATTATGGGACCGCTCGAAGAAGAAGAGGGCTATGACCCGAACTATTCGGCTGCAGTAAACATCTGTTCGGCTCCGACCGGCATTTTGATTCCGCCGTCAGGACCGCTCATTCTGTACTCAATTACCGCTGGCGGCGTTTCTGTTGCAGCGCTCTTTATGGGCGGCTACTTAACCGGCCTCCTGCTGGGTATTTCTGTTATCGCTGTTGCAATCTTCCTTGCGGTAAAGAAAGGCTACAAGGCTTCTACCGTAAAAGAAAAAGACTCTGCGCTTAAAATCCTTGTTGATGCAATTCCGAGCCTGTTTGCCGTTGTGGTTGTTATGGGCGGTATCTTAGCCGGTATCTTTACGGCGACAGAAGCTGGCGTTGTCATGTGCTTGTACTGCGGCGTGCTTTCGCTTATCTACCGCGAGATGGACGGAAAGACCTTCTACAAAATCCTTGCCGACACGATGAAAAGTTCGGCTACGATTCTGTTCCTGATTGCCGCTTCATCTATCATGAGCTATGTCATGTCTTACACCGGTATTCCGGTTGCCATTTCAAACGCGCTTATGAGCATTTCCAGCAACCGTTACGTTATCCTGCTTATCATGAACGTGTTCCTGCTGGTAATGGGCATGTTCCTTGACCTGACGCCCGCAGTTCTTATCTTTACACCGATTTTCCTTCCGATTGCACGCTCTATCGGTATGAGTGATGTTCACTTTGGCCTTATGCTGATTATGAACCTTGGTATCGGCTCTGTTACTCCGCCTGTCGGCTCTTGTCTGTTCGTCGGCTGTGGCGTTGGCAAGGTAAAGATTGAAGGCGTTACCAAGTACATCGTGCCGATTTTCGCGGCTATGGTTGTAGCTCTCTTCCTGATTACGTTCATCCCGCAGATTTCTATGCTGGTGCCGTATCTGTGTAAGCTCGTGCCGAATCTTGGCTGGGTCAACTAGGCTTATAAGGAGCACAACCGATGATTCTGCGGTCATTCAATAATATCGAAAAGACTGAGGCCGGTTACATTATCCATGGAGACGCAGCTGACGTGATGCTGGTGTTCATGACGGACGATATTTTCCGCTTTAGGGTGAGCTTTACGCGCACCTTTAAGGAAGAGTCGTACACGCTTGTGCATACGGCGTGGGGCGACCGCATGGATACGCTTCTGAAAGGCGAGCGCGAGCGCATAGTGCCGCTTTCCGTGCCTGTTACGGAAGAAAAGAACACGCTCTGCTTCGAAACAAAAACACTGCGTCTGGTCGTAAACAAGGAACCGTTCTTTTTCAAGGTGTACGACAAGGCCGACTCGTTGATTTATTCAGATCTTGCCGAGCGCGCCTTTGAAGTTGACCAGCTTGGCCGCTTAAGCCATTTCTCAAAAATGGACCGGGACAGCGACCACTTCTACGGATTCGGCGAAAAGACCGGCTACCTCGACAAAAAAGGGCGCCGTCTGCGCATGAGTCCGAAAGATGCCATCGGCCACGACCCGGAACACGGCGACCCGATGTACAAGCATATTCCGTTCTATGTGCGCGTAAACGAAAAACAAAAGCATGCAGTAGGCCTTTTCTATCACAATTCCTACGACAGCGTGTTCGACCTGGGGCAGGAAATCTCCGGCTACTGGGACCGCTACTGCTACTATCAGACAGACGGCGGCGACATCGACCTGTTCTTTATGAACGGACCGACCGTTGCCGACTGCGTGCGCGAGTACACATGGCTTACCGGAACGACAATTCTTCCGACAAAGCAGTCCCTGGGCTACTGCGCCAGCACGATGTATTACTGCGAGCTTGAAAAAGACTGTGACAAGGAAATCCTTAAGGTCATCGACAAGCACGAAGAAGAAGACATCAACATCGACAACTTCTGGCTTGCAAGTGGTTACTCAAGCGGCGAAGAGGACAACCTGCGCTATGTGTTCAACTGGAACAAAAAGCGCTTCCCGAATCCCAAAGACTTCTTTGACAAAATGAACGCACGCGGCATCAATGTCATGGTGAACTTAAAGCCGGGCATCTTGAAGCGCCACCCCTACATCAAAGAATTCGAAGACAACGACGTGTTCATCAAGAATGCGAACGGTCAGGGAGCTTACTTCGGCCGCTGGTGGGGCGGTGTCGGACGATTCTTCGACTTTACAAACCCGAAGGCTCGCGCCGTGTGGGCAAAGCACCTGAAAGAAAACGTACTCTTGATGGGCACAAAGAGCGTCTGGAACGACAACTGCGAGATGGACGGCATAGAAGACCGGAACGCACAGTGTGACTTTGAGGGCGAAAAAGGTACGATGGCAGAGCTAAAAATCCTGCACTCAAACCTTATGGCATACCTTGCAAAGCACACGCTCGCCGAAGTCTACCCGAACGAGCGGCCGCACATCATAAACCGTGCGGGCTACGCAGGAATCCAGCGCTATGCCCAGGTCTGGGGCGGCGACAACCTGACCGACTGGCGCACGCTCAAGTTCAACATTGCAACAATAGTCGGCATGGGCATTTCCGGCTGTGCGAACATGGGATGCGACATCGGCGGCTTTGCCGGAGCGGCTCCTGAAGGCGAGCTTATGCTCCGCTGGATACAGAGCGGCATCTTCCAGCCGCGCTTCTGCATGAACAGTGCGAACAACGACAACACGGTTACCCAGCCGTGGATGTATGAGGAATATACGGACTACGTGCGCGAGGCGTTCAAACTGCGCTACCGCCTGCTTCCGTACCTGTACAGCCTTATGTACGAGGCTTCGGTAAACGGTACGCCTGCAATGAGGCCTCTGTTTATGGAATTTCCGGAAGACGAGAAGACCTATTCAGACAAAAGCCTTACGTTCATGTACGGAAAAAGCCTGTTAGTGGCAAATGTCGTCGAAAAAGGCGCTGCGGAACGAACGCTCTACCTGCCAGCAGGCTGCACCTGGTACGATTTGAACGACAATCTCAAGGCCTACGAAGGCGGACAGACCATAACCGTACCGGCTGGCCTCGATACGATTCCGATGTTCCTGCGCGGAACAGCCGTAGTCACCATGACTGATGATGTGCAGAAAATCCTCCGCGATAAAATGAAGCACCTGGAGATGCTTGTCGCGGCAGAGACCGACACTGACTTCGTGCTCTACGATGATGACGGTCACACGACCGACTACAAAAAAGGCGTGTACGCAAAGACCGATATTCGCGTAAAGGCCGGCGACCAGACAGTCATCAGTTTTAACCGTACCGGCACCTATCCGTCTACGATTGAAACGATTGACCTGCGCCTTGTCAGCAAGAAAAAAGGCGCCTTCTGGGTAAGCGTCGCCGGTCACAAGATTGACCGCTATCTTATCCGCGAGCGCTTTGAAGAAGCACAGAGCGGCTGGTACTACGACCTCTCTGACCGCACGATTTGCGTTAAATTCCCGGCGCCAAAGGAGGCGACGTTTGACGTCGTTGTCTCAACCGAGAAGTTTGACCTTATCGGCATGAACGAAGACTGATTTACCCCCGGAGCAGCTCCCCTTTGCTGTTCCGGGTTTTCTTTTGGGGGGAGTGCTGATATACTTATCTTGCGATGGTACTTCAGAAAATCGCCCAGCATTATGATTCCCGCCTGTCAAAGGAAATTGCACGCATTGCGCTTAAGGAAACGCCGGTCGTGGTGAGTTATTACACGAATGAGGAAAATGCGCGGTCGGTAGTGCATAGTCATCAGTATTACGAGCTTGTCTACAATGTGTCGGGTAGCAGCGTGCTGTATTCTGTAGACGGAAATCAGTACACGCTCAGAAAGGGCGATGTTATCTTTTTTCCCTCGGAGCATTTTCACAGCGGCATTTTTAATCTGACTGATACGCGTTCTGTCAGGCTTGTCGTGCAGATTGACGCCGCGCTCTGGAAGGAAGCCCGCAAGCGCACGGAAATCATCTGGGCTGATGAGCCGCTTTTGATTGAGTCCGGAACGGTAGCAAAATGGGATTTACGCGGACTTTTTGAGCGCATGGCGCAGACTGCGTATGCCATAAAATCGGCGCAGGCGCTCATCTATGAGTCGCAGGTGATTGAGCTGCAGCTTCTGATAAATCAGTTTGTTGTGGAGCACGGCACGAGCGCCTTTAAGGCGAAAAGTGACATTGTCAACCGGGCGGAGAAATACCTGCAGCAGAACTTTACGAATCCCACGCTGTCAGTGGAAGAGGTGGCAAGCTTTGCCTGTGTTAGCCGCGAGCATCTTTCGCGCGTGTTTAAGGCATACACGCATGAGAGCATACACGAATATCTGACTGATTTGCGGATGCAGTTGTGCCGGCAGCTTATCGCGGAAGGAAAAAGCATTCTTGATGCTTCTATTTCCAGCGGTTTTTCTGATTATTCTAGTTTTGTTAAGACGTTTAAGAAATTGTACGGCATGACGCCACAAGGATTCCGGAAAAATCTGCTGAAAGAAATCGAAAGCGTAGATTTGAGGGGAACCTCAGAGTGACGATGACTGTGTCAGGCTGCGAGGGACTCCATTTCCAGGAACGCCTGCTTTGCCGTCTCAAAGTCTGCATAAAACCATTGCTCAAGCTTTTTTCCGTCATAGGCGAATACGGTGATGACACTGCCGGTGAGCGAAAACGTTTTTCCATTACGATCAAATACTAAATGTTTCATATGCTCCTTCCTTGGAAACTAAAAACTCATCCCTTATTGTAAGTGTCGGCAGGAAGGAGTAATGCTTTAAGCGGATTTTATGTTTCTTGAATAGACACGCCTGAACATGCAGGTACAGTACAAAAGCGCAAAGCCCCATGCAAACGGATTTGCCAGTGCAATGCCGGTAAAGCCGAGCGACAGAGCTGGAATAAGGCCAAGGGAGAGCGCGGAGCCAAGACTCCGTCCCAAAAGCTCGCCGCCACCGCTTGCGACGGCATGTATGCTGTAGCCCATTCCCTGAAGCGTATTTCTCATAATCATGAGCGCGCCGTGCAGGCAGAAGAGCGTGCTTATGATGCCAAGGTAGCGGATGGAAAGCAGCGCTTCTGTGCTTTCGGTTGTGCCAAGCACAATGCGCGTAAAAAGCCCTTTGCCCAAAAATATGATAAGCCAGGCGACTATGCAGTACGACCACTGAATGATAAGGCCTGCCCGGATTCCTGCTTTTATGCGGTCAAAGCGCCGGGCGCCGGAGTTCTGGCCCGCATATGTTGCGACTGCCATGCCGACGCTTTCCATGGGAAGCGTAAACATCTGCCTGATTTTCTCGCCGGCGGTCTGGCCCGCAACGGCTTCTGTGCCCAATGTGTTGATTGCCCCCTGCATGACTACGGCACCGAGCGCCGAAATGCAGTATTCAAAGCCCATCGGAAAGCCGATGATGCCGAGCCGCGCGATGTGACTTACGCTGAAAGGCATGCACGAGCGGGAGCGCGCAAGCAGGTCTGTGCGGAAAAAGAGCCACCACAGGTTCAGGCCTGCGCTTACCGTCTGGCTTATAACCGTTGCCAGTGCCGCACCCGCAACTCCTGCCTTGAGATGGCGGATGAAGACATAGTCCAGTGCGATGTTCAGAAAGCCTGAAAGGAGCAGGAAATAAAACGGGTGCTTTGAGTCTCCGGCAGCGCGCAATGCACTTGCGCTAAAGTTGTACAGGATTGAGACGGGAAGTCCCCAGAAAATAATCGTGATATAGCGAAGCGTCGGGTTGAAGATGTCTTCCGGTGTGCGCATCAGGGAGAGGAGTGGGGTAGCAGAAATAAGCGTGCCCGTTGTTAGCAAAAGAGAGAGCGCGCTGCAGAGCCAAATGCCGTTCCAGAAAAAGCGCTTGTATTCACCGCTTTCGGTGTTGCTTGCCGCATCTGCGCCAAAAGCCGCTGCCAGCGGAATGCCAAAGCCTACGGTAGCGCCCTGCACAAAGCCCAGAATCAGGAACGTAAGCGAATAGGTAGCTCCAACCGCTGCCAGCGCATGTGTTCCGATAAGGCGCCCCACCATGATGGTGTCTGCAAAGGAATAGAGCTGCTGAAAAAGCGTGCCGGAAACCAGCGGAAGCGCAAACAGCAGAATCTGTCTGGCCGGATTCCCCTGTGTCAGGTCGGTTGTGCCGGCGTGCCGGTGTGTCTTTGTCATAGTGTTTATGCTCTCCAATCTTTGATAGAATAGCACAAAGAAAAGCGCAAGGCCAACAAAATGGAATTCAAAAAAGCCGCCGAAACCGATCTTGAAGAAATCATGCGCCTGGTACAGAGCGCCGTTACGCACATGAACGAAGCCGGCATTCACCAATGGGACGACATCTACCCCGCAAAAGAGGACTTCCTGTCCGACATCAAGGCAGGCTCCCTCTACAAAGGAAGCGCAGACGGCGGCATTGCCGTTCTTTTTGCCTTAAACACCTGCCAGGACGAAGCGTATTTAACCGCCGACTGGAGCTATACCGGCACCTCCTTCAGCGTGCTGCACCGCCTCTGCGTGCACCCGGATTTCCAGCACCAGGGCCGCGCCAAGGAAACGCTCGACTGGATAGAGGCGCACCTGAAAGCCCGTGGCGTCAAAGCCGTCCGCCTCGACGTCTTCAGTGAAAACCCCTACGCGCTCCGCCTCTACGAAAAAGCCGGCTACCGCCAGACCGGCACCGCCGACTGGCGCAAAGGCCGGTTTTATCTGATGGAGAAAGTGCTGTAGAGAGGGGGGCTTATATGGCTATTATTCTGAAATAAACCAGTTTTCCAGTCGAAGAGGAAAAAACTCCTGAATCGGGGCAAAGTCTTTGGTATTTCGGGTTACCAGCGTTAAGTTTTTTGCAAGCGCAATAGACGCAATCTGGCTATCGATGATTGGACGAGCTTTTCCAGCTGCTTCCAATTTCGCGGTCATTTCTGCATACACTTTTGCACTTTCAAAATCAAAAGAAAGAAAGTCATAGAACGGGACGATTGTTTCTTCTAAATATGCGGTAAGCCGTTCTTTTCGTTTTCCATCCGGCAGTATAAGTATGCCGTGCAACATTTCAAAATAAGAGAGAGTGGAAACAAAAGACTGTTTTCGATTTTCTGAGAGAAGTTCCAGAACTTTCTGATTTGGAGCTGGCTTTGCAGGCTCGGAAAGTATATTCGAATCAAGCAGGAACTTTTGCATTACCAGATATCCTTTGCCTTATACGTTTCCTGAGAGTGGGTAGTGTCGAAGGCATGTTCCATAAAAGCGGCATCGTCTGCGTTCTCAAATAAAGCCGCAGATTTTTTACGCCATGCCTGTAACGCATTCTCATAGGAGTTCTTGCTTTCAAAATCTGAATAGCGTTCCTTAAGCTTCAGGTACATGATGAACTGACTTATTTCCGAGATATAAGATTCGGGAAGAGAACGGATTTCGTTTTCCAAGACTTCATAGCTCATGTTTGCAACCTCCGCACATACAGTCCAATTCCCTTGTATTATAGCACACTTTCGCTTTTCTGCATTGCTTTTTCTACTTGAGGATGATTTTTATTTCGTTGAATGGGAAGCGGCGTAGAGGAAACACAGCTTCCTTTGCTATAGGTTCAAACTCCATTTAATTCTTTTTACAGTTCTGTGTCTTACCTGAGCAGAAGCACAAGCACACCCGCAAAAGTACCGAGTGCCGCAACCGCAACAAGGCTTAAAGTCACGATGACCAGTGGAATGATTTTGTTCACCTGTAAAAGAGTTTCTGTTACACCTTTTAGCGATTCCTGCACATTGGGCAGAATGGAAGTGTTAACATTTTTAAGCGTTGACTGTATCTCCGGTAAAGTATTACCGTTGATGTTATCAATGAGTGCTTCACCTTTTTCTAAAATATCCGGTTTTAGGTTCATTTTTATTCCTTTCACCATAAGCTATGCTTTCTGAACAATCAGCATCGGTATTTTGTCATTCATAAACAGGGAAAGCTGGTCTGCCATTACAGAATACCCATCCCGCTCCAAATCGTTTATAATTCCCTGCAAAACACTTGCTCGTTCAATAGTATTTACCTCTTTTGCAGGAACTTGAGTACCACCAGAACCATATTGATTAGGATGATATACAAGTTTTGTTCGAAAATACTCAAAGTGTTTTACCTCTCCACTTGGATACTGAACTCTAAAACCATACAGACGATATTCTATATCAGCAAAACCATCTCCCCAGGATAGAAACAGGAATTTTCCTGCATTGAGGACTTTTTCTCGAATTTTAGTATCTTGGACTACATCATAAATTGTTAACGTTTCTGACATACAGGTACTCTTAGCTTTCTTCAATAAAAAATATGAGGCTGTCCGTTCTTTCTGGACAGCCTTTTTTTCTGCTTATTCCGCAGTCTGTTTTTCCACTTCTCGAATTTTTGCTTTGATTTTCTCTTTCAAAGCCTTTGTTATCGGATATTTTTCGATTTTTTCACACATCTGCTCTTCTGTAAGATTATCCTTTTGCATAATCTTTTTACATGTTTCACAAATGATTGCTGAATATCCATATTTCGTAATTACAGATGCCCCTGCACCTATTACTGTCAAAGTGATAATTCCACCAATCATTCCGCCAGGACCAAGTAGTGACAATGTAGCTGTTACAGCTGCTGCACCAACTAATCCAGTCGTACTCATAATGACAAGAAATACCAATGCTGGAATTCCTATTCCTGCCAGCCTTTCAACAAATTCATCCATAACTTTCCTCCTAAAAAAATCCTAAGATTTTTACATTAAAATAATATCCTAACATATTAGTTTAATCAACAATAATTATACCAAAATAATGGTAATCTATCTCCATGTTCAGAGATAACCTCAAAGATTTAATCGACTACAAGGGATTACGAACAAAGGAATTAGCTACTCTGACAGGTATAAACAAACGGACAATTGATTCATATTTGGACAGCCGGGCTGTTGTTCCGAATGCGGAAATCGCTGTAAAGCTTGCGCGGGCATTGGACACCACCGTAGAGTTTTTAGTGACGGGTGTGGACAGTGCAAACAAGGAACAGCGTATCTACGAGGATTTTGAGATTTATCGAAAGTATAAGAATATCGCCCTGGAGCTGGACTCCCTTCCACCAGACCTTTTAAAGCCCATCACCGCAATGATTCATACCGCAGCGGAAATGAAGTCATAGTACAGAGCCGTTCTGACAAAAACACCTTGCGTTCATACGAACTGAAAACTCTTTTTCCAAAAATCTAGTTTTATTTTCAAGATTTCCGATTGAACAAGCCTTTTATAGCGCAGTTTTGCTTTTGTTAATGACTTTCCACTCCTCGCCCCAAAAATTTTTTTTTCCGCCCCCGAGCACAATTCCGCAGGCAAAAAAACGTTTTTTCTTTGCCCATGTAAAATTCCGCAAGCAAAAAAATATTTTTTTCCTGTCTAAGCAAAAAAGCTGGCACAAAAAAAATATTTTTTTCTCGACCAGCGGCAATTTCGTGAAAAAAAATATATTTTTTCCTTGTCCAAACGAAATTTCATCAAAAAAAGTAATTTTTGTTCCATGTCCATGCCTTCAGACGACAAAAAAAACGCCGTTGGTCGAAAAAAATCAGATGTTTTTGTGATTCGCTTCAGAGGCTTTTGTGCAAGTGGGCTTACACTAGACGTATACTGAAAAAATCAGGAGGTTTTTATGAAAAAGGTGAATCCGAACGTCCGCATTACTGTTGCTGACACCATCTCTGACACGCTCATCCGCATTTACAAGGAAGCGTGTGCGGCGAGTCCTGACGGCGCGCTTTCGAAAGACACGGCGCTTTCGGAAATGGCGGCGGAAATTGAAACGCTGAGTGCCGATTTGACGACCGCAATCAAGGCGACGAAGATTTCCACTTCGCTTGAAGATGCCGACGCAAAGCGCGACGAGCTCGTGCGTCAGCTGGGCACGCTGCTTTCAGGCTATGCGGTCATTCCGGTTGCCGAAAAAAAGGCGGCCGCCGTCTCGCTTCTTTCGGTGTACGACAAGTACGGAAAAGCGATTGTAAACGAAGCCTACGCCCGCGAATCCTCGCTGATTGAGTCTCTGCTTGAAGACTTTGCCGAAGAGTCGCTTTCGTCCGCGGTGAGTGCGCTCGACGGCGTTTCCGACACGCTCACGTCTCTCCGCACGGCGCAGGATGAGTTCAACGCGGCAAACGACAGCGCGACGGCCGCTCTTTCCGAAAAAGGGGAATCGGCCTATGCGATTAAAAAGACGGTTCTTGCTTCCATAAACGAAAAGCTTGTGCCCTACATCACCGCGATGAGCGCCTTGAACAGCGAGTACGCCTCGTATTCGGCAAAAGCTGACATAGAAATCGCCAAAGCCAACGCAAGCGC
>JAILRG010000072.1 GCA_024698325.1 Treponema sp.
AAACCGTATGGACGAAAGCCCCACAGCATGATACACTCTCTGCCGTTAGAGGATTCTATGTCGAAACTGTACATTCCCGAAAATTACAAGAGCCTTCTGGGCACCAAAGAAACCGAGCACGCCATCGTCATGATAAAAGACTTTTTTCAGACGGCGTTGTCTACCGAACTGAACCTGACCCGCGTTACTGCCCCGCTTTTTCTGCAGGCTGGAACCGGCTTAAACGACGATTTGAACGGCGTGGAAGTTCCCGTTAACTTCAATGTAAAAGACATGGGCGGCGTAAATATGGAAATCGTTCAGTCTCTGGCCAAATGGAAGCGCGTTAAAGTGACAGAGCTGGGACTTATGCCCGACTTTGGCATCTACACCGATATGAATGCCATCCGACCCGACGAAGAGCTGGATAACACGCACTCACTGTATGTTGACCAGTGGGACTGGGAAATGGCAATCGACGAAAATGACCGCACCGTCATGCACTTAAAAGAAGTTGTGTGCAAAATCTACAGCTGCTTAAAGCGCCTTGAATTCTACATTTACGATCATTACGACTTTATCAAGCCGTTCCTTCCGCAGAAGATTACGTTTGTATATGCTGACGAGCTGCAGCGCCGCTACCCGGATTTGACTCCAAAAGAGCGCGAAAACAAAATCTGCCAGCAGTACGGCGCTGTCTTCCTGATTGGCATTGGCGGAAAACTCCCCGACGGCTCCATCCATGACGGCCGCGCTCCGGACTACGACGACTGGATTAGCGAAACTGGAGACGGACACCGCGGCTTAAACGGCGACCTCTTGGTCTGGAACCCGGTTCTGCAGCGGGCATACGAACTGTCTTCAATGGGCATCCGTGTAACACCTGATTCACTCAAGAGCCAGCTTAAAGAGCGCGGCTGCGAAGAGCGCTCAAAGCTTTCTTTCCACAAAATGCTGCTCGACGGCAAGCTCAGCCTGACTATGGGCGGCGGAATCGGACAGAGCCGCCTCTGCATGTTCTTCCTGCGCAAGGCACACATTGGCGAGACTCAGGTAAGCATCTGGCCGCAGGATATGCGCGAAGCATGCAGTAAAGCAGGAATTGCCTTATTGTAATGAAAGGCGACCTGCATTTTGCAAGTGCGGAAGAGCTTGAAAAAGCGCTTCCCACGCTTGCGTCCAACGGTATAACAGAGCTTACCGTTCACGACAGGAGCATCACCGCACACAAAGGCCGCCTGCTGCGCTTTTTGCAGACAGCTGCGCAAAAGGCGCCGGATATATTTTACACGCTGCCATTGGAAGCCGCCGTTCTGGACTTGGATGTGGCAAAAGCCGCAAGCGCACTCTACTGCACGCTTGAGATTCCGCTTTACGGCATAAGCAAGGGCGGCACCTGCCTTTTTGACAAGCGTTTTTACGCAAAACGGGCCACCATGCTGAATACGCTCGGACTGGTATTCGGCTTTTCACTCCGCTTTGCAGCCGTAGACGGAGACGCCGTAAAACTCTTCCGCGACCGGCTTGATTTTGCCGTTTCGCAGTACCCCAATCATATAGATTTTCCGCAGCTGGAAGAAGCGGAGCCGACAAAAAAAGCAGGCGGCATACAGGCGCGCCCAAGCCGCACGTTCAGCACGCAGGATATTCAGCGGGCAGCAGAAACAGCCTTCGCCTGCGCCGTATTTTACAGTCAGGGACGCGCAGTTCCATGGTTTTTAAGCGTACTTGCCCCCTTAAAAATGACCGCCTCGCGCTTTTTTCAGGACTTTGCCGAATGGCAGCGCGTAAACAACTGCGGGTATGGTTCTGACTGGCACAAGCGATTCCTTACAGGAAGTATTCCTCACACTGAAATAGAAAACATGCAGCTTGCTTTTCTTCGCTTTAAGTACGAAGAAAAAGGCAAAGCCCCGCTTTTTGCGGCTGTCACCGACATCGTCCGCTTAAACGGCGCCATGGCGCGCTGTGCCGGCGAGGGCGATGAATCCGTCGTCGTGCTTCAATATAGCCCGGAAGATTTACTCTCACCCGCCGCAACCGATATCGCACATTTTACCGACAGCGTCTGCATGGAAGACAGCCAGGTGAAGATTTTTTTTGATGAAGAAAACGGCGTCGACTGGGAAGTGCTCGTCTGATTTTTTTTATTTTACCTCCGCAGATTTTAGTGATAAAATGTAAGCTATGGCGATGATATCGAATCAAAACAATGTTTTTTGTGAACATCATTATATTTTCCGGGGAAACAACATCATTTTGCAGGATGGAAAGCTTCCTTCAGAGGACATTTTAAGGAAATGCCTGGAACATCAGGTTGCAAGTGACTGGTTTGCAGAGACAAATTATAATTTTTCAGCCCTGCTGATGGAAAACGACGCCCCAAATCCGGCTGGCTGCACAGACATTCCGCTCAGAGAATATTTTTATTTACACCGAGACGAAGAAGAAGAGATTTTTCTTGTAAGCAGGGCAAAGACGCTTCTCAATTTCCGCGCAGAAAAACGATTCTGCTCAAGATGCGGAAGCTTTCTCGAAGACGACAGCTTCTTTACGGCCCGCATCTGCCCAAAATGTTCCCACCAGTTTTTTCCACAGCTCGAGCCGGCAATCATCGTTCTTGTCTCAAAGGGGGACGAAATACTCCTTGCACGGCACAAGAACCGCATAGACACAATTTTCACCTGCATCGCGGGGTTTGTTGAAGCCGGCGAAACCATCGAACACGCTGTTGCAAGAGAAATCAAGGAAGAAACCAACATCGACGTAAAGGACATTCGCTATGTCGCAAGCCAGGCATGGCCCTACCCTGACCAGCTGATGTTCGCCTTCAGGGCAGAATATGCCGGAGGCTCAATTCAAGTGCAGAATGAAGAGCTGCACGAAGCGCACTGGTACAAAAGGAATGCACTGCCAGCAATTCCTAAGCCAGGAAGCGTCGCATACCGGCTGATTACCGGGGAATTTGACTGACAGCGCAAGCTTACAGCCCCGCTGCCAGCGCGAAACGCACGCGCACACGCGCAAAGCATGCACGCGCTCCCAGAAAAACACATACACGTACATACGCGACACCCTCGACCGAGCGCCGACAATCTGCTATAGTAAGGCACTATGGCAGTAAACAACAGCAACACTCGTGACAAAATCGTAGTACTGGATTTTGGAAGCCAGTACGCCCACTTAATCGCAAAACGTCTGCGCATGATGGGCTATTATTCAGAAATCGCTCTTCCATCTTCCGATATTGAGGCGCTTGGAAACAACGTCCGCGGTATCATACTAAGCGGCGGACCGGCAAGCGTATACGAAGAGCACATTCCGGAATTCAACGAAAAGATTCTGGAGCTGGACATTCCGGTTCTCGGTCTGTGCTACGGACACCAGCTGATGTCAAAAACATACGGCGGAACGGTAGGAAAAGCACAGGTCGGTGAATTCGGCTATGCGCAGCTTTCCAAAACAAAAGCCGGCTCATCATCCCCGCTTTTAGAAGGCGTCTCAAGCACTACGCAGGTCTGGATGAGCCACCAGGATGCAGTCCTCAAGGTCGCACCCGGCTTTGAAGTCATCGGCGAGACGAAAGACTGCCCCTTTGCAGCGCTTCAGGACTTATCGCGCAAACGCTTTTCCCTGCAGTGCCATTGTGAAGTAAAAGACACTCCCGAAGGAAACAAAATTTTCGAAAACTTCGCCAGAATCTGCGGCATGCAGAAAAACTGGGATGAAGACACGGTCCTGCAGCACATTCTCGAAAGCATCCGCCATGATGCGGAAGGCAAAAACGTACTGCTTTTCTTAAGCGGCGGCGTTGACAGCACCGTGGCTTTTGCACTGCTGAACAAGGCGCTTGGCCAGGAGCGCGTGCTGGGACTTCACATCGACAACGGCTTTATGCGCAAAGACGAAAGCCGGAACGTCGAAAAAGCCTACCACGAGCACGGCTTTACAAACTTTATCGTTGAAGACGCAAGCGAAAGCTTCCTGAAAGCTATCAGCGGACTTACCGATCCCCAGAAAAAACGCATGGCTGTCGGTGAAAACTTCATCACCGTGCGCAACGAAGTCGTCGAAAAACACCATCTGGGAGACACTAGCTCATCCGAAGGGGGAACTCAGTGGATGCTCGCACAGGGCACCCTCTATCCGGACATCATCGAATCCGGCGGAACAAAAAACAGCCACACAATCAAAACGCACCACAACCGCGTTGCAGGCATTCAGGCTCTCATCGAAAAGGGGCTGATTATTGAACCGCTTAAAGACCTGTACAAGGATGAAGTGCGCTCCATCGGAAAGAAAATCGGCCTGAGCGACGAGCTTGTCATGCGCCATCCGTTCCCCGGCCCGGGATTGAGCATCAACGTACTCTGCTCTGACGGAAAGGCAGGCGAAAACGATGCCGCCGAAATGGCAAAGGCACAGGCAGAGCTGGATGAAGTTGCGTTTACTCAGTTCTGCGAAAACTGCAGCAAGTCACTTGAACGCTCGATTCTGCCAGTGCGCTCTGTAGGCGTACAGGGCGACTTCCGCACCTACCGCTTCCCGGCTGTGCTCGCATTCAAAGACGAAGGAAACGGCTTCCGCCACCTGCCCAAACACTGGGAAAAGCTTGACTCCGCTTCAAGAGCCGTCACTAACAGCGCCCAGTTTATAAACCGCTGCATCATCAAGCTGTGGCAGAATCCCGCCATACAAGACAGCGATTTGCAGCTGCAGGAAGGCTACTGCGACAAACGCCGCCTTGACCAGACACGCGAAGCTGACAACATCGTGCTTACAGCCCTGCACAAAAGCGGCTGGTATGGAAAAATCTTCCAGCACCTGACGATAAATCTGCCCTGCGCCTCCAGCAAAGAGCGCTGTTCCATCGTGCTGCGCCCGGTTTGCAGCGAAGACGTGATGACAGCCCGCTTTGCTCCGTTACCGCAGGAGCTTGTTAAGGAAATTGTTTCTGACATCGCAAAGCTTCCGTATGTCGATGCAATCTTCTATGATGTGACGAATAAACCGCCGGCAACGTTCGGCTGGGAGTAAGTAGTTCTTTCGCCGTCCTTGGCGAACGAACACTTAGAGTTTGCACAATGCGATGCGTTGTGCAAACTCGGAATACTGAAAGCCGACATCCATGTCGGCGCGTTCTGTAAAGGCAGCGACCGTTCGGCGCTGTTTTTTTTATGCGGGGAGTTTGCGGCTGCTAGCGTTTGGCGTGCTGCTGCTTTTTGTCGGCGTACATAATCGCCTCGGCTTTCTGTATTATTTCGCTGTAGCGGAAGCCGTCTTCCGGACAACGGGAATATCCGATGCTGGTACCAATCCGGACGACAGCATTTTGCAGCGTTATCTTCTGCAGAAGCGCACCCTTAATCCGTAAGCAGAGGTTTTCCAGCGCTTCCATCGTAATTGCATTTGGTATGATTATCGTAAACTCATCTCCGCCAATCCGATACACGCCGGTATCCCCGCGGACACAACGCTGCAGCTTTAAGGCTACAATCGAAAGCAGCTGGTCGCCGGCTTTATGGCCGAAATTATCATTTACCGGCTTAAAATCATTCAGATCCAAATACAGGACCGCATAGGGCTTCATCTGCTTTTCAAGGACAGACATGTCTTCGTAGAATTTTCTGGTATTGTACAAGCCCGTCAGGCTGTCAACGTAAGCCATCCGCTTAAATGACCGCTCGTTCGTAAACAGCTGCCAGAAAGAAGCCGAAGCAAAAGAAATCAGCAGCGTAAAGCTCACCGCGACTAGCAGCGTAAGAATCCAGGTATTTTTATGCGCCCAGCCTTTATGAGGCTCAAGCAGAAGCGTCCAGGCTGTATTTTCAAGGGGGAACATTACCGACACTGCATTCTCAAAAACACGCGGCGTTGAACAGGAAACAAGCTCAAGCTTACCGTACTGCGCATTTATCCGCTTCAGCTGATAGTCATATCCGTCATCGGTCAGCTGCGGAATGCGGGAACTTTCAAAAAACGGCACTTCTTTTATCGCAACAAGCGCAAATCCCCAGAATTTCCGGGAACCGTCTGCTGCAGGGACGTAAACGGGCGTACGGATTTCGAAAACCATGCCCGAAAAATTAGAAGAAATGGGACCGGTAAGCGTTGTCTGCATCGTAATCTTTGACCACAACGCATCAGATGAACGGACAGGATCCGAGAAAAGGTTCATGCCCAGAATGCTCGGACCATTTTCGGGGTAATTGTAGGTGACGACGCCATCTGGAGCAAGCGCAATCGACACGAGCGCCTTTCCATCGTGATACAGGGATTCGCAGAGCTGATAGAAGTCGTGCACATCGGGAGATCCATGCTGAAGAATATATGTAGACCAGAAATGAATGATTGAAAAATAATCCTGCAAAGACATCTGCATGGTATACGTTACCGTCGACAGCAGACTCTTTGCATGACTTTTTTCGCGCGCAACTTCCGTCTGATGCAGCACCTGAATCGCAACCAGCCAGATTACGGCAGAAACTACCGCCGTAACCGTAGCAATCACACGAGAGCTGGTAAATTTCTGCTTAATTCCCCGCTTATCTGCCTGCATTATGCTCCATATTTGGAAAGCTGCTCCGTCAGCATCGGAATGAGCTGCTTCTTGCGGCTTACCACATCCTTTAAGAAATATGTATTGTCGTCTATTTTCTGAAATGTGATAAAGGGAAGAAACGCCTTGTTACAGTCAATAAGCATCTCGGAGTTCAGCTTTCCGATGTCTGTAATCAAAAGCACCGAGAACAGCGCTTTATGACTGCGGCGCTCAAATTCAAGCTCCTTAAGGAACTCATCCTTGCGCTCCATGATTTCACGGGAGCCTTCTACTTCAACCTGACTGACCGTATAGGTGATTTTTCCTTCGGTGTACTCTTTCATGTCCTGCTTGATAATCTGGGCTGCAGTGCGGTTTTCGACGCGGCTGCCGGCTGACAGAATGTCGTGGCCAAGCTCCTGAATGTCAATATTTGCAATATTTGAAAGATACTCTGCTGTTTCCCGGTCAATATCGGTTACTGTCGCAGACTGCAGAATCAGCGTATCGCTTAAGATACCGCAGAGCAGAATCTGTGCGATATCAACCGGAATGGAAACATGATTTTCGCGATACAAACCGGCCACAAGCGTAGACGTTGAGCCGACAGGCTTGTTCACAAACGTAATCGGGTAGCGCGTAACGACGCCGCCGATGCGGTGATGGTCGATTATTGTGCGGATGATGTAATTTTCACTTCCTTCGACAGCCTGCGTGCGTTCATTGTGATCTACCAGCACGAGTTCTGCATTTGCTTCCTGCAGCAAATCATTCTCGTTGATGATGCCGATAAGCTTGTCATTTTCGTCGATGACAGGAAGCGAGCGGCTGGGGCTTTGGCGGAGCGGCTGCTTGATTTTCTGTACATAATCCGACGGCCGCACCGGAAGAATGCTGCTGTCAGCCATGACGGAGACTGGCGTCGAATACATAATCAGCGTAGCTGTACTGGAAGTGTCAAACGGACTTGAAAGCACATTTATGCCTTTGGAAGCAGCCGACGCTGTCAGCTCCTTTTTCGGCAGGAAGCCTGACGTCAGGACAATCGCCTTTACGCCTTTTTCGACACAATACTGTTGCACGTCATCACGGTCGCCGGTAATGACGATTACATTTTCGCTCGCATGCTCATCCAGATGTTTTTTGAATGATTCAAAATTATTGACGGCACATAAAATGGTGCCTTTAAAAATATCCTGCGTTTTTGTCTCAAAAAGCGGCTGTGCGCCAAGCGTGTCGCGAATAAGGGCTATGCTTGTAGAGACAGCCATTTTTTTCTCTGGATTCATTTTGCCCAGAATATTGCAGGCAAAAGCATTGTAATGCAGCAAAGCCTTATAACAGCCGGAGTGATCCACAACGGCAAGCACTTTGTCATTTGTTTTTTCCATCAGGTTTACAGCCGCCCACAGCGATGTATCGTCAGAAACGGTTTCGACTCTGTCCTTCATGTAAAATGCAACCTTTGGAAGCATGTCGTGGAAATATACCGGTTTTTCCATATTGAACCGGTTGTAAATATATTCTGTCTGAGGGGTAAGGTGTCCGGCGCGCGCAGCTACATATTCGTTGTGGCCAAGCAGGTTCTGAAGACGTGCGTAGGCAGTTGCAGCTACAATAGCATCTGTATCTGGATTTCGATGCCCAATTACATAAATAGTTTTATTCATACTGAAAAGAGTATATCCCGAATAGACCGTTTTGCATAGACTTGCGCCCCGGCACAAGGACCGGAACGCATGCAGCAGTTATCTAGAACGCTGAAAGGACAGAATGCAGAATCGCAAGGCCTTCATCAATTTCCGCCTGGCTGATGTTAAGCGGCGGCACGATGCGCAGCGTATTCTTGCCAGCCGTGCTTGTCGTAAGGCCCGCTGCCAGAAGCTGAGTCTCTACCTCGACAGCCTTTACCGGCTCCTTGATGTCCACGCCAATCATAAGGCCAAGCCCGCGCACTTCGGTAACACAAGAAGCGCCCCAGCTGGCAATCTGCCTGCGGATGTACTCGCCTTTTTCGCGGACAGCCAGCAGGAAGTCCGGCGTGTTAACCGTAGTAAGCACGACCTGAGCCGCCGCACAGGCAAGCGGGTTACCACCAAAGGTTGACTGATGGTCCCCGGCCGCATACACATCGGCGGCTTTTCCCCGGTACAGACAGGCGCCCATCGGAACACCGCCGGCAATTCCCTTTGCAAGGGTTACCACATCCGGATTAAAGCCAAGCTGTTCGCTTGCCAGAAGCGTACCCGTGCGCCCCATGCCGGTCTGCACTTCGTCAGCCATAACAATGGCGCCCGCCTTACGGGCAGCTTCTGCCGCCGCCTGCACCCATGCCTTATCAAGCACGTTTACGCCGCCTTCGCCCTGTACGCATTCGATTAAGAGCGCTGCAGTCGTCTCGTCAAACGCCGTCTTAAGCGCGTCAAAGTCGCCGGCTTTTATGGTCTTCATGTCAGCGACATAGGGCGCAAACATCGGCGGATGGAACTTTTCTTGTCCGGTTGCAGTAAGCGTCGCAAGTGTACGTCCGTGGAACGAACTTTCGAGCGTATAAATCACGCGCCGTTTCTCGCCGCCATGCAGGTAGCCGTACTTGCGGGCAAGTTTGATTGCAGCTTCATTTGCCTCAGCACCGCTGTTTCCGAAAAAGACACCCGAAAAACCGGTTGCTGCAAGCAGACTTTCGGCATAAGCATTGCCGACATCGCTGGTAAAGTAGTTACAGATATGGATTTGTTTTGCCGCCTGAGCGCTCACGGCATCTACCAGCGGCTTATAACCGTGGCCAAGACAGTTAACGGCAATGCCCGAAAGAAAATCGATGTATTTTTTGCTGTTTGAATCATACAAAGTACTTCCTTCGCCGCGCACAAAGGTCACGTCAAAGGAACCGTAATTGTTCAGAATTGTTTTACTGCCCATTTTTTTCTCCTATAGCACGCCGAAAACGGAATGCTTGTTGTACTGCCCTTCTTGCAGGCAGTACAAACTGCTACAGGCGGGCAAAGTAATTATTCACACCCTGACGAATCTCATCGGGAGATGAACTTTTTAATATGTAGCCGTTCGGGTGCAGTTCCATAGCCGAGATGACGAAACTGCGGTCGGCTTTTGCAGTCAGAATGATAATGGCCTGCGCATACAGCTTGGCATCATGACGAATCTGATAGAGCAAATCAAGTCCGCTCATACCAGGCATCTCAAGATCAAGCAGTACAAGATCCGTTTCGTGTTCCCGAAGATAATCGATTGCTTCGAAACTGTTACTGACAAGAGATACTTCATAAGACTCTCCAAGCCAGTCTCTTACACAGCGAAGCATCATCGGATCATCATCCACCACAAGGATTCGCTTTCTCACCTGACTGTTGCGATAAATAGCCCGCTGCAGGCGTTCCATGGAAATCGGCCATGAAGGGAAAACGGTCATCGGAAGCTGCTTTGTTTTTAGCTGCAGCTCCATACCGAATTCTTCCAGCTTCCCGATTACATACAGATGCATTCCATAACGCCAGACACGATCCACAAGCAAATCCATTACGTCCATCCCGATATGACTGTCGAGACAGAGAATAACATGGATTTTTGCAAGGGGGAGCATATTGATGAAGCTTAAATCGGGCGCAAATATCTGAGCATTAATGCCTACAGCTGCCATGCTGTCCATAAAACTACGGACAACAAGCCTCTGCTTATCACCGATAACATAAATCTCACTCTCACTCGCACTTGCTTCTGAGCGCTCTGATTCATACGGTGCCGAAAGCTCCGGCTCATCTGCGCCGAAATCATCTTCCAGTGGCTCTAGTTCATATACATCATCTTCAATATCCATATCTTTCAGTATACATTATGAAATGTATATTGAAAAGAAAAATGAATCAAAATCTGTATTTTTTATTAAAAAGTCACTTCCCCCAGCCATGATTTCCTGCCGCGCATGGATGCGCGCTTCGGCAAATGCTCCACGAGAAAACACAGTTTTCTCGCAGAATAAAATCTGACATGGATGTCAGCCTGCCGCGCATGGATGCGCGTTACAGATAATGCACGGCGAGAAAGCATTAGCTTTCTCGTAGAATGAAATCCGACATGGATGTCGGATTTCATTCAGTATATCATCGTACCTATGCCCCTGTCGGAGAACATCTCTATCAGCAGGGAGTGCGGAACGCGGCCGTCGATGATGTGCGTTCTTGGCACGCCGCCATTACGGGCGAGCATACAGCATTCAATTTTGGGAATCATGCCGCCAGCAATCGTGCCATCGTCAATAAACTTCTGCACGTCTGCAATGTGGATGCGCTGGATAAGCGACGAGGGGTCGTTTATGTCACGCAAAACGCCCGGCACATTGGTCAGCTGCACGAACTTTTCGGCCTTAAGCGCCACGGCAATCTTTGCGGCGGCAGTGTCGGCGTTGATGTTGTAGCGAGCCATGTCTCCCTGCTCACCGAGCGCGACCGTGCTTACAACCGGAATAAAGCCCTGATCCAAAAGCGACTGAATGA
>JAILRG010000075.1 GCA_024698325.1 Treponema sp.
CGCTGGTATCCCCTTAAAAATGATATAAAAAAAGCGATTCAGATTGCTCTAAATCGCTTTTGGTTTAGAGCGGGAAACGGGAGTTGGACCCGCGACATCCACCTTGGCAAGGTGGCGCTCTACCACTGAGCTATTCCCGCAAAATTTTTCTCTAATCCCCGAAGAAGGAATGCGAGAGGAGGGATTTGAACCCTCACGCCGAAGCACTAGATCCTAAGTCTAGCGTGTATGCCAGTTTCACCACTCTCGCGAAGTGTGCTGCATTCAGCGTGAAACGTCCTTCCGTTTCTTGAGCGACCGGGGGATCGAACCCCGGACCCACAGATTAAGAGTCTGTTGCTCTACCAGCTGAGCTAGTCGCCCATATTTTGCAACATATGTTGCCACAACTTTCGCTGTTATCAATTACTTCTGCGTCCGACACGGCTCGAACGTGCAACCTACGGATTCGAAGTCCGTTGCTCTATCCAGTTGAGCTACGAACGCATGTTACGTCTCTGCGTAGGTTACAGCGTTGGTCCGCTGCGGAAGGGTGTCTGGTGGGTTTCGAACCCACGACAGCCAGATCCACAATCTGGAACTCTACCGCTGAGCTACAGACACCATGTAACTGACTGTTGTAATATACCCAAAAGCCGTTATTTTTGTCAATACACAAAAAAAGAAAAAATGAAAAAAAATACATATTTTTTTGTCTAAAGCGTTTTTTCTATAATCCGATAATGAAATGAGGTTCAATCTGCATGTATCAGGCTGGCCTTGATGAGGATTTTCAATATGACGAAAACGAAAGCAACAGTTGAAGAAAAACAGCAGCTCATTGCGGTAATGCAGCAGGAGAATGCGCTTTTAGATACAATACTCGCTCAGCAGAGCGTACTGCATACGTGCGTAACAAAACGGGATTGGGCAGGTCTTGAAGGCGCCATGTCAAATTTACAGGCTTTGAGCGATACATTCAGCGAACTCGAGACAAGGCGTTGCGCACTGTGCGAAACGTGCAATCCGGCAGGCGAAAGCGATGTCGCTCCGGTGTTGCAGGAAGTGCGTGGAAAGCTTCTTAAATCAAAAGTAGAAAATACAGCATTAAATGAATATATCAGAACTACCCGCCGTTTCTTGCAGGGGGTTTTTGACTCTGTGGTGCCCCAGCGGCGAAATAAGCTTTATTCAAGATCCGGTACTATAGTAAATCCGGAAATGAGCAGCATTGTTTTGAATCAGGTAATTTAAGCAAAGTCGGAGGTTATTCTATGGCAAACTCATTCGCAGGAATCGAACTTGGAAAGCGGAGCCTCATGGCTCACAGTACGCAGATTACGACAGCCGGCCACAATATCTCTAATGCAGATACAGAAGGGTATACTCGTCAGCGTGTGCAGGTAAAGACTTTTGATCCTCTTTATCGCCCGGACTTAGAGCGCGCTGAAGTACCTGGACAGATAGGGCAGGGCTCAACCGTCGAGAGTATAACCCGTCTTCGCGATGAATTGTTAGATCAGCGCATCGTTGCTCAGGAAAGTCAGGAATCCTACTGGTCTACTCGAGAAAAATACTATGTGATGATTGAGCAGGTGTACAACGAGCCGAATGAGGTTTCCGTGCGCACTAACATGGACAAGTTCTGGAACAGCTGGCAGGATTTATCTACATATCCGGAAAGCAAAGCAGCCCGTCTGGCTGTTGTCACCCGTTCTGAAAGCCTTACTGCCTCTATTCAGCAGCGTTACAAGAGCCTTGCGGGCATTGGAGAGCTTTTGAATGGCGATATCGAAGCGACCGTAAAGCAGGTAAATGAATATTCTAAACAGATTGCGGCCTTGAACGGTGAGATTGTGCGTTCTAAGGCAATGGGTGACAATCCGAACGATTTGATGGACAGGCGTGATCTTCTGGTAGATAAGCTTTCTTCCCTTGCGAACATTACGACTGACCGCCGTGATTCAGATGAATTTATGGTGCATATTGACGGCCAGGTTCTGGTGCAGGGCGAAAAAGCCCGAACCTTTGACGTCGTTGCTACAACGGATAATAACGGCTACAGCAAGGTTGTCTGGAGCGATACTTCAAACGATGCGCATTTTACCGGCGGCCAGCTCGGGGCATTGATAGAACTGCGCGACGATGATATCCGGCAGGAGATTCAGTCATTGAATACGATGACGATGAATTTTGTCGACCTGGTTAATGATGTTCACCGTGCTGGTATTGGTGCAAACAACGTAAAGGGGCTGGATTTCTTTACTCAGCATCCGTTTGTAACCGACATCAACGGTAACTACGACAGAAACGGTGATGGAGTCGCCGATACGTCATACGTCTTCCGTTTTACCGGCACGCATGCCTTGAATCCGCAGGATAAGGTCGGCCTTTCCGGTACCATGACGTTAAGCGGTAAGAGCGGTACGGTGAATGTTCCCTACTACGCGACAGATACGATTTCCGATGTGGTAAACCGCATCAATGATTCTGACGGCGAGGTCAAAGCTTACCTTGACCGTAACAATCACCTTGTGCTGAAAGCAACGACTGCGCAGAACATGGAAGATCCGGATTTTGTAATCCGCCATGTGGAAGATTCCGGCCTGTTCCTTGCAGGATATACAGGAATCCTTCGTGGAAGTGGAGCTGAAAATGCCTATGATTTTGCCCAGGCTGATGCGGTAAACGCACTTTCTGCTTCTTTCTCGGTGGCACCCGTCCTGAATCCTTCTGCCTATGTCGCTGTCAATGAGGTGATTGCAGGCGACGTGCTTTCTGTGGCTACAGGCTTCCCGACAAAAGGAGGATTAGCCATGAGCGGTGATGGAAGAGCCGCCGTGGAGATTGCTTCTATCCGCAACAATGCCGTTATGATTGGAAAGGACCGCTCATTTGATGAATATTTTGCTAACAGCGTAACGAATGTCGGCTTAAAAGGCGAGCAGGCAGAGACGAACATGCTGAGTCAGAATGCCATTATGAACGATCTGCGCGATCTGCGCGACAGCATCAGCGGTGTAAACATTGATGAGGAGCTTGCGGATATTATTAAGTTCCAGCATGGCTACAACGCGGCAGCCAAGTTTGTGACGGTTATCGACGAGATGCTTGATACGGTAATTAATCGTCTTGGCGTCTAAGCGTCAGAAACCTATAGCCTTGTCAATTTTTGATGAATCGGTTTTGCATGCGTAAAGCCGATTCGGTACGCCATCCGTGGCGCAGCTTTATGGGAGAAAATGTATGCGCAGAATATCCAGCCAGATGAATAACAACAATACGCAGTATAACTTGCGTTTACAGGAAAGCCGCAGGAATAAGATTTCCAATCAGATTGGCACACAGCAGCGTATAACCGCCCTGCGCGATGATCCTATTGCGGCCGGTCACCTGGTTAAGTATCAGTCTTATCTGAATCGGGTAGACAATTTCGAAAAGAATGCGCAGGTGCTTACCGATCAGTTTGCCTATCGTGAAGGCTATATGACCAACAGCATTGAAGTGTTGCAGCGCGTACGGGAGCTTGCCATTACCGGTGCCAACGGTATTTACACCAAGGAAGACTACTCGAATATGGCAACGGAAGTAAACGAGCTGTTAGGTGAGCTTATTCAGAATGCCAATGCGGTTGGCCCCGACGGAACGTCAATTTTTGCAGGGACAAATACTACGGCCCGTGCCTTTGACATTGAGATGGGAGCAGTTCCCGGTTCTTCAATTCCGCTTATTCAGGCCGTGCGGTATAACGGTACTATTGACGTGAATAGAGTTGAGATTGACGAAAACCAGTATATTACGGTTGATAATGCCGGAAACCGCACGTTCTGGGGAGAATGCCAGAGCCTGTTCGGCGGCCGGGACGCGACAAACTGGGTAGTGCAGGATGATGCCATCATCGGCGTGGACGGTCAGCGCATTTTCCTTGAAGCCGGCGACAATATTTATGCGCTTGTATCTAAGATCAACGCAAGCGGCGCTGCGGTAAAGGCCAGCATAGACCCGGTCTCCCACGGCCTGAATCTTATTACGACGGATGCCCGCCAGCTGTGGCTTGAAGATGTTTCTGGCTCTGCCTTACATGATCTGGGAATTATTAAGGACAGCACGCAGAAGCCGCCGTATAATCTGGGCGATAGTGTACGCGTTTCAGGCGGCTCTCTGTTTGATACCGTTATTGCACTGCGCAACGCCATGCTTGAGGGAGACAGCGAAGCTATCGGCGGCCGTGTGCTGATGAGCCTTGACAGCGGCATCAGTACGCTTACAGCCCGCGTTGCAAAAAGCGGCTCTGAGTACGAGCGCGTACAGAACGACATCCTGCGGAATTCTGCCACCGCCCTTAATGTTACCGGTCAGATAAGCCGCGAAGGCGACCTGGACATTACGCAGGCTATAACCGATGAAAAAATGCTTGAATACACGCAGCAGGCAACGCTCAGCAATGCCGGCAAGATGTATTCATCAACCCTGTTAAATTACATGCGCTGACCCCTGGCGCTGATAAGGAGCTTATACCATGGAAGTACAGACTAAGACTCGTGGAACGGTGAATGTGGATGAAGAGCATATTCTGACTTTTCCGAACGGGCTTTTTGGTTTTGAAGAATACCACCGCTATGCGCTTATCGAAGCTGAATATGAGCCGTTTTTCTGGCTGCAATCACTTGATGAGCGTGAGTTGGCATTTATCCTTGTAGATCCGTTTCTGATTGCAAAGGATTATGAGCTGGATGTTGATGATAGGACGCTTGCGGAAATTGAACTTGATACACCGCAGGATGTTGTCGTCTTTGTTATTGTAACAGTGCCTGCAAGCGGCGGCCCGGTTACTGCGAACCTGCAGGGACCGCTGGTTATCAACCGGAAAAATAAACAGGCTCTGCAGGTTATCCTTGCCGATTCTCACTGGACGACAAAGCATAATATCCTCAAGGCGCTAAAAGAGGGGAAGAAATAATGCTTATACTGTCTAGAAAAATCGATGAAAAGATAAAAATAGGCTCAGATATAACGCTGACGATTATCGAAATCCACGGAGATCAGGTAAAAATCGGTGTTGAGGCGCCTAAGAATGTAAAGGTGTTCCGTCAGGAAGTGTTTAACGCCATCCAGACCCAGAATAAGGAAGCTGCAGCAGGCTCTGTAGCCCTGGATGCGCTATCAAAGCTGCTGAGCTAGCGGCAGGTTAGGCTATTTGCCACGTTCCAGTGCAAGCTCGGCCTCGCTTTTTCGAAGATATGCCGGTCCTTCATATTCTTGGAGAGCCGGCAATTTTTTTGCAATCTGCTCTTCTGCAAGCGTAAAGAGAACGCCGGTTGCGGGAATTGGTGCCGCAGGTGTAACAGCTGCAATACTGTTGTTTTTCTCCTGCAGGGCTTTTGCAAAGACTGCTCCATCGGGGCCGGCCGTAATGACGGTCTCTCCGTCTGTCAGGCAGGCTAGCACTTGCTCAACTGTTGCATCCTGTGCTTCCATGAGTGTCTGCCCCTTCTGGTATACGGCTGCAAAAAACTGATCTTTCTTTGCGTCTATAATGCTGATTACTTTCTGCGGAAACTCTGCAAATGGAGCTGCATAGGCTTCAAGCGTGCCAACAGCATAAATGGGAATTGCATGGGCAAGGCTTATTGCTTTGAGCGCAGAAAAAGCCAGCCTGAGGCCTGTAAATGTACCGGGGCCTTTGCAGAGCGTCATATAGTCAAGTTCTGCAGCCTGTAAGCCTGCCTGGTCAAGCACATAATCTATTGCGGGTAAAATTTTTTCTGACTGCCGCATGCCTATGTCCAGCGACAGCGTTACGCTGTCGCTTCCATTTTTCGCTGCAATGGTCATGCAGGAAGCTGATGAATCTATTGCCAGTGCTTTCATTGTATGTCTCCATGCTGCCAGTTTGTAATCGTAATCGTTCTTCCGCCATCTGCATTCGGTTCCAGATGCAGGATGATGGTGTTCTTCGGCAGCTCTTCCATGATTTTTTCGCTCCACTCGATAATGCAGACGCCTCTTCCGTAGAGCATATCGTCTACACCGAGATTGATAAAGTCTTCTGCGCCTTCAAGTCTGTACACGTCCATGTGGTACAGTGGAAGCGTGCCTTCATATTCGGAAATAAGGCAGAATGTAGGACTTGTAATGTCTTCTGTAATGCCGAGGGCTTTTGCAATTCCTTTCGTAATGGTTGTTTTTCCGGCTGCAAGCGTTCCCTGCATGGCGATTATATCACCAGGCTTCAAAAGCGCACCGATTTTTTCTCCCAAGGCAATGGTTTCTTCTGCAGAATGAGTAGTAAATGTCATGATTTCTTATGATGAACTAAAGGGCAGTAGTATTACGGCAAGCCGCCCTGAGAGTCCAGTTCCTGTATATATTTTTTGATTGCTGTTGATACTGGCAGCAGCGGATAGTTTAGAAGATTGTTGGCATCAATGTCTACATCGATGGTTTTTGTACCTAAAGGACTTGTCTCGATGATAAATGAAATAGGTGCCTTTATCTGTTTTGAAAGCAAATCGAGAATAACATCAGCTGTAAAAGTTCGTCTGTAATACAACCCGAACTCTTCGCGTCGGATTGATTGCAATTCAAGTACCTTCATGTCCTTAAAGAATACCTTAATAAGTAGTGGCCGTCAAGTTAAACTTTTCCAAGTCATGAACTTAATTCCGGCAGCGTGTAATCACATACAAGCGCTTGGATTCTGTTTTCTACCGCACGTTCAATTTTTACGAACCGAATATGCAAGATAAAAAGTCCGTCTAATCTTTTTGTCGTTCTGACAATAGAGCCTATGGCTACATCCTCATCCATCGCGTTCAGTTTTCCCCTGATAAAGATGAACTGTTCCGGCTTAATCGGCATGGTGGTTGTCACGCGGCAGCCGCCAGTGGATATATCCATAAGAATTCCCTTATGCATATTATCGGACGCTTTATAGTCAACTTTTGTGTTTTTTTCACTATCAGCAGGCTTTACGGTGACCGAAGAGAACAGGCATGGCTGTTCAATGTCCTTTCGTTCGGTCTGGCGGCGCTGAAGGGGAGACAGCTTCTCTGAGTGCATGACAATCATCTGCGCAGTTCCGCTTTTATCAGTCTGATAGCGCACTGCTCTTGTTTCCAGCTGATAGGCATTTCCCGTCTTATGTATAAAAATCAGTGAGATTTTTGAAAGCTCTTTCGGTTTGTCGCCCCTCTCAATCATTGCTTGCGGCATTGCAAGAATCATGGAATCCGGCTGTTTTTCCAGAAGCGTAAGCCTGTAGTGTACGCCTTGGGAAGCCGTGTAGGTTAATTCCGTACCGACATCAATTTTTCGGGTCGTATTCATATTTTCAGTAGGTGTAAAGGAGTCTCGAATCTTTCCGCGCAGAGAAAACAGAAATGTCTTACCTTTTTCGTCGTCTGCCTGATCAAGAAGGGAAAATTCTTCCTTGTACAATGGCTCAAGGGTAATCGGGTCTTTCAAATAAAACCGGAGGTTTGGAACCGGGTGTTCTTTACAGATGGCCCAAAGCAAGTCCCGTTCTTCCCGTAAAAGACGCGCTGCTTTTGCAACTTCGTTTACTACGGTAAAAGTAGTCGGTTTATGTTTCTGCTTTTCCAGATATGCAGGCGATTTCTTGTATTCAGTGAGGACTTTTGTAATCAGATAGATTGCCAGCACTGATATAAAGAGAATCACTACGATGACGATGACTGCCAGTGGATTTAGAGCTGCTCGCGCGGCAAGGGGAGATCCGTTTGTTCCATTCACTGCAATACCTCCGCTGCATCTGCAAAAGCGATAAGCCGTGGACTCAGCTCGTATTCTGCTAAATCTCCGACGAGTACGGTATCTTTTGCCTGAAGCGCATGTTCGAATTCTGTCAGCATTGCCGACAGGTCCGAGAAGAACTCGGCGATCTTCTTTCCGTTAATGCTGAATGAGTTATATGCTTCCGGAAACAGCGCTGAAAGCGATGCCGTATGGCAGATGTCATCAACAAGGTCTGCAAGGCTGCTGATAATAAGGTTTGCGTCTTTGTCTTTGCCGCTCTGAAGCTGCACCGGAATCTGCTCAAGCTCGGACGCTACACTGCGGCAAATCTTTGCATTTTCCTTAAAAGATGCATTTATCTCCTGCAGGCTGATGATTCCCAGCTCTATCTTTGTATTTTCCTCGAGAGGGCATTTTGCCGTTTCATCAAATATGTCGGCGCGGATTTGCTTTCCGTCTACAAAAATACTGACTGTCGTCGCGTTGATTTTTGCACATTCTTCTTCAAAAGCGCGGAGCACATCTCCTATTGTCTTTTCGTTTTCAAGCTGTATATCAACTGGATTTCCGTTTACATATAATTCCATTTTTTTTACCTCTTTTTACTGTTGTCTTCCACCGTTTGCGAAATTAGATATTGTGTTCGATTGAGCCTGCAGGCTGTTTAGGGTTCCTTCCATCTGGCCGTACTTATCCTTAAGCTGCTGCTCTTTATTGGCGAGCTGGGATTCCAGCTTACGGATTGTTGTTTCAGATGCGGTAATCCGCTGTGCAAGCGTCTTGTCTTTGTTAGAAATAATGCCTCCGGTGGAAACCCATGCGCCGAGCTGCTTGTCTAAGGCAAAGCCTATGCCAGAGTCAACGATGAGGTCCCCGTCGGAATCATATCCAAAAATATTCTTGATGTATTCAAGATTGTCATTTAATGACTGATCAAGCTTTTTTTCATCGATTTCAAGATAGCCCCGGAGCTGGCTTGCAGAATAGCCGCTGCCACCGCCGGAGGATGCCCGTGTCGAAATGCCTATCTGGGAAAGCATGGTTATTACTGCCGCTTCTGACCAGCGGTAGTTTGCCGAAACGATTGCCTGCATGGAGGCTTTGCTGTTGGTAAGCGAAAAGTCTCCGGCGAACATACCCAGTCGTTCATTCGCTGCATCCTGTTCGTCTTTTGAAAGGTAATCAAGTTCGGTGACGATTTCCGGTTTGTTCTGGCTCAAGATGTTCATTTCTGCAATAACCTGATTATAGGTGCCGACAAAATTAATCAAGGCATCTTTTGCAGCTTCCTTATCCGGCTCTATTTTTATGGTTGCAGTACGCTCTGTTGCATCATGAATGTTCAGCGTAACGTGGGGCACAATGTCGTCAATTTTGTTTTCCGGGCGGGTAATGGTAATGCCCTCATACTTGATAACGGCGTCTCCTGCGACGCTTGCAGGATGCACGGGAGAGTAGCCGAGGTTTTTCTTTTCATCAAATGCTGAAAATGACGAGACAGAAACAGCTTCTCCTGTATTGCGGTTACGCACAACGATGCTGTCGATGTTGGGAAATTTTTTCAGCTGCAGTGAGATCTTTTTCTCACCTGTAATCGTATCTACAGCAATCGTTTTCGTGTTGATTTTTATTTCGCTCCCGTCGCTGTTGTGCACGTAAAAATCTGCCGAATTTTCGACAGGAACAAGCGGCTCCAGCGGCACCGGAGGAAGCGACGTGTCGCTCGGATTGTTGCGGACTGTTATTTCGTCATACGTTGCCTTACCAGCTTCGGGCAGTTCCGGGCGGGTAGTGCGCTTTATGTTTAGTTCTTCGGTTATATCAGTGACATCTTCCGTTGCAAAGCTGAATTCGAGCCGCTCACCTTCATTTTCCAGCAGGTTCTTGCTTACCGGAATTGAAAAGCCGCTGCGTGGCGGCAAGGTGATTCTGCCATCTGTAATTGCTACGGAGTCTGCGGTCATTGCAGGCAGGCCTTCCTGTTCGACTTCCGGAACCTGCTGTTCTTCCGGCGGGTTTGTAAGTTCACCGCGGTCGGTTCCGAACTCAGTGATTTCAGCTTTTGTTTTTTCGATGAGGCCTATTTTGAGCGCATAGGATAACGCTGCGTCTCTGAATATGAGATTTGATTTATTTCCTGTTTTTAAGGATTCTACTAAGAGACTTTGCTTTTCGTTACTGACGCCTACAAGCGATGCTTTTATGATGTTTGTGCCACGCCGGTTAATTGAGTTTACGAAATCGGTGAGTTTTCCGCCTCGCCAGTTTATTGAAATTTTCTTTTCGTCAACTTCGAACGTGTATGTACCTTGTGGAACTGAGGAATCTTTGTCTAAATCACCGGACAAGAAACGGTCTGCAGTTGCAGGTTTTATGACGTCAACTTTTATAGATCCGTAGGCTGCTTCCCGTCCTGCATCTGCCGTTATAGCGCCCTCATCGGAAGATGATGCGAGTTTATTATTGAACGGGTTTTCAAATGAATATAGAGCCTTAGTGCTCTCCCGAAGTGCACTCATTTTCTGGTTCACTCCCCGCCAAGCACTTTGCTGCTCCTTATACCTGTCAAGCGACTCCTGCTCTCTTGTAAGCGGAATACGCTCTTTTTTTATCAGTGCATCAATATATTCATTCGTTTTATATTTGTTACTGACGCCAGGTATTGAAATATCAGCCATAATTAGTCACAGGCTTCTATACGAAATAAAAGTGATTAAATCATTTCATCAAACAGAAGTCCGATAGTCTTCCGTATGCGCGCTTTCATTTTCTGTATATCTGCCGATGGAATCTCCTTTATGACCTGATCTGTCGATGGGTCAACAATCGCTACGACGACCTGGTTCAATTCCTGATTGACTGAGAACTGAACTTTTCGTCCCATTACTGCATCCGAAAGCCGCTGAAGCTGTCGGACATCTTCCTGTACCTGGGCAATGTTCTCGGTAATGTTCTGTACCACATGGGCGGCATCTGCCATTGGCGTTTCGGCAGCCGCTACCGGCTCTTTTATTGATCCAGTGGCGGCAGGATTTTGCCGTTTTACAGTTGCTGCTCCGGAGTTAACTTTTAAGTGGCCATCCATTGCCAAATTCTGCCCGACTGAATTGATGTTCATAGGGCGTTTCCTCCTGAAACAAAAGTGGGAGAGGGGCGCACCCCTCCCACTTACGCAATTTCCGTCAAAAAGACGACATCCAGAAGTCTCTTAGATGGAAAATACGGTTTATCTCAACAATGCGAGTACGTTCTGTGACTGGCTGTTAGCCTGTGCAAGCATTGCCGTGCCAGACTGAGTAAGAATCTGGTTCTTTGTGTATTCAACCATTTCAGATGCCATATCTGTATCGCGGATACGAGATTCAGCAGCCTGAAGGTTCTCGGCTGCAACTCCGATGCCCTGAGCGGCCATCTCAAAGCGGTTCTGATATGCACCAAGGTCAGCGCGCTGTTTTGAAACTTTCAAAAGAGCATTGTCGATGGTTGCAATCGCCATGTTGGCTGTATCGGGTGAAGAGATGCCAATCTGCTCGTCAGTACCCTGTGCGCCCTTGAGCCCCAGAGCCTGTGCGGTGATTGTACCGATGTATACACGTGCGTTCTGGTCTACGTTTGCACCAATCTGGAACTGCATGATGCGTCCAGAAGCAGAATCCTCTGCAAAGCCACCGGTAAGCATATTCATGCCGTTGAACTGCGCCTGTGAAGCGACGCGGTCTACTTCGGCAACCAGCTGAGAAACCTCAACCTGAATCTGCATACGGTCTTCGTCAGAGTAAATGCCGTTAGCTGACTGAACTGCAAGTTCGCGGATGCGCTGAAGAATGTCTGTAGTTTCCTGCAGATAGCCTTCTGTTGACTGGATAAAAGAAACACCGTTTTCAATGTTTCTGTTAGCCTGGTTCAAACCGCGAATCTGGCTGCGCATCTTTTCAGATACTGCAAGACCTGATGCATCGTCGCCAGCTTTATTGATGCGCTGACCTGAACTGAGTTTCTCCATGTTTCCCACGAGCTGTTCGCTTGTAACTCCCAGCGTGCGGTTAGCATACAAAGAACTCATGTTGTGATTAATAATCATATTTGTGCCCTCCATGATTTAAAACACTTCAGCTTCATGCTGTGTGTTCTGCCTGTACGGGCTGCAAGCAAATAATGCGCCTATCGGCTTGCAGTTTTAGACCCATCAGCAGAAACCGTCGGCTTAATGACTTAAGACCGACCGTCCATGCTGTTACAGGCTTTCATAAAGGGCGCTGTCAAAGATCAAGATTTGTCTAAAAACAAATCGTACTGTCTGTGCTATAGTGGATTGTGTGACGAGAAAAGACTTGATGTAGGAACATCACGCAACCAGCCAGGCGAAATCTGAAACTATTTTCAGATTTCGCCTTATTATAACGCACTATCGAAGCAAAGACAAGACATTCTGTGACTGAGTGTTCGCTTGAGCGAGCATTGCAGTACCAGACTGTGAAAGAATCTGATCGCGTGTAAAGTCAACCATCTGTGCTGCCATGTTGGTATCGCGGATGCGTGACTCTGCTGCCTGCAGGTTCTCTGCTGCAATATCCAGTCCCTTAACTGCATATTCCATGCGGTTCTGGTAACCGCCGAGATCTGCGCGCTGCTTGTTGATTCTCTTCAGTGCTTCATCGACTGTGCCGATTGCGCTGTTGGCCAAATCAGGAGCTGCCAGTGACATTGTTGCACCAGTACCTACTTCGCGAAGTCCCAGTGATTCAGCAGTCATTGTGCCGATATAAACCTGCATGCGCTGATCCATGTTTGCTCCGATGTGGAACCACATTGAACCAGATACGGTGTTCTCGCCAGTGTCCTGTGCGAAACGACCAGTAAGCATGTTCATACCGTTAAACTGTGCCTGAGAAGCGATGCGGTCTACTTCTGCAACGAGCTGAGAAACTTCGACCTGAATCTGCATTCTGTCTTCATCGGTGTAGATGCCGTTAGCAGACTGAACTGCAAGTTCGCGGATGCGCTGCATGATATCGGTTGTTTCCTGCAGGAAGCCTTCAGTTACCTGAATGAAGCTGATACCATTCTGTGCATTCTGTGAAGCCTGGTTCAAGCCGCGAATCTGGCTGCGCATCTTTTCAGATACTGCAAGACCTGAAGCGTCGTCGCCTGCGCGGTTGATTCTTTCACCTGATGAAAGTTTCTCCATGCCTTTTGAAAGGCTCGTACCTGTTACGCCAAGCTGTCTGTTGGCATACAGTGCTGACAAGTTGTGGTTGATGACCATAATTTTTCCTCCATGGAAATGTTTTCCGGCAAAATCCTTTCTGCCGGTGTGTAAAAGGAAACTTCTGTATTACAAGGCTACATCAGCTTCCTTTTACGGCGGCTTGTTGCGTGCAAATTACTTCGACGAAATAAAACTGCATGTAACTCACCATTACTATGGTCGGCAATAATAACCTAAAACTTTACTACTTTTTTGAAAAAAAATTATTTTTTTATTGTCTGTAGTATCGTTTTAATTGCCTGAACAGCTTTTCCCCGGTGCGAAATAGCATTCTTTTCTTCTGCAGAGATTTCTGCAACTGTTTTTCCGTATTGGGGCAGATAAACAATAGGGTCGTACCCGAAACCGCCGGTTCCTGCTGCCAGGGATATATCTTTGATAAGCTCGCCTTCAAAGGTTTCCTGTGCAATAAAGTACCGGTCGGGAGCTATGAACAGCGTCATTGCGCAGACGTAATGGCAGGCTCTGTTATCTGTGTGCAGGTCATTCACCTGTTTGATTAACAGTCTGTTCTGTTCTTCCTGCGGAATCTTTACGCCGTCAGGCCGCCCCTGCATGTAAAGGGGGCCTGCGTAGCGGGAAGTGTATATGCCGGGTGCGCCAGAAAGACTGTCGACACACAGTCCCGAGTCGTCCGCAATCACCGGTTCTTTAACCAGGTTCCAGAGCGCCTGCGCTTTTATCAGGCTGTTTTCGGAAAATGTAGAGCCAGTTTCCTCTGGAGAGAACTCAATGCCGTCATCTGCCGGTATACGGATTTCGCAGAATGGCAGCAGCTCCTGCATTTCTTTTTGTTTGTGTCGGTTGCTGCTTGCTAAATATAACTTCATACGGTGAATCATAGTGATTATTATTCCTCCCGTCCATCTGTTTTATGTTCCGGGTTGATGATTTCCCAGTGGACTTTTCTTTTGTTGATGGCATGGTTTATGTAGAAATAAACTTTTCTGGTTTCTATGCCCAGCTCTTTTGCGATCATGTCGCTGGACGGGCAGTGAAGCATTCTCGACATGAGCCTTTTGTTGTAGTAATTCCACCTTCTGGTATGTCTGTTATACTGCCGGAGAAGCTTGTTCTGCGTTTCTGGCAGATAGCTTTTGTTTTGCAGTAAATGTGCATACTTTAAGTGTTTGTAGAATTCAACGTTGCGGGCTTCAATCAACTTGTCCCTTTTCTTATGTTGCGCCTCTCGCTTTGAGTTGATGTCCTGCAGCATTTGTTCTAGTGTTTGCGGCGGAATTTCGAGGAACGCTGCTATCCGTACTAACAGTTCTCCGGTTACAGCTGTACAGGAGCGCAGGCACAAGATAAGTGTTGTACGCTTTGCAATTTCCAGATTTTTGCTTTTTTTGCGTTTCTTGTAGAATTCCATAGTTTTTCCTGTCTGCTCAATGGCACTATCTGGGCTTTCGTTGTCAAATTCCGGTGACAGAATCTGGCCTAGAATCGTTCCCTGATGAGCTTTTCCCCTTTGTTTTCGCCTCCAGTTTTTAATGTTGTTTTGAATGTAGTGGTGTAAAAATGTTTTAAATGCACCTCGCTGGGGATCGTACTGTGTGATGATTTTTGGAAGAGTCGATTGCAGTGATAGTAAGAAATCACTTTTATCGTCTTCGGAAAAATCACCGAGTCCAAAGTACACAGGTCTCATGTACATGTGTACCCAAACTTCCTGTACGGCTTTTTCTAATGGGAGTTTATGCTCCCTTACAAGCTGTGGAATTTCTGCTAATTCTATTTCCATAATGGTAGCCTCCGCTTAAAAGCAAAAAGCGTGCCAGGTCGGAAATAGGGGGAAAAACGGCTGTTTTTAAGCTATAAACAGGGGTTCAATCAAAATCTGACCGTTTTCCAGCAAAAACTTGTAATTTCAATAAAAATTTGACTTTTTTCAAGCAAAAACTTGCAATCTCAATCAAAACCTGACTGATTTCAATCAAAATTGTACGTTTTCAATCAAAAATTGCCTGTTTTCTAGCATAATCAATCATAATCTTGCAAAACTGTAATAATTTTATGCAAAATTATGCTTTTTATTGCAAAACTTGACTTATTTTGTGCAAAAGTGTACTGGAGTTAAAAAAGAATCAGCCCGGTTTAAGAGCGCTTTTGTGCGGTTTACCGGGCTGCTTGTGAAAATATGCTGCTGTCTGCTGCCGTATCTGAATCTGGCAGCAAATGGTTAGTCCTTCAGGATTTTTGCAAATTCCTTGCAGATTGCAGGAATGAGTTTGTCGATGGTTCCGTCCGTGCTGAGTCCAGATGCGTTTTTATGGCCGCCACCTCCGAATTGCGCTGCAATGGCGCTTACATCAATGTCATTTTTTGAGCGGAGACCTGCTGTGCAGGAAAACTCAGTTTCCTGTCGTATGAATACGACTGCTTCTGTCTTGTCGACTGCAAGAAGTAAAGAGTAGAGCGCGTCGCTGTCCCTGCCTTCCTGTCCCCACTTTTTCGTGTCTTCCATTGTTTCGTAGGTAATGACAAGTCTGTTGTTGTAATACCGCTCTGCTCTCGAAAGCAGAACTCCCAGCAATTTTCGGGTGGAGTAGGGTTTTCCACCGGTCATCTCATCATATACTTCCCGAGGATTCACTCCCGCATCGACCAGGCGGGCTGTTGCCCTGAATACTTCTGCGGAATCCGAGTTCAGGAAACGAAAATACCCGGTATCAGTTGCCATTCCAAAGAAAATAAGCTGAGCGACTTCTTTAGTCAGGCTGCCGGCAACAGCTTCATACAGCTGCTGGACGATGCAGGCGCAGGCTGGTGCAGATGCGTCAATGATGCAGGTGTCTGTCACAGCTGCTGTCTTGTGGTGGTCGATGATGAATGTATCAAGCCCCTTCATTTCGGAACTAAGATCTCCGAGTCTTGATAATTCAGAGCAGTCGAGCATAATAAGCCCTGTCTGTTTTCGTTCTGGCTCGGAAAGAAAGGTAGGCGTTGTTGAAAATAACGATTCCCGCCGACGGATTTCCGGTCTTTTAAAGGGACCTGCATTTAAAAGCTCGTATTGGTGTCCTGTTTTTTTTAGCAGTTCTGCCATGCCAAGGCAGCTGAAAATGCAGTCGCCGTCCGGTTCTTTGTGACCAGCGATAAAGAAAAAACTGTGTGCTTGTAAAAAACTTTTGAATGCTGCTATTTCTTCTTCAGAAATAAGTTTCATCATGTACTCCAGAAAAGAAAAAATAAGGCCGTCGGTAAAACGACAGCCTTTTTGGGATGACAGAAATTATAATTCAGTCAGACAGATTAGTACTCGACTTCGAGTGTGTCCTTATCTGCATCTTCTACCTGTCCCTGGGTTGAAATACCCCAGTACGGATCTGTGCGGTCGATGGGCATTGTAAGGACAACACGTTCAAATGCGCCTTCTTTTGAAATAAGCGTCATGTAAGGCTCCATACCTCTCGGAAGAGCACGGAAGTTCAATTTTCTCGGCAATTCTGAATACCAGCGTTTCGGAATTGAAACCATGCCGACGTCGCGGTGACCTTTGCGATATTCAACTACATATGCATTCTTGTAGTCAAATACTTTATACACCTGCACATTCCGGTAAGTAACAGCGGATTCGATAAACTCTCTTGTGTATACTTTATCCGGCTGACTGGAATTCTCCGCTGAAACCTGTACGGTAACTGCTGCCAATGCCACTACTACAGCAAGAAAAAGCTTCTTCATCATTTTGTCTATCTCCTTTGTAAAGCCTTTGAAAAGTCCTTAAATTAGGGCGAGCATAATTGCTTTTATCGTATGCTTGCGGTTTTCGGCTTCGTCCCACACTTTACTTGCAGGGCTTTCAAAAACCTCTTCGGTAACTTCCTGACCAAGGACAGCCGGCAGACAGTGCATAAAAATCGTACTGCTCTTACCTGTCGCCTCCATCAGCTTTTTGTTTACCTGATATGGTGAAAGCAACTTTGTGCGTTCTTCCTTAAGTGATTCTTCACCCATGGAAACCCAGACATCAGTATAAAGGCAATCAGCGCCTTTTACAACTGCTAAATCATCAGAAATTGTAATTTTTGAGCCACTTTCTTTGGCAAAAGGCGCACAAATCTTCTGTATGTCCTCGGGAGGGAAGAGCGCTTTAGGACTGACGATGGTAAAATCAATTCCAAGCTTTGCGGAGATGAGCATTAATGAGCGGGCTACGTTGTTGCGTCCGTCACCGCAGAATGCAAGGTGCAGACCTTTTAACGTGCCGAAGTTTTCTTTTAGCGTCATAATGTCAGCAAGTGCCTGCGTTGGGTGAAAGTCATCGGTCAGACCATTGATGACCGGAACGCCGGAATAGTCGGCAAGTTGCTTTACGTGATCCTGCTTAAAACCGCGGAATTCAATTGCGCTGAACATACGGCCAAGGACGCGGGCTGTATCTTTTACGCTTTCTTTACCCCCAAGCTGAATGTCGGCGGTAGACATGAATACAGGGTGCCCGCCTTCTTCGCCGAATGCAGTTTCGAAAGAGGAACGGGTACGGGTTGAGCGTTTTTCAAAAATCAAGGCAATGGTTTTTCCCAAGAAGCGCTGGTGGACTTCTCCTGCATGAGCCTGTTTTTTTACAAGGAAGGCATAATCAAGAATCTGCAGGATTTCTTCGGGTGTGTAGTCAACCCATGACAGCAACGAACGGCCCTTAAATGGCGAATCAAATCTTTCTGCTTCAATCATACGGTATTTTACAGCTTGTGTAAAAAATGGTCAATTCATTCTGACTAAAGTTTCTGCAGAATATATACAACGGTATCTGTTTTTAGGGGAGGCTGGAGAGAAAAATACCTGAAAGGCTGGAAAATAAAAAAAACCGCCTTATAAAAGGCGGTTAGTAGGGGCAATAGGATTTGAACCTATGACATACGGAATATGAGTCCGGTGTTCTACCAGCTGGACTATGCCCCCAAGTGATGTGGCTACTATATCAGTCGGTTCATTTTATGTCAAGCGTAAGTTGTGTACTTTATCAAAAAAAATGAAAAAAAACTCATTTTTTTAGTTAGCGCAGTGCAGCTCCCGGAACAAGGGCTTTTGCATGAGAAATAAGCGCTTGAACTTCCGTTTCTGTGTATGGCGTTATGTCGTTGTATGACGGGTTCAGGCAGTTTTCGTTTCGAAATTGTGCGAACTGCCAGGTTGCATCCGGTGGAAGAATGGCTGCGATTGCTTCAATATCAGTATTCTGTACCAACGGGGGAACGAGGACTGTCCTCCATTCACGGCAGTTTGTGCTGTAGTGTTCTGCTATAAGCGCTATTGTTTTATTGAGGAGATGCGGATAATCAAGCCGGGGACTTCCGCCGATAAGTTCACCATACCTTTCCGGGCTGGTTTTTATGTCCATGGCGATAAAATCCGGCGTTGTTTCTGCTGAAGAAAGCAACGCTTCGAGTTTGTCCGGAAGCGTTCCGTTTGTGTCGAGCTTTACATGATATCCGAGTTTTTTCGCTGCTTTGATAAGGTCTTTTGTCGCCGGATGAAGCAGGGCTTCTCCTCCGCTGACGACAAAGCCTGACAGCACATTCTTGCGTTTTTCAAGGTGTGCGATGACTTCTTGAGCTGTTACAAGATTTTCAGGAGGCTCCTGATTGAAAACTAGTGCACGATTGTAACAATACGGGCATCGAAGATTACATCCGACTAGAAACAGAGAGCAGGCGACCCTGCCGGGATAATCGACAAGGGTCGTCTTTATGAGCGCACCGACGTGCGTGTCTTCAGAAATGTGCATATGCTTGCTCATGCCGCATCGGAAATGGTGCAACACATCATTTCCGACAGCATAAAAACGGCTCTGCCGTTTTTATGCGACAACAGCCTGCGGCTGCAGTATTGCTTTTAACTCATCGACATTGTGTGCTCTGGAGATTTCGGCATTGTCTGCTCCATAGAATATGACGGTTGGCGCTGCAAATACACCTTTACGGGCTGCCTGCAGCAGACCTTCCTCTGAGTCAACGTCAATCTGAATGCCGGGAAGTGCAACTTCTTCCATGTACGCTTTAACAGGCGGGCAATTCGGGCAGGTGCCGCGAAGGAAGAATTCGTAGTGCATGCCGCTTGTGTTTTCAGATGCAGCTTCTGCTTCCATGGCAAGAACCTGGGGTGCAGGCTGAACGTCATTGGTGACTGTCTGAGAAGCGGCGCTTTGCGTCTGCTCGCCGTTATAGACAAACAGTTTGCGGTGATTAAACTCATTGCGCTTACCTTTGTTCCAGTTGCGCACTGCACGATAATAGCCGACGATGCGCGCATACACCTCTGTGGTAGAGCCGTGCACATCTTTCAGAGCTTCTTTTGTTGCTGCGATTTCCGCATCCAATGCTGCCAATGTCTTTGCCATATATATCCTCCCTTTTTGTATCTTACGCTGTTACGCCGGCAGCAACAAGTGCTGCGCGTTCTTTTTCCAGTTTTTTAAGCTTTAACTGCAATTCCTGTTCCCGCTCAGCCTTGCACTTCGGACATTCAAACTGCTGGCCTGAAAGATAGCCGTGAACCGGACATATTGAATAAGTGGGGCTTATCGTCAGGTACGGAATGCGGTAATTTGACATGATGGCCTTTACGAGGTCACGGCATGCCTTCCAGTCCTTAATCTGCTCACCCATGAATGTGTGAAACACGGTACCGCCTGTGTACTTTGTCTGCAGCGCTTCCTGATGGTCGAGCGCTTCAAATACATCGCTGGTGTAATCAACCGGAAGCTGTGAGCTGTTGGTGTAGTACGGTTCGTCCCCGCCGCTTGTGATGATGTCAGGATAATTTTCTTTATCGTGACGGGCAAGGCGGTAGCTGGTGCTTTCTGCAGGCGTCGCTTCAAGGTTGAAAAGTTCGCCTGTGGCTTCCTGATAGTCCTGCATGCGGCTTCTCATGTGATCAAGGACGGCGCATGCGAAGGCTTTGCCTTTCGGGTGTACGATGTCAACACCAAGGAAGTTCAGGCAGCATTCATTCATGCCGCAAAGACCGATGGTGTTAAAGTGATTGTTCAGGGTTTTTAAGTAGCGGCGGGTGTAGGGGAACAGGCCTCCGTCTAAAAGCCGCTGAATGACCTTGCGCTTGGCTGAGAGGCTCTGTTTTGCAAGATCCATCAGATAGTCAAGGCGTGCGTAGAACTGCTCTTCGGTTTTTGCAAGGTAGCCGATTTGCGGCAGGTTGATTGTAACGACGCCAAGGCTTCCGGTAAACTCGTCGCTTCCGAATAAGCCTCCGCCACGCTTACGCAGCTCCCGCTTGTCAAGACGCAGGCGACAGCACATGCTGCGTACGTCTGACGGGTCGAGGTCTGAATTGATGAAGTTCTGGAAGTAGGGCGTTCCGTACTGGCTTGTCATCTCAAAAAGCAGCTGTGCGTTTTCGCTGTTCCAGTCAAAGTCACGGGTGATATTGTAGGTCGGAATCGGGTAGCCGAAACCGCGCCCGTCTGCGTCACCTTCGAGCATCAGCTGGATAAAGAGCTTGTTGATTAAGTCCATCTCTTTCTGACATTCGCCATAGGTAAAATCCTGCTCGCGGCCGCCGACAATGGCTTTTTTGTTGCGCAAGTCTGCGGGACATGTCCAGTCAAGCGTGATGTTTGTAAACGGAGCCTGGCTTCCCCAGCGGCTGGGGGTGTTTACGCCGAAAATGTAGCTCTGCAGGCACTGGCGGACTTCTTTTTCGGTCAGGTTGTCAACCTTTACGAACGGAGCGAGGTATGTGTCGAATGAGCTGAATGCCTGAGCGCCCGCCCATTCATTTTGCATGATGCCTAAGAAGTTTACAATCTGGTTTACCAGCGTAGAAAGGTGGCTTGCAGGCTTGCTCTTGATTTTGTCGGTAACGCCGCCTAAGCCCTCCTGAATAAGCTGTCGGAGCGACCAGCCTGCGCAATAGCCAGAAAACATGGACAGGTCGTGAATGTGAAACGCCGCTGTTTTGTGCGCCTCTGCAATTTCTTTTGAGTAGATGTTCTTGAGCCAGTAATTTGCGGTGATGGTGCCGCTGTTGTGCAGAATAAGACCGCCAAGCGAGAAATTGACATTTGCGTTTTCGTTAACGCGCCAGTCTGTCTGCGCAAGGTAGCCGTCCATTGTCTTATTGATGTCGAGCATGAGCGTTTTTGAATTACGCAGCGCTTCGTGCTGTGCGCGGTAAATGATGTACGCTTTTGCAATTTCGACTTCTTTTGCCTCGATGAGTGCGGTTTCAACAACATCCTGAATCTCTTCGATTGCAGGAATTGAATGGGCGCGGCGGCCTGCCATAAGAAGGCGCAGGTGTTCTTCGACGCTGTCGGTAAGCTGCTGAGCCTTGTCTGGATTTGCCCGCTTTTCAACAGCTTCGATTGCTTTTCCGATGGCCCCTTCAATCTTGTTCCGGTCATATGCTTCCAGATGACCGTCCCGTTTTACCACCTGCTTGATGAATGACTTTGTTTCTTCATCATCATTTGTGCCTAAAAAACTACGCCACTCGGGAAATACCGACTGACCGGATTGTTCTGCTGCACTCACTTTTTCTCTCCTTTATCAGCTCCCAGGCTGTTTACTTCATTTATAAACTCGTCTAAGTTCTCAAAGTGTTTGTAGACAGATGCAAATCGGATGTACGCAACTTTATCTACGTCAAAAAGCCGTTTCAGAACCAGTTCTCCCAGCTCTGCCGTTGAGATTTCCCGCGAGGTTTTTCCCACCATAACGGCCTGATCTTCAATTTCGTTTACGATGTTTTCCAGCATGGTTGAGGCGACCGGACGTTTTTCAAGAGCGCGGTCGATTCCTTTTTCAAGCTTTTGCCGGTCAAAGGGCTGCCGCCTTCCATCCCGTTTTACTACCATCAGCGGCTTTTCCTCAACACGCTCGTAGCTTGTAAAACGATATCCGCATGAAATGCATTCCCGGCGGCGCCGTATGGATTCCCCATTTGCCATGGTCCGTGATTCTATGACTTTATCTTCCATGCTTCCACAGTAAGGACAGCGCATTTGTTTTGTTACCCCAAATTTAGCGTTTTTTGTGTAATGATTTAATCATATACCACTAGATATGAACTGACAAGTGAATTTTCAAAAAAAATATTGAATTTACATTGTAAAAGCATCTGCCGACAGGTATACTCACAGGCATAATATGGTACGAAAATATTTAAACTTGCTTCCAGAAAACTGTGCTGATTTCATTCCCTGTCCTAAAGCTGGTGACAGAAAAGCCTGGATGTCACTTCCAGAAGCTGTAACCGCGCCTTTTGTTGCCGCCGCAGAAGAACGGCTGTCGCAGGAGTATCCCGGAATATCAGCGGCCTTATATATGGAGTTTACAAAAAACGGTAACAGAAGCCATTTTGAGGCCGCCTATTTTACCCGGCGGATAATGCTTAACCTGTTTGTGCTTGCGGAGTGCATTACCTATGAAGGGCGTTTCCTGAATGCCATTGCGGACGGCGTGATTGCGCTTTGTGAAGAAAGCGGCTGGCAGCTTCCGGCTCATAATTCTTACCGCCGCAACGAACCGCAGCGTGCGTTCCCGGATTCTGCAAATCCAGTCCTGGATCTTTTTGCCTGCGAGACTGGCGCTCAGCTTGCGTTTGTACAGTATGTGCTTGGTGCAGAACTGGACCGGATTAGCCCGGAGTTTTGCGCGCGTATTCGCCGGGAATTCGACTTTCGTATCATAAAGCCGTATCTGAAAAAGCATTTCTGGTGGATGGGCTATAACAGTGAGCCGACAAATAACTGGACGGTCTGGTGTACGCAGAATGTTCTTCTGGGAGCTTTTCTTCCCGGCATGACGGAAGACGCTGAGCGGAGAAAGTGCCTTAACAGGGCGGTGTTCAGCATTGACCGGTTTTTAGCCGGCTATGGAGATGACGGCTGCTGTGATGAAGGCGCCTTGTATTACCGCCATGCAGGATTGTGCCTGTTTAATGCCCTTGAGGTGCTGTCGGCTGTAAGCGGCGGCGTGTTTGACAGCGTTTTTTCTGAGCCGAAAATCCGTAACATCGCAGAATATATAGTAAATGTTCATGGCGGCGGAGATTATTATCTGAATTTTGCTGATTGTGCTGCTGCTGCCGGCCGTGCGGGGGTGCGGGAATTTCTGTTTGGAAAAAGATGCGCTAGTGAACGGCTGATGACCTTTGCGGCCGCTGACTGGAGCAAGACTGTTTCTGAAGCTTCCGTGACAGGTAAGCTTCACCGGTATGACAGCTCCGACGAAATGCTCAATCTTTTTTATCTGGTTGAAGAGCTGTTTGTCACCAGTGAAGTGCTTTCTTATCATGCTTCTCATCAGACGGTCCCGAAGCAGCCTGATTGGGTATATAAAAGCACCGGGCTTCACATTTTCCGGGATTCGGTGTTCTGCCTTGGGGTAAAGGCCGGCGGAAATGGGGACAGCCACAATCATAATGATACCGGAAGCTTTATTCTGTACAAACACAGCCGGCCTTTTATCATCGACGTGGGTGTGGAAACGTATTCCAAAAAGACATTTTCTTCCCAGCGTTATGAAATATGGACGATGCAGTCGCAGTTTCATAATGTCACGGACTTTGCTACTGGTGCCCAGCTCGCTGGCGCGGAGTATAAGGCACGGAAAGTTCATGCCGCAATAGAGGAGCAGGCAGCATCCGTCTCGATGGAGCTGAAAGACGCCTATGCGCCGTCAGCGGGGCTTGTATCCTATAAGCGGACGGTGACACTGCTTAGGGAACGGGATGTTGTCGTGCAGGATCAGCTTGCTTCGTATCCGGGGCTTGCGTTCTTTACGCTTATGACGCAGGCTGAGCCTGTCGTTTCGTTTGAGGAGGGAACCGGTACGGTTATCACTGTCGGTGATGTCGGTACGGTTCTGGTTCCAGAGCTGCATCCTCTTTCTGTGTACATTGAGCCGATTTCGATTACAGACGGGCGCCTGCTTCAGAGCTGGCAGAGCCCTGTCTATAGAATCCGGATTTCCTACAGAAATACGCTGAAAGTGATTTTCCGGTAAAAGCGTAGTCGGTGCAGAAAGCGAAGAAAGAAGCGGGCGTGAAAAGCCGGTGGCCTGCACCTAAAAGCCGGTGCTGCACGGACGGCCCCTCGAAGATTGTGCTGTGCGGACTGCACGAGCGGTGTGGGCTGGCCCTCGAAGATTGTGCTGTGCGAGAGGTGCGGACTTTGCCTCTCGGTAGGCGCTTCCGTTATTTCTGATTTCTGTTCATTACGGCAAGCGCCGTCTGGTAGGCGTCATCCATGCTTACAGCGAACAGCCGCGGAATCAGGGTGAGTATTTTTCGTATGCCGTTTTTGCCGCCGCGCGCCTTCCAGGCCGTGTCAATCTGCTGCCAGTTTTTGACGATGCGCGGAATAAAAGTCATCGTAAGGCTGAGCTGATCTGCATAGCGGGCTTTTTTCTGCCGCGTCAGCGTCCGTTCGATTACAGAAAATCCTTCGTGAAACTGCACGTTGCTTGTTGTCCGGTAAAAAATGGAAGACACCGAAAGCGAGAGGGTAAGGTGCATTGCAAGCGAAAGCTTTTCTGAATCAGGAGTGAGAATCTGCACTGTTGTGAGCTGCACGCTGTCAGGTCCGGTTCCCTGCAGGATGTGCTGGATAACGGACGCCAGATACAGCATGGCCATGTAAAAGAATGCCGGCTGCAGGTCTGCGATGATGCCGCGGAACGGAAAACGAAAGAGCAGTTCCAGAAGCAGCACGAAAAGCCAGGCGCAGAATGCGGTGCCTGTCGGCAGGTAAAACGAGCTGATTGCAAGCGTAAGCAGGAGCAGAATCTTTAGAGCCGGCGGCAGTTTGTGGAGAATGGTCTTTCCCGTGCGGTAGCGGAAGAATTGTGCTTTTTCCATACAGTAATCCTAGCGCCAGACTAAATCTGAGAGCGTTTTGTACGCTGTCAGCGGGTTTCGGATGCCCCACTGTTCCAGCGGCTGTGTCAGGGCGTCTTCCGGCGTGGTGTCGCATACTTTTTTTCCCTGTTTGAGGATAATGATGTGGTCAGAAAGGCCCATGCATTTTTCAAGCTCGTGGGTCAGAAGCAGGATTGTTTTTCCGTTTTCTTTCAGCTTTGCCAGCAGCTTGTTTACGTCCTGAACGCCGGGATAATCAAGATTAGCGTACGGCTCATCAAAAATGAGTATGTCCCGCTTCATGGCGAGAATAGAGGCGACTGCAAGCCTGCGCTTTTCTCCGCCGGAAAGAAATGCGGCCGCATATTCCGCCTTGTGTTTTAAGGAAACTGCCTCGAGGCTTTCTGTAACAATCTGAGGAATCTGCTTTTTGGGGATTCCCTGATTTTTTGGGCCTACAGCTACGTCTTCCGCAGCTGTTTCGCCCAAAATCTGCGTGGCGGCATCCTGAAAGATAAGGCCGGGCTGGGAACTTGTCTGTATGGTCCCGGCTGTCGGCTTTATGAGCCCTGCAATCAGCTGCATGAGCACGGATTTTCCGCTTCCGTTTGCTCCGCCGATGATGGTTACGCTTCCTTTGTCGACGGTAAAGGAGATGCCGTCAACAGCATAGAAGTCACCTGAGTCAGCGGAGAGGGAAAATCTTTTTTTTACGTCTGCAAGGACAACGGCTTTGTCCTGGAGGCTTGCTTCTTTCATGACTGCACGCGTTACGCTTCGGCCGGCAGACGGTCGTTATCTGGGGAGAGGTAGCGGCCTACCGTCGGACGCAGCAGGAGTCCCAGGATAATTGTAAGGACGATTTTGATGCTGTCGCCGGGAATGAAGGGGATAAGGCATGCCTTTAATGCGAATGCGAGGTCGACATCTTTTCCCCGGCCTGTCATTACGGAAATGAACCACGGAATGCCGAGTGCGTAGTTGATGAAATAACCTGCGAGTGTTGCAAGGATGATTTTTACTACCAGCGGAACGGTGCGTTTTTTTTCTGAGGGAACCGGCCGGCCTGCAATAAGGCCTGCAGCCAGTGAGCCAAAGAAGTAGCCTGCGAGGAAGCCTCCTGTCGGGCCGGTAAGCACGGCAAATCCGCCTGTCATGCCGGAGAAAACGGGGATTCCCAGCGCACCTAGTGTGAGGAAAAGGCCTGTAGCTGCGGCGCCCTGGATGTTACCCAGCAAGATGCCGGACAGGATTGCAAACATGTTCTGGATGGAAATCGGAACAAGTCCCGGAAGGGGAACTGAAATAAAACAGCCGGCTGAGATGAGCGCGGCAAACATTGCGACGAATACTGATCGAATCATTGTAAACCTCTTGTTTTTGAGCGAAAGGTAACAATCTTTTTCGATTTGGTCAAGAGCCTTCATTCTGCGGGTGCAGTTGCACGAACCCGTGCTTTTAAACTGACAGCCGCAGCCGGGGTGTGCGATCGAAGCTCAGCGGGCAAGCGCAGCTGAACGGGCCATCCCCTTAAAAAAACGCTGCACGCAGGCCGCGAAAAGTTTTTCTGGCTGAGGTCTTGTGTGCTTTAGAAATCCCAGACCGACATATCTGCCGTTACGGTAAACCAGATTCCAAGAAGCCTGCTTCTGTCGGTGGCTACGGGACGTTCTGACTCCCGCTCTTTTAACTCCGTGTGTACAAGGAGCAGAAATGCCAGAACGGCAAGTGTTTTAGGAAGCCAGTCGCCGAATCTTGCGTACACAGTCATCTTCCGCTCATAGATGGGGATTTCTGCTGCGAGGCTTGCGCTTTCAAAAAGCTTCAGGCTCTGCAGCGGTTTTCCTGTGGGGGAGACGACCGTCGTATAGCCAGAATTTGTGGCCCGGGCGAGCGTCGTCCTGAATTCAATTGCCCTGTAAGAAGAGACGATGAAATGCTGCAGTTCCGCGCTGTTGGTCTGCGACCAGGAATCGTTTGTCAGGTTGATAAAAACTTCGCTTCCAGCCAGAAAAAGCTTGCGGCAGACTGTACTGAATGCGTCGTCAAAGCATATCGGCGTGCTGACAAGCGCGGTTGTCTTTTTTTGCGGCTTCGGCTGAGTCAGCGATACGATTTCTGTTTTTTCTGCATCGTACAGCGCTTCCTGATTCAGCGGTATTTCGAAAAGGACGGATTTGTAGCCTTGTGTCAGCCCGTAAGAAAAGCCTGCCAGCTTCAGGATGATGTTCCGGACCCATTCGTATTCAACGCCGGGGATGCGTTCTGCGAACGGTACGAGGTGCAGCTTTGCGTAAAAGCCTGCAGTCTTACCGTTTTTGTCAAAAAGAATTGCCGCGTTTGCGTTCTGGTGCTTTTTTTTGTTGAATGTGTAGGTGCCGCCGATGACGAACGGAATGCGCTTTTCCTTGATGTAGCTGATGAGCGGTTTGTCTTCCGGATGTGTCGTGTAGTAGGCGCTAGCAGCAGGAAAATGCCGGGAAAGGACGCCTTCGCTCCAGACTGCGACATCTGGCGTTTTGCCGTCTGCCTCAAATTCTGCAAGGCCTGCGTCTGTAAGGTTTTCTGAGACCGTTATTGCCTGCCTGTCGCCGATTCCCCACGGATCGTGATTCTGCTGTACGAGGATGGCATTCATCATTTTCAGCGGCTTTCGGGGGCGGACATATTCGACTGTGCCGTAGCAGAGTGCGGCGACAGAAAGCGCGGCAAAAGCCTTTGCGGTCTGCTTCCAGGCCGCCTGCAGGCGGAATGGGGTTATGGCATGAGGCAGAGCTTCGAGAAGCAGCAGTCCTTCAGCAAACAGCGCGGAAAAAAAAGCAAACAGAAAGGTTACGCCGTAGCTGCCGGTTATATCTGCAATCTGCGTGATGAGCCTCCAGCGGTAGGCCGCCATGGATACTGTACCCCAGGGGTAGCCTAAAAAGCCGTTTGATTTGCACCATTCCCAGATGGTGTATAAGCTTGAAAATAAAAGTATTTTGCAGGGAATTGCGAAGTCCAGCCTGCCGGCCCTTACCGCAAGAGCGCTGCTTTTTCGGGAATCCAGCTTTGAAAACATCCAGAAATACAGAAAGCCGAAAAGTCCATGCCAGCCGGCAGTTCCTGCAGCTGAGGCCCCGAGCGTAAAAAGCGCAAATCCGTAAAAATTACCGAGCCAGTAGCTTGAAAGCATGTGAGTTATCAGTGCCTGAAGGGCTGAAATCAGAAATGCCCGCGAATACGTTTTTGCGTGATGCAGGGCAAGGTACAGGGGGATGAGTGAAAAAAGCGCCAGCAGGGGAAAACCGAATGTATAGATTTCATTTGCAATAGACAAGGCTAACAGCGTGCCCGAAAAAATAGCACAAAAAACTTGTAAAAAGCTAGACATTATAGTATTATTCTATTAATTAAGCTGTAAAATTGCAACACTAGGGGATAATAAGTTCTGCATGAATAACGTCTACGAAGCTCACGAAAGCGAATATCAGGTGCTGCCACAGATTGTAGTTTCAGCTCCCGGCCGTTTCCACCTTATTGGTGAACATTCATGGTTTTGTAAAGACAAAACACTTTCTATGGCGGTGAACCTGCCGGTATACGTCGCTGTTTCTCCACGTGATGACGGAACAGTTCGCTTCTTTTTTCCGCAGCTTTCTGAGCGGAAAAAGGTTTTGCTGACTTCACTTAAATACAGAAAAGAAGACCGCTGGGCAAACGGAATAAAAGCCATGATTTACGGTTTTACTTCCGGCGGCTTTGAAATTGGCGGCATGGACATAACGGTTTATTCAGACATCCTGCCGTCTGCCGGTTTTGGCATTACTACTGCGATGAAAGTCGGCAGCGCTTATGCAATTCGCGCGCTGTTTAATCTGCATTGTACCGACGCCCAGCTGCTGCAGGTCCTTGAACGCGGCAACCGTCTGTTTCTTAAGCTTGAATACCTTGCTGCAGACAACTATACGGCGCTGTACTCAAAGGAAAACAGCGTTGTTTGTACCGATTACGCTTCTTCGAGCTATGACATCATTCCTTTTTCATTTCCCGGAAAGAAAATCCTCTTGACTGATGCCCGCGTGCCCCGCGTCTCTGTCTGGAACGAGGACAGCCTGCACCAGCCGGAAAACGTCCTGCTTTTAGGTGAGCTGAAAGAACGCCGGTCATCTGTCTACGGCGGTTGGTTTTATGAGGAAAACCCTGCAGATGTTGGGGAAGTTCTCGGCATTGTAAATGAAGATACGCGCCGCCGCCTGCTTTGCGTCATGCGGGAGCATCAGTGTATCCTTGAGGCGCAGAAGGCTCTGGTGACAGGCTCTTTTGGAAAGTTCGCGCGGGCCGTAAACCGCAGCCACGAAAGTATGCGGGATTTATATAACAGCTCCAGTCCCGAAGTGGACTGGATTTTGAAACGGCTTTCCGAAATCAATCCGAACCTTGATGACCCGCGTAATCCGACAAGCTGCGGCAGAATTACGGGAAAAGGCTTCGGCCGCTGCGTCTATACGATTTTGTCCGAAAGTGATATTCCGCTTTTTAAGGCAAAGCTTGCAGAATATGAACGGATTTTCGGCTTCCATCCTTCCTGTTATGAAGTAGAGCCTGCCTGCGGAGTGCAGATTGTCAACCGCTGAACCTGCCGTAAAGACGTCCGCTGCAGGTGATGGGGCGCGGCGGAGAAAGCTTCTCCTGACCAATGATGACGGAATCTCAGCTCCTGGGCTTTTGGCTCTGGAAAAGGCTCTGTCAAAAGTGGCTGATGTTTTCGTGCTTGCCCCGGATGCAAACCGCTCGGGTGTTTCAAATCTTATCAGCATGGATATGCCGCTTACCGCTGCTGCGCTATCGCCGCGACGCTTTTCGTATTCAGGAAGCCCTGTTGACTGCGTTATTGCGGGCCTTCATTCAGACTTGTTTTCTCAGGCCGGGCAGACGGCGCCGTTTGTGTTCGACGCCGTTTTTTCAGGAATCAACCGGGGACCGAATATGGGAACTGATCTGGTGTATTCGGGAACTGTCGCGGCTGCTCGTCAGGCTGTTCTGTACGGCGTGCCCGGATTTTCCCTGAGTCTTAGTTCCGGGGACGGCACCTGGAAGTTCGAGGCGCTCGCAGCTTTTGCGGCAAAAAATCTTGAGCCGCTGCTCGCTTTTTCAGCCCTGTCGCCGGCTTCCTTTGTAAACGTGAATGCAGACTCCCGGGACTTTTACGAGAAAGTTGTCTACAGCTCCTTGTGCAGACGTGATTATCACGATACAGTAGCAGTAAGTGAAAAGCCCGCCTCTTTCTGGCAGACATCGTTTGTCGGCGGCTGTATACAGAGTCATGGGGGGGCGGATTGCGATTACGAGTCCGTAATTGCCGGAAATGTAGCGGTTTCCCTTATTCGGGCTGAGCCGGTGGCTGAGCCGGTTCCTGCTTCTTTTTCATCTTTCTTTCAACTGTAGCAGACGGGAGGCTGTTGCTGATATGGATAATATGCTGTCGCAGGGAATCGCCCTGTATCGGCAGGGCGCGTATTCGGATGCCCTTGCTTTTTTCCTTTCGCTTCCCGATGATGTGGAAAGTGACAATATCGAGCTTGCCTATTTTATTGGCCTTTGTTATGCGAAGCTGGAACGTTTTGATGATGCGCTTGTGTATCTGGAGCAGGTTGTAACCGCCGGAAAGGATCTTGACCGGGTGCTGCAGTGCCGTTTTCTGCTTGCAGTGATATATGCTAAGAGCGGCCGCCGGAAGCTTGCCGATTTTGAGCTTAACAAGCTGCTGGAGACCGGGTACAAGCCTGCTTCCGTGTATGCGGCGCTTGCGTACATTGCCTGGCAGCAGGACGATGTTGACCGCTGTCTTGCCCTTTACAAAAAATCCCTTGATGTAGATCCTGACAATCCGACGGCTCTTAACGGGCTTGGCTATGTGCTTGCCTGTGAGAACCGTGATCTGACGCAGGCGCTGACGTACTGTAAGCGTGCGCTTGATAAGGCGCCGCAGTCTCCAGCCTGCCTTGATTCCATCGGATGGGTATATCTTAAGCTGGGCTTACAGCGGGATGCGGAACGCTATTTACTGCAGGCTCAGAGCCTGTTGCCCGGAAATCAGGAAATCTCGGAGCATGTCCGTCTGTTACAGGAGACGCCGGTATGAAAAAAAAGTCTATTGTTGCGGCAGGGGTACTCCTTGCGTCATTCAGCTTTCTTCCGCTTGGCTCGCAGTCGGCCTTAAGCCCGTTTACCAGCGAAGAAGCCCTGCAGACAGGTGCTGCAGGCTCTAGAACTGCGGCTACAGGCCTTGCTTTTCAGGAATTCCGCAGGGGTGTGCAGGCCTATTATAAAGGCTCTTTTAACGACTCGATTCTTGAATTTGAAAAAGCGCTGTCTTATCTTCCCTCGGAAAATATCATCCTGGACTGGCTCGGAAAAGCCTACTATCGTTCCGGTATTGAAGGAACAGCCCTGCAGCACTGGCAGTATGCCGCAAACTCAGGCTATGGAGGCCTTCTGCTGCAGAACCGCATTGAAATTGTCCGTGAGCGGCGCATTAACGACAATGCCTATGATATTCCTGTCCGCTATACCGAGGCGGGAAGCTTCCCCGGACAGAACGGAGAGACGATGGTGTTCAGCCAGCCGGTTTCTGTGCTGCCAAATTCTGACGGAACGGCATGGATTCTTGCATACGGCTCGAACGAGCTTGTGCGCATAGATGTCAACGGCTATGTGATTACCCGTACCGGCGGCCCGCTCAACGGTTTTGATCGCCCGCTTGATATGCTGAAGACGTATGACGGCTCTATTTTAGTGTCAGAATCTGCCGGCGACCGCATCAGCATGTTTGATAAGGACGGTCGGCATATAAAGACCTTTGGCTCAAAAGGTATCGGTGTCGGAAACATGGTAGGTCCGCAGTTTATGGCGCAGGACGCCGACGGAAATATTTATGTCACTGATTTTGGAAATGCCCGTGTTGATGTGTTTGACAAGGACGGCACGGGGCTTTTCTATTTCGGGCGCCGCACGGTAGATTTTGATGGCTTTAAGGCTCCGTCCGGAATTGCATATGCTGCCGGAAGCATTTTTGTCGCGGACGCGGTGACAGGTGCTGTCTACCGCTTTGATACGGCCGGTAACTATCTGGGACTTTTGTGCCGCGAAAAGACGTTCGTTCATCCCGAAGCCATGAAGCTCTGGGGAAACTATCTGATTCTGTGTGATTCAAATAAAGTGTATTCCGTCGATGTGGTGACCGGGGAAGTGTATGAAAATGCGAATACCGGAAATGCCCCGTCCCGCCTTACCTGTGCTGTTCCCGATGTTAACGGCAACGTGCTGGCAGCGGATATTGTCACTAACGAAGTGTATGTGCTTTCGAAGATGGCGGAACTTATCGGCGGCCTGTTTGTGCAGATTGAAAAAGTCGTCGCAGATCAGTTTCCCAAAGTCATACTGGAAGTAAAAGTTGAAAACCGCCGTCGCCAGAGTATTGTCGGCTTAAAGGATGTCAACTTTTTTGTTACGGAAAATAAGGCTGCCGTTATGGATTTGTCGTATGACGGAGCTGCATTTGTAAATGATACGGCTGACATAACGCTGCTTATTGATAGAACTGCTAGCTCCCGGTATAACGAGGCGATGGAAAGTGCCGTCCGGGAGATTGCAAAAGCGATGGATGGAAAAGGTACCATGCGCATTATCAGCGCAGGGACGGTGCCTGTCCTCGAGTATTCCGGCTCTCCGCGGTATTGCGAGCAGTTCAGCATTTCAGCTCTTAAAAACCCGGTTTCGCCGTACTGCAAGCTGGACAGTGCGTTCAGGCTGGCAGCAAACGGCCTTATCAATGCAGAAAAAAAACGTGCCATCGTGCTGATTGGCGAAGGTTCTGTTTCTCCCGATGCGTTTACGAATTACGGCCTGTCCGATATTGCCGCGTATCTGAATAACAATTCCGTCGCGCTTTCTTTTGTGTCTCTGACACAGGAAGCTCTCGCGAACGAGCTTGAGTATCTTATCGGCAATACTGACGGATATGACTATTACGTGTACCGCAGTCTGGGACTTTCTGGCGTCGTGCAGGATATACTTGATATCCCGTCTGGAATGTACCGGCTGTCATATACATCATCGCTGTTAACCGAATACGGGCAGGCATATCTTCCGGTGGAAGTGGAAGCCTACCTGATGAACAGAAGCGGCAGGGATGAGACGGGCTATTTTGCCCCGTTACAATAAAAAATATTGTAAAAAAAATTGTATGAAAATCTAAGGAGTGCTGTGTGGTAGAAATACGAAATGTTGAAGTGTACGGGCTTGACCGTGCATTAAATGCAAAAGGCAATTCGTTTAATGTCGGTGATATTAATACAACGACAACGTTTGAAAAAACAGATGAAAACCGTCAGTGGAAGATTGCAAAAACCCTCGGCTCCAACCGGGAACCACATCAGAGTCACGATGCTTTTCTAAAGGGCATCCTTGTCTCTTTTGACCTGCGCTATTCTCAGGCTTTTACTCCAGAATTACAGCGGTATCATTTTCTCGAAATCGTCATGAGTCAGTCTACCATGCATTCCCTCAAAAAATTCATGGAAAACGGGCTTGATCCATACAGTGTGTATGTCACGGAGGAAAGCAAGGCTCAGGTTCGGCGGCTGTACGAGGATTTTGAGCGCACGCAGACTGAACTGAAAGAGGCTGACACTGGAAACGCAGATACAGAACTTGTAAAAAAACTCCGGCGGGCAAATTACGAGGCCTTTATGCGGCTCCGGCATAACATCCCCGGTGGCTTTGAAATGTGGGAGACGATTACGACAAATTACCTCCAGTTAAAGACAATCTGTATTCAGCGGGCAAATCACCGCCAGCGCGAAGACTGGAATTCCTTTATCCGCTCCTGCCTGAGTATGCCTCATTTTTCTGAGCTTACCGGGCTTACAGAAGAAACCTTAAAGCTTTGTGATATCTGATGCCTATGTCAGCCGTATACTCCATCGAAAATCCTGATTTTACGCTGAGCCCCTGTACCGGAATGACCCGGAAACACTGGATTCTTGCTGCCAAACACCTGTTGTCTGGCATTTTCTCTCATATAAAGACTTTTGAAAGTCCTGTCATCATGCCCCGCGCGGAAACCAACGTAACGTATCCGCATGCATCTGCGTCTGAGTCTGTGCAGAAGCTTGAGGCCTGTGCAGAACGGTTTGAAGGACTTGCGCGTTCATTTTTTATCGCAGCTCCGCTTTTAACCTGCGAGCCGGACGTAACGATGAACGGCTATTCTGTCGCCGGTTATTACAAAAGCCATATTTTAAGGGCCTGTACTCCTTCTGACCCGCTGTGTGTGGGAACCTACTCGTATCTGCAGGCCATCAGCGGAAATGCCGACCCGTTCAGACCGTACCAGCAGACTGTCGAAACCTGCGCGCTTGTCATCGGCCTTGAAATTTCAAAGGAATACATCTGGAATCAGTATACCAGGGAAGAAAAGGATGTGATTGCCGCATTTCTTTCGGAGTATGCATCCGCGCCTACCGTCCCGCAGAACTGGCGGCTTTTTAACATGCTGGTCATGGCATTCCTTGCTAAAAACGGCTATCCCATCGACGAGGCTGTCATGTATGACCATGCTGCCGCCATCCTAAATTATTATGTCGGAGACGGCTGGTACCGTGACGGGCAGAGTTTTGACTACTATTCCTGCTGGGCTTTTAATGTGTATGCGCCGCTCTGGTGTCAGTGGTATGGCTACGAGCATGCGCCGGATATTGCATCCCAGTATGAAGAGCATGTTCGCACGCTTATGAAGTCCTTTCCGGCTATGTTCGACCGCGACGGCTTTGTCACGATGTGGGGGCGTAGCTGTGTGTACCGCTGCGCTGTAGCCAGCGCTTTTGAAGGTGCACTCAGCGTCCGCGGTGGCGAAGAGTCTGTTGACTTGGGGCTTGCCCGTAAAATCTGCTCCGGTGCTCTTTTGCAGTTTATCACCCGGGAGGATTTTTACTACAAAGGAATCCCGACAATGGGATTTTACCGGCAGTTTTCGCCGCTGGTGCAGGGCTATTCCTGCGCCGAATCCCCATTCTGGCTTGGAAAAATATTTTTGTGCCTTGCGCTTCCTCAAAATCATCCTTTCTGGACTACCCGCGAAAAATTTGGTTTCTGGCGCCGTGCGGCTGTCAGCGGAAAGCTTGAGGTAAAGACGACGGTGCTTTCAGGTCCCGGACTTTGTATTACAAATCACCGCGCAAATGGTACGACGCTGTTCCGCACGGCGAAAGTCCTTAAGCAGCCTGACGACGGGCACGGCATCTGGAACTACGGAAAGCTTTGCTATGCAAGTAAATATCCGTGGGAGGCCGTGGACGAGTCGCAGCAGTATGTGCTTACGGACGGAACTACCGGAAAGCGGGAAGTGGCGAATGCAACGTTCTGGCACGGCGAAAAAGACGGGGTTCTGTACCGCAGGCAGTTTTTCTCGTTCAGCCTGCAGAAAGAAATGCACTGGATGCAGGCAATAAATCTTGCTGATTTTGCCGTTCCGTATGGCATTTTCCGCGTCGACAGGCTTCGTCTGTTCCGCTCACCTGTGGCGATTACGCTCGGCTCCTTTGGCTTTCCGGATAACGGAACTGAAGTCATACAGAAGCGGGAAGGGGATGCTCAGGCGGTTATCCTGAAAGGCTCTGACTCCCTGGGAAATGCGAAGCAGCTTGCGATGACCGTGTACGGCAGCTGGGACAGCCTCGAGACCTGTTCTTCGGAAGATACGAATCCTGAGTCGCCGCATTCTCTGTATGTTCTTGCACGTACGTCCCGGCACCGCCAGTACGACAGTACTGAGTCGTATCTCCTTGTGTCCCAAGTAATTACAAAGGAGTCACCGGAAGACTTTACTGATGAGGAGCTTTTCCCGCTGGCAGACTTGCAGTGCGAGGATCACATGAAAACCGGCGGGTACGGTTGCGTGACGCTGACTTTAAAGACAGGTGTAGTCAAAAAAATAGATTTCAGCAAAATGGAAGGCTTACTGCAGCTGTAGCAGGACATCCTAAAGGGGGAAGATTATGGATGAAAAAAACTGGGCGCTTGATATTTCTAAGCGCATTTATGAGAAAACACTGCAGGTTGCAGAACGGAATTCCGGAAAAATCCCATATACAAGCGTAGATGGCCGCTTTGATGACTGGTCTGACCGCTTTTCCTGGTGGACAAACGGTTTTTGGGCGGGACAGCTCTGGCTTTTATACCATGCGTTCGGCGGCGACGTTTTTCGCGCTGCTGCAGAAGCTGTCGAAAAAAAGCTTGATGCAAGCCTTATGGATGCCCGTGGAATGGACCATGACAGTGGCTTTAAGTGGCTGTTATCTTCTGTCGCAAACTTTGCCATTACCAAAAATGCTGCTTCTAAAAACCGCGCCTATCTTGCTGCTGCAAATCTAGCCGGCCGCTTTAATCTGGCAGGAAACTTTATCCGGGCATGGAACGATGATGATGACGGCTCTAAGGCAGGCTGGGCGATTATCGACTGCATGATGAATCTTCCGCTTTTGTATTGGGCGAGTGCCGAGACCAAAGACCCGCATTTTGCGCAGATTGCAGAGCGTCATGCGGACATGGCTGCAGTTCATTTTATTCGGGAGGACGGCTCCGCTGCCCATATTGCCGTTTTTGATCCGGCGACAGGTTCGTTCTTAAAGACGCTTGGCGGTCAGGGCATGTGCGAAGGTTCTTCATGGACTCGCGGTCAGGGCTGGGCTTTGTACGGCTTTTCGTTAAGCTACCGGCATACAAAAAAGGCCCTGTATCTGGAGACTGCGGAAAAAGTTGCCGCATACTGCCTTGCGCACATTCCTGCAAGCGGCATTATTCCCGTTGACTTCTGCCAGCCTGAGGACTCTCCGTGGGAGGATTCTACTGCCGCCGCAATCATGGCCTGTGGCTTTCTGGAGCTGGAGATGTGGACCGGGCAGCCGAAGCTTAAGGCGCGCTGTCACGAAGCTGCCCTTACGCTGCTCCATACGCTTGCCGAAAAACGCTGTGTATTCAGCTGCTCTGTAGACCATCTTGTGGAAAACGGCTCTGTTGATTACAACGGCAACAACCATCATATGCCGATTATCTACGGTGACTATTACTTTACAGAGGCTGTACTCCGGTTGTGCGGAAAATTCCTGTATTTTGCACATGACTAGGTTTTTGATTCAGGGCAGCGCTTTTACGCGTTGCCCTGTTTTTTTTGCCTTAAACGCAAAAAAAAGCCTCGGAATGAACGTTCATTCCGAGGCTTTCAAAGCAAGTTGCAGCTTACATCTGTGCCAGTTTTATTGACTTAACGGTGTAGCTGTATTTATGCTCGTTAATCGTAAATGAAAGATCGTCTCCAACTTTGTGGTCGATGACTGCATTTCCGAACGGTGACATATAAGATATGATGCCATTTTCCGGATTTGATTCCCACGGACCAAGGATTGTGTATGTCTCTTCCTTTCCGGTTTCCTTGTTGACAAGCGTAACATCGGTACCGAAAGAAACGTATGACATTGTTGCTGTGGTGGGGTCGAATACGACTGCGCGGGCAAGTTCCCCTTCCAGACGCTTCAGATCGTTCTGCAGCTTGTGCTGAGCTTCTCTTGCAGCGATGTATTCTGCATTTTCCTTCAAGTCGCCCTTTTCCTTTGCTTCTGCAACTTCTTTTGCGATAGCCGGAATCTGTACGGTCTGCATGTCTTTTTCCAGGTCCTGCTTGACCTTGAGCATTTTTGCAGTAACAACCATGCCCTTTGGAGCCGTAGACTTCTCTTCCGTCTTGTGGAATTTGTAGTCCGGATATTTTTCGAGGATCTTGTTGCGCAGCTGTGCCTTTTTAGCGCCGTCGAGACCAGGAATATCGTCGGCAAGCGTGTACAGGTGTGCAAGCGTGTTTTTATCACTCTTGAGCATGAAATTAATCAGCGTGTCGTGCTTGAAAAGCAAATCCTCGGCCTTTTTGATGACCTTGCGGTTTTCTGTTGTATCCACATGGTTTTCAATCTCGCGGTAAGCCTGAGAGATGATGTTAAGGATTGCAATCAGCTGCTTCTGGAAGTCAATTGCTGCTTCCTTGAACCATGCTTCATTCTCACTGTTCTCAAAGAAGTAGAGGATTGCATCGCGGTGTCCGCGGAAGTCGTTGAATGAATCAACTGCAAGCTTCTGAACTTCGGATGTAAAGCCGTTTTCGATGAGGTAGGTGAGCATCTGTCCGTCGAGAACGGTGGGGAACAGATTGATGTACTGCTCTACGCCCTTGCCCGGCATCTTCTTGATGCCTTCGAGGAAGTCCTTGCGAAGAGACGTATTCTTTGTGTCCTTGAGCAGCGTGTACATTTCGCGCGGATTTTCAATTTCGTTGTACATCTGTGCGAAATTAAAGCTCGGCTGTGTTGCAAAGCTTGCGAATTCCGGCATCGTGCTGATTTTCTGCACAACCAGGTACGATGCGACAACCTGTTCGTTTACGACGTTGATTGCCTTAAGGAAGCCAGTGAAGTAGCTGAACATGTCAGCGAAAAGATCGCTTTCCTTATCTGTCATCTCATCATTTGCATAGCGCATAAGGATATCGACGCGTGCAAAGAACTGCTTCTGAGCCTTGAACTCGTTGCTGAGCTTTTCTTCCGGTGTAATCTTATGTTCACGGACGATGTACTCGTTGATGTTGTTGGGGTTTACGCCAAACTGAGAGTCGCTTTCAAGAATTTTCTTTGCAGCACTGTTCCAGCTTGTCCACTCGCCGGGAGTAAGGATTGCCGGTACCAGCTCTGCCTTGATGCGCTTGAAGTCGCAGCTGTTGTCAAAACTGCGGATGATTGTCTTAAGAGTCCATGCCTTATCATTCTTGATTTTCTTAATCATGTCCTCGCGGT
>JAILRG010000104.1 GCA_024698325.1 Treponema sp.
GGTGGTAAGGTACCAGTCGGCAAGGACGCCGCTTAAGGTCGGGTTGTACCAGCTGATAGAGCCGTCGCGGTTTAAGACGACAAGTCGCTCCTCGTTGCGTACGACTTTTAAGGGGAGTGAGGCTGACCGCTTGTAGGTAAAGTCGCGGCGGGTCTGCAGATTGTATGAGCGAACCTGATTTTTTCCCAGGTTTGTGTATAGCTGCGGCCAGCTTAAGAATGTAAAGGCATCATTATCCTCTTCGTTCAAGGGAAGATAATTGCTTATCATTTTTGTTGAAAGATTCAGGGCAAAGACGGTTGTCTTAAGCGATTTGTTTGTCCCGGTGGAGACCAGAATGCCGTACAGCATGGATGCATTTTTATTTCCGTCAAAGGCGAGACTGTATGCGATGTTGCCTTTGAGTGTCTGAACGGGCACCGTTTCCTTTGTCTCGCAGTTTACATACAGAAGCGGAACATTTGGATTTGTTGCGCTTGATTTTGCGACATACAGATCATTGGCGGACGTGAGCACGGCATCCTGTAAGCCGGCCCCCAGATAGAGCTGCTCAAGGCGCTTTTCTGTAAGGTGATAGCGGTTTACTGACGCATTTCCTTCGATATCGACGAGCGAATCTTCAAAAATCCTGAGCTGCTGCAGGGAGCTTCCCGGAGTAAAGAGGGATGTAAGCGTGCCGGCTGCAACATCAAAAAGCTGCACGGGCTTTCTCGTGTCCTTAGACCATAAAATCAGGTTTTCTCCATACGGCAGCATGTTCGTATACCCTGGATTTACGCCTTTTTTGTCGACGACACCGTTATCAAATGAAGAAAGGAAGATTGCGTTAGGCGTCAGAAAATAGAATCTTTCTCCGACACAGGCGACATCGTAGATGCGGTCGTACATGTTGTCTGTAAGCGGAATCAGCGGCTGCGGCTCTGAAGAAACTGCCACAACTTCTCCGGAAGCGCTGTTTTCAGCTGAGGAAAGTTCAAATGAGTAAATGTTTCCCATCGAAGTTCCGGCATAGACCGTGCGTCCAGTCAAGGCGGCGCTCTGGAGTATTTCATTCTGCTTGAGTTTTGAATAGCTGCTTACAAGCTGCGGCTGTATTACCGTTTTGTTTCTGTCATTCTGCACCTTATACAGCTGTAATACGCGGTTTTCAACAGAAAGGTAGTACAGGTCTTTTGAGTACGGCATATTGATAAGGACGGCATTTTTTACCGGGAAGCTGGCAACGGTTTTTCCGGATGTAGCCTGAATGATATGGAGAGAGCCGTTTTTAATGCCTGCAACAAAAACTAAGTTGTTGAACATACAGGGCTGCGTAAGCTGTGTAAGCGTATCGAACTTTGCCTTAACGGTTCCGTTTCTCAGGTTGTAGTAGGAGAGTGTTCCTGCGGTTGGCGCATATAGCACAAGCGAGTTTTCGGTGTCTGAGGTATAGCTCATGGTGACAACGCCTGTTGCCTCTGAAAGCTTTCTGCTGATGACGCTTCCGTTTGTCGTATTAATGAAAACGGTGCCGCTTACAGAAGCCGTTCCACAGATAAGGTAGGTGCCTTTTGCTGAGTAGGAAAGGCTTGTAACGCTGTCGGTAAAGCGGAATGCGTATTTTCTGCTATGCGTCTTCCAGTTCCACACGCTTACGCGGTTAATCGAAGCTCCGTCGCTTTCGTAAACGGCAATGTCTGTGCCGTTTGGGCTTCGGGCAATCATGCGGATGGGCATGTCTGTTATCTGGTAGTGCTCGCCAAGACCGTCTTCTGTCCATTTGATTAAAAAGCCGTCAAATGCGCTGGAAAACACGGCATTGTCGTTGGTACCGCTTGTAAAAAGCGGGGCAAGGTCTGTCACTGACGCCTGGTGCGCCTGAGAAGACACGTGAGCATCAGCACTCAAACCTGTAAGCGGAATAAAAGCAAGCGAAAGAGCAAGAAGTGCTGTTTTTTTTATATTAGTGATTTCCATGGAAAGCTCCGTAAAAATACCGGGCATCGCTTGTCAGGGCAATCAGAAACAGAGCCGCAATAAAAACAAGCCCGATATACTGCACATTATTTTTTATTTTTGGCGATATTTCAATGTGGAATACCGCTTCTATAAGCGAAAAAAGTACCAGACTTCCGTCCAGAATGGGAATGGGAAGCAGGTTCATAAAAAAGAGTGACACGCTTATGAGCGCTACAAACTCCAGCAGGGATGAAAGCCCCGTGCGCCATCCTGCCGAAAAACCGTTTTTTACCGTCCCGCCGAGCATAGTCGTAATGCGGGCAGGTCCGCTTACTGCTTCGGTCACCTTTACACCGCGGAATAAAAGGGCGATGCTTTTTACGGTCATGTACAGCATATTGCATGTTTCTGCCGTTCCGTGTGCTATTGCAGGAAAAAACGCATAGCGTTTTGCTTCGCGGGCAGTAACAGAGTCCGGATCGCTTACAACGCCAATTTTTCCAGCGCCGGTAGAGGTATCCATGTCTGTATGCACGGTAAAAGAAAGCACCTCTCCTGCGCGGTCTACTGTTATACGTATGTCTTCGTCAGGCCGGGAGGCAATCGCGGAAAACAGCTCTGAAAAATCGGCTACAGATTCGCCTGAAACAGTAAGGACTGTATCTCCTGTCAGTAAACCTGCGTCAGCTGCTGCGGAATGCATCTCCGGGTAGACTTCGTTTGCAAGCGTAATCTTTGTTGAGGAAGCGTAGTAGGTGTAGCCTGTCATGGCGACAACGGTCATCGAAATGACTGCAAGTAAGAAATTAGCCAGGGGACCGGAAAATCCGATAAAGGCACGGGCGAGCGGCTTTACACCGTACATGCTGTCGCTGTCAGCCTGCACATGGCTAAGCCCGGCTTCATACGCATTCCTAAAATCCTGCTCACCCTTTAAGCCGCAGTAGCCGCCGATCGGAAGAAGCGAAAGCCGCCAGTCGGTCATTTTTCCCTGCTTATGGAGCAGAACTGGCCCCATGCCAAGCGAAAAACTTTCTACCCGCACGCCGCATATACGTGCAGAAGCATAATGGCCCAGCTCGTGGATGCAGACGATAAAGCTTAAAACTAAAAGTCCGTAGATTACAATCATGCGTGCAGGTATTCCCGGGCCAGACGGCGGGCTTCTGTGTCGGAAGCAAACACATCTTCCATGGATGTGATGGAACCAGACCAGGAGCGGCTCATAACATGAGAAACTGTGTCCGAAATAGCCGGGAAAGAAGCTCTACCGTCGATAAAAGCCCATGCTGCAATCTCGTTTGCGGCGTTAAAGGCAATGGGGTAGGCGCCGTCTTTTTCTGCGGCCTCGAATGCAAGACCTAAAAGCGGAAAGTCGTCATACCGGGGCTTTTCAAATGTAAGCGTACGGCTTCCATCAGCTGTGCCGGTAAGGTCAAACGGCTTCATAAAGGGCACGGTATGCACTTCCGGCCAGTCGAGCGCCTGTAAAATCGGATGCTTCATGTCCGGTTCACTGAACTGACCGTACACAATGCCGTCGTTAGTGCGGACAAGCGAATGAATAATGCTCTGCGGGTGCACGACAACCTGAATGCGATTTGTGGGAACGTCAAACAGGCGGCGGGCTTCTATCACCTCAAGGCCCTTGTTACCAAGCGTTGCGCTGTCCACCGTAATTTTTTTACCCATATCCCAGGTAGGATGCTTTAATGCGTCAGAAAGCGTTACCGCAGAAAGCTTTTCCTTCGGCCAGGTGCGGAAAGGACCGCCGCTTGCAGTGATGATGATTGAATCGATGTTTTCTTTTCCGTGCTTTTCGATAAGCGTAAAGACAGCTGAATGCTCGCTGTCTACCGGAAGAATACGGCAGTTGTGCTTTTTTGCAAGCGCAAACATAAGCGGGCTTGCCATAACAATGGTTTCTTTGTTAGCAAGCGCGAGGTCTATGCCGTTTGTAAGCACGATGCTGCTAGGAACAAGGCCTGCGCTTCCTGCAATGCCGTTTACGACGATGTCGGGTTTTGTCTCATCTATAAGGCGCTGAATGCCATCTGAGCCTTCTTCCGACGTAAGCGAATAGGGGCAGGAAAACTCTTTTGAAAGCGCTTCCAGTGCGGCTTTTTTGCTGTTTGCAGTAATGCCGCAGGCCGTAAAGCGTTCCGGTTCATTTCTGATAATATCGAGCGTGCTCGTTCCTATGGAGCCTGTTGCTCCTAATACAAGAACTCGTTTCATACTGATTTATAAAGGACGATACAAAAGTGTCGTTACAAGATAATAGACAGGTGCTGAAAAGAAAACGCTGTCGATGGAATCAAGCACTCCGCCGCGACCGGGAATGATTGAGCCGGAATCCTTACAGTTTGCGCTTCGCTTAAAGACTGATTCTGCAAGGTCTCCGATGATGGCAAAGGCGGCCATCAAAATACCAAGCAGGACGGCCCGCAGAATAGAAGCGCCGAAAATATCAGGCATAATGACACTTGCAAGTACGCTGATAAGAATGGAGCCGAAAAAACCGCCTGCAAAACCAGCAGCGCTTTTATTCGGGCTTGCCTTTATAATACCGCGGTTGTTTTTTCCGAACAAATTACCGAAAAGCCATGCCAGAGAATCACACAGGAAAACCAGCAGCAAAAACAGCGCAATACGCTCGGTTGCGTGCGAAAGCGTCGTCATACGGGAAATGAACGTCGGAAGATACCCGCTGTAAAAAATAATGAACGCTGAAGAAAGAATCTTGATGTTTGAATGTTCAAAAGTCTGCGCAGTAATAACCTCGGTTGCCATACACAACATGATTGAAGTAAGCAGCGTATACTCGATATACACATGCGGCAGGTTAAAAAGCGTGCAGAGAAAAGCCATGACAGGCGGAAGTGCTGTTAAAAATGCAAGACAGACCTTATTCAGGTGCGCACCCATAGTGCTGAAGATGCCCTCTAGCTCAAGAGCAGCGCAAACAGATACCAGAATAAGTACAATATGCAGCGCCAGATGATGATACGGGTGCAGGCATACCAGCCCGATTACAAGTGGTACGCCAATAAAAAATGTCAGCAGGCGTTGAACCAGTTTACTCATTGTGTTACATCCCCTTCTTGAGGCGCTTTTTGACCAGGTACAGCGCCGAACCGTCTGTTACGTTTTTGAAATAATGCTATATCTTTAAAAAATGCTTCTTCGTTATAATCCGGCCAGAGTGTATCATTAAATACAAATTCCGCATACGCGCTCTGCCACAAAAGGAAGTTACTCAACCTTTGTTCGCCGCCGGTGCGAATCAAAAGGTCCACATCAGGAAGGTGTGCATCAAGCGCCTCTGAAACCATAGTTTCAGTAAGGTTTTCTGCCTTGCCTTCTTTTGCAAGAGTCTTTACAGCGCGTACAAGCTCATCCCGCGCACCATAATTTATGGCAAGCACGCAGGTCGTTCCTGTAAAATGAGCCGTATCTTCTTTTGCTTTGATGATTTCTTCCTGCACATCAGAAGGAAGGCCTGAAAGGTCCCCAATGTGCTCAATGCGTATGCCGTTTTTCTTGTAAAAATCAAATTCTGCGCGCAAATGACGTTTGATGAGCGTCATCAGATACCCCACTTCTTCCTGTGCGCGCTTCCAGTTTTCAGTGGAAAACGTATATAACGTGACATATTTTATGCCTAAAGACGCCGCTGCCGAAACAATTCGTTTTGCAGCAGAGAGTCCTTCTTTGTGTCCTGCGGTACGAGGTAGTCCTCTGTTTTGCGCCCAGCGGCCATTCCCGTCCATGATGATTGCAACATGTTCGGGCAGGGGCAGGGCGGTTAAATCGTCTTTAGTCATACAGTAACCGAAAGCCTTATCTTATGCTAAGATTTCCTTTTCTTTTGCATCGTAGAGCTTGTTGATTTCATCGATATATTTATCGGTAAGTTTCTGAAGATTATCAGTTTCTTTTTTAAGACCGTCTTCAGTAAGCTCGCCTGCTTTCTGCTGCTTTTTAAGATCGTCGTTACCATCGCGACGAATATTGCGGATAGTCGTGCGGTAGTTCTCGGCGACAGTTTTTGCCTGCTTTACCAGTTCCTTTCTGCGGTCTGCTGTCAGCGGCGGAATAGAAATACGGATGACCTTACCGTCATTTGAAGGATTTAAGCCCAGGTCGGCTGTAAGGATACCTTTTTCAATCTCGGTAATCAGAGACTTGTCAAACGGAGAAATAACGACAGAGCGAGCTTCAGGAATTGAAACTGTAGCAACCTGGTTAAGGGGAGCTTTGTCACCGTAATAGTTTACACGCACGCGGTCAAAAAGAGACGCAGAAGCACGTCCGGTGCGGATGGTATTCAGCTCGTTTTTGAGGGCTTCAATTGTTTTGTCCATTTTTGCATTTGCATCAAAAGCCATGGTATTTCTCCAAAAATAAAAAATAAATGCTAAAAGCGGCCTGTAGAAACAGACCGCTTTATGTTACATAAAGTTATTTACCCAGCACGTAGAGTACAATCTTTCCAAAAGAAAGCTTTGCACCAGCGTTCTTGGAAACTTCTTCAAGTTTCTTTGCAACAGAGACCTTGTCGTCCTTTACGAACATCTGGTCTACGAAGCAGATTTCTGCCAGGTGCTTGTTGATTTTGCCCTGCAGAATGCCGGCTTTAACATTGTCCGGCTTAGAAGCCATTTTCTCGTCCTGAGCCATCTGAGCCTGGAAGATTTCCTTCTGCTCGTCGATGTAGCTCTGCGGAACGTCCTTCTGAGTAAGATATGAAGGAGTGAAGGCTGCGAGATGCAGACAGCAGTCCTTTGCAAAAGTCTTAACGTCATCAGAATCAGAGCCTTCTACGACTACTACAGAAGCAGTCTTGAAGTCTGAGTGGACGTAGTATGCAGCAGCGCTGCCTGCCGGTACTTCAACAACTTCTACGCGGCGAATAGCCATATTCTCGCGGATTTTTGTTGCAAGTTCCAGAACGAGGTCTTCGAGCTCTTTTTCAACTTTTGTATAGCCTTTAGCAAAGATAACGTCGAGGATTTTCTCACCAAGAGCGATAAAATCTGCATTCTTTGCAACGAAGTCAGTTTCGCAAGTAACTTCTGCAAGAGCGATTTTGTTGCCATTCTGGCGAACAAAAACACGACCTTCGCTTGTTGCGCGCTCTGAACGCTTAGCAACAGCTGCAAGACCTTTCTCTTTCAGGATTTTCTCTGCTTCAGCAGCATCACCGTTAGCTTCTGCAAGTGCTTTTTTGCACTCCATCATGCCGGCGCCGGTTTTTTCACGCAGCGCTTTTACGTCAGCGGCTTTAATTTCCATTATGAACTCCAGTCAGAAGAGCCGCATAGCGGCCCTTCATGCATATTTATTTAATCTTGCTTTCGTCGATTTCGTCGTCATCGTCGTCAGCTACATCTTCCTCTTTCGGTTCTGTGGGAGTGTAGTTTGAGTAATCAACGATTTCTTCGTCATCTTTCTTGGTAGAAGCATCAGTCTGAACGTCGTCATCGTCTGTCAGAGACTCGATGATCTTCAGGCCCTGTTCGTTGTCAGCTTCGATAACTGCGTTTGCAATGATAGAAGTGAACAGGCTGATTGCGCGGATAGCGTCGTCGTTGCCAGGGATCGGGTAGGTGATGCCTTCCGGGTTGCAGTTTGTATCAACAACAGCAACAATCGGGATACCCATGCGGCGAGCTTCTGCAACAGCAATCTGCTCTTTGTGAGTATCGATGATGAAAATGATACCAGGCAGTTCTTTCATTTCTTTGATACCGCCCAGGTTCTTTTCGAGCTTAGCCTTTTCTTTCTGCAGTGCAGAAACTTCTTTCTTTGTCAGGTTGTCGAACGTACCGTCGATTTCCATCTTCTCAATTTTCTTGAGACGCTGCAGTGATTTTTTGATTGTGGTGAAGTTGGTAAGCATACCGCCAAGCCAGCGGTTGTTTACATAGTACATGCCGCAGCGTTCTGCTTCTTTCTGAACAGCCTGCTGAGCCTGCTTTTTTGTACCGACAAACAGAACTGTTTTGCCAGATGAAACGACCTTGCGAACTGCTTCGTAGCTGTCTTTGATTGCAGCAATTGTCTTCTGCAGGTCGATGATATGAATACCGTTGCGCTCTGTGAAGATGTATTTCTTCATGCGCGGGTCCCAACGCTTTACCTGGTGACCAAAGTGTACACCAGATTCAAGCAAACTCTTCATGGTTACTACTGCCATTTGAGTTTCTCCTTCACTGGAAAGACATACTGACGGCATTTTTGCCGCTGTCCTTCCTGCCTAACTCTTTTTCTCGTGATGAGTGCTGCAAAAGCAGACTCAACCGGAAGATTTCGAAGCATATACGCAGGCACACAACCGTTGTATATCCCCGGCAACGTTAATCAATAAGTGAATAACCTTGCTTTTTCAGCATATCATAAAGCTCAAAGATGGGCAAGCCCACCACTGCGCTATTTGTGCCTTCGATTTTTTTGATAAAGCAGGACGCCAGCCCCTGAATGCGGTAGCCGCCTGCAGCCCCGTGCCAGTCTCCGGTATCAAGGTACCAGTCAATTTCATCTTCCGACATCGACTCAAACGTTACGTGCGTACAGGCGGTACAGGTATCTATATACATAAGCTTGCCGTTAAAGAGGGCGATGCCGGTATACACGTCATGGGTG
>JAILRG010000132.1 GCA_024698325.1 Treponema sp.
CTGTATGATTTCAAGGTGCAGAAGGCCTAAAAAGCCGCATCTAAAGCCGTTACCGAGCGCAACTGAATTGTCTTTTTCGAAGACTAAGCTTGCGTCGTTCAGCTTAAGCTTTTCCATGCTGTCTTTAAGCTCTTCGTAGTCGTTGGAGTCTATCGGGTAGATTGAAGAGAAAACAACCGGCTTTACTTCCTTAAAGCCTGAAAGCGGCTCCGGCGCCGGGTCTGTTGCAAGCGTTACGGTGTCGCCTACGCGTACGTCGCTTACGGTCTTTACGCCGCTTATGATGTAGCCGACGTCGCCTGCTTCAAGCGATTTTTTCTCCTCGTACTTGATTTTGAAAATACCCACCTGCTCTACCTTGTATTCGGTGCCGGAGTGCATAAAGCGGATGGTGTCGCCCGTCTTGATGCGGCCTTCCATCATGCGGATGTGGATGATGACTCCGCGGTATTCGTCGTAGTGGCAGTCAAAGATAAGCGCTTTTGCTTTGCCGTTTACGTCTCCGGTCGGAGCGGGGAACTTGGTCACAATCGCTTCCATCAGGTCATCGATACCCTCGCCGGTCTTTGCGCTCACAGGAACGGCATCGGCACTGTCTAAGCCTAAGTCATGGTCAATCTGGTGCTTTACGGAAGGAAGATCTGCAGAGGGAAGGTCAATCTTGTTGATAACCGGCACGATTGAAAGGTCATGCTCCATCGCCATGTAAAGGTTCGACACAGTCTGGCTTTCTACGCCTTGGGAAGCGTCAATCAAAAGCAGCGCACCCTCGCAGGAAGCAATGGCGCGGCTTACCTCGTATGAAAAGTCTACATGGCCGGGAGTATCGACAAAGTTCAACTCGTAGTCGTTTCCGTCTTTTGCGTGGTAGGGAATGGTAACCGCCTGGCTTTTTATCGTAATGCCGCGCTCGCGCTCGATATCCATGTTATCAAGGATCTGATTCATCATCTGGCGGTCGTCGATGATTTTTGCGCGCTGGATAAGGCGGTCGGCAAGCGTAGACTTACCGTGGTCAATGTGCGCAACAATACAGAAGTTGCGCTTGAATTTCAAATCTGTCATACTGATTGCCATTTTATCAGAAAGGGCTGTCACTGTCTAATGCTTTGCAGAGCCGAGGCTGGCTAACGGTATGCTGTTGTCGGCGCTGCAGCAGCCAGGCGCCCTGCCCGCCCGCACAGGCCGCCGCCTTATGAGGAAAAGCTTCGCACAGACTAGAAATAGTACGGGCTGTCCAGCGTAGCCACAAGCCCTACAGGCACATCAAGATAGCCCTTTTTGCGCTGCTTTGCATAAATTGTAATGTAGGCAGCGCTTTTTTCCTGGTTAAACTCAACGTTCTGCACGTTTACATAATCGTTTTCAGAAAAGCCTGATTCATCTGCTGTAGAGCCGCGTATAACATGCTGAATTGAAAACTTGCGGCTTGAAAGCGATGAAACGCTCGTAAGCTTCATGCCGAGAATCGGCACAAAGGAGCTTGCAATGAGGTCGTTCTTGTAGACGGTGTAGCCGGGGTTTTCCGGCCGCTCGGCAAGGTACACGGCAGCGGTGCGTTCACTGCCATCCTCGCGCCGGGCAGTTACAGTACAGACGGTGCCCGCGCTGTAACGCAGCAGCGTATTCTGCAGGTCTTCAAGCGAGGTAACCGGCACGCCGTTAAGCGCGGTAATGACATCGCCAGCCGCAAGGGAGGCTCGGTTAGCGCCGCCTGCAGGCATTACATACTGCACTTCAAGCCCGACGTTTTTACCAAGTTCGCGTTTAGTGTGGCCATACGAAGCAAGCCACGGATGTCGCACTTTACCGCCATGGTAGAGCGCCGGAAGCACGGCCTTTAAGTATTCCACCGGAATTGCGAAATTCAAGCCTTCGTACTGGAGCATGCCGGCAAAGGCAATCGCCTGCACAAGTCCATTACCGTCAATACAGGGGCCACCGGAATTTCCGCTGTTAATCGCGGCATCTATCTGCATAACCTGCCCGGTGGTAAAAAGCTTTCTGTCAGTAGCGCTTACAATGCCTTTGGTAAGCGTGCGCTCCAAGCCGACCGGGCTTCCGATGGCGTATATGCTGTCGCCAACGTCAAGGTCTGCGCTTGAGCCAAGCGTAAACACATAGGGAGCGTCCACCTCTGCCTTTATTAGCGCCAGGTCGATAACGCTGTCATAGCCGATGACTTTTGCAGGAATGCGCGTATCGCTGTCTTCGGCAAGCTTAATGTAAAGCCGTGCATACCCTTCGTACTTGGGGTCTACCAGATTTGCGATAACGTGATGGTTCGTAACGATATAGCCGTCTTTAGCAATGAAAAAGCCCGAACCGATGACGCGGTCTGCATAGCCGACGCCGTTTTCGACTTTTATGCCCTGATCCACCCAAATGGTAACAGTGCCGTTTATGTATGCAGAGACCTTTTTGGCGGTGTCACCCGAAGCCGAAATTGAACTTACATTAGACAGCCCCGGTACATTCTGTAAAGAAAGCTCCCTGAGCGTGCCGGAATCCTTTACAAGCGCTGAAAGTTTTTCGTATCCGCAGGCTGAAAGCGACTGATACAGTGAAAGCGCTGTATACCAGTCTTCTTTTTCAATCGCTTCGTTGTAGCGGGAGACGACGGCTTCTGCACAGGAGGCGATTGTATCTGCATCTGCAAGCAAACGTGCGCGCCAGAGCGCCTCGACGGCATCTTTTTCTCGAAGAGCTGCAATGCGCTTGATTTCCTCGTTTCTCACATCTTCGGAAGTGTAGTCAGGAAGCTCATAGACATGCTTCGGCTGCTTTACCGAGGCGCAGGAAGCACACACTGACAAAACCAGCACACCTGCAAACAGGCACACGGTTTTAAGAGCGCACATGGATTTATCGCACATTGCGGTTTTCCAGATTTTTTGTTTTTGAATCAGCTTCATTATTGTCCGCTGCCGGGGGCAGCTTTTCTCCAAAAATCATATTTCCAGCACGAACGGCAAGCATGCGTTCGCCTTCGTCTTCAACTATTAAAGAAACACCTTGAAAGGCCGTTTGGTTAACAGCAGAACGAATTTTTTCCGCAGCTTTTTTACTGCCGGCATCTCCGAGCCAGTACACACCGTCGCTTTTCGTTACAGGGAGCGTCTCCTCGCCATTAGAAACAGACACGGGAACGCCATCGGTGCTTTTTACACAAACCACGGACTCGGTAAGCGGCTGATGAAAATACGCTTCCTCACGAAGCCTGCCATCTGCTTCCAGCGGCTGTTTGACATAACGGATGTCCCACAACCCGTCGCCGTCAGTATCCCAGGAAGCAATCTTTCCTTCGCCCGGCAGGTACTCTTCCGTAAAATCAGGGATAGTGTCGCCGTTCTGATCAACCTGAATCATGCGCACATAAAAACCCGTTCCGGAACTGGGAGCGCCAAAAAGGTTTGTCATAATCTGCATTTCGTCAGCAGTAGAAATATAGTCCTGATCTTCGCCGGGACCTGCATATCCATACGTTTCTGTCGTTTCAAAAAGGCCGTCGCCATCAGTATCGACCGTTCGGAGGGCCGGTAAACCGCCATCAAAATGCGCCTGTGCGTAGAGCCGCCCGTCTTTCGTATAATACCGGGCGAGCTGAGGAACGCCATCTAAAAGGCTCACGCGGATTCTAGCACCAGTGCGTTCCTTTGAGGGAAGCTCATAGCTTGTAGAAGCGAGCAGGAGCGTCCGGGCAGAAACCTGCTGCAGTTTTTCCGGCACAGAGGGATAAAAGAGATCAAGCGAAAGCGCGTTTTTTACGGAATCAAGTACCGGCATCGTAAACGGTGTCCAGGAGAGCGTCTCGCCTACCAGATTGAACTCAAGAACAGGCTCGTCTGCCGAGTCTAGATACAGCGCCTTCTGAACCCAGGGCCAGGTAGTGTACTGCACATCCAGAGCCCCCTCAGAAAGATGAACGACAACCGGCACGCCAAAATCGCAGTCACAGGTCCAGTCGTTTTCACCGTCCTGCGTTTCATCATAGGAGACGGTAACCGGACGGCCTCTTGCATACACAACGGAAAGGTTTGTTTCAAGGTCGCCGTCGGTATCAGAAACAATAATGCCGTCGTAAGCGGTCAGATATTCTGCCAGGTCTTTTTTTGCTGCCTCTGTCGTTACGAGAGGAACAAAAGCTTCCAGAACTGAAAGGTCAATTTCTCTGTCGGCAAATTCGAAAAAGCGGTCGAGAGCCTCATCCTCGCTCACTAAACCGGCGCGAAGCGCTGTCTCTGCATACAGAGGCGCCTTAAGCCCCCGCGCCTTAAACGAATTAAGCATGCGGGTCTTTTGCTTTCCCTCTGCAAAGATTGCGGCATACAACTCAAGCTCAGCATCTGCATCAGCATAATGCGACAGCTGCAGGATAAATGCATCGGCAAGCTTTCTTACAAGCGGATTCATGACGACTTCGGCACCTTCCGGCGCATACAAACACGATTTCTGCAGCGGGTATTCATGAGCAAAAAACAGACGCGCAAAACGCACATCCTTCGGATAAATACGGCGCGCCGCGTCAATTTTTTCGCGGGCTTTTTCGATATGCTCTTCGTCACCGACATTGTAGAATGCTTTTACGCGAAGATATTCTGCGTCAGCAGAGTACAAAAACGGGGCGCCGTCCAGAACAGAAACGGCTTCGGTATACAGTCCGGTGCTGCAGAGAATATCTGCATACAGGATGCGCGCGCCGTCACGGTTGTAGTCGACCCACTCGGCGTCATTCAAGGCTTTTACAACCAGCGGCAGGACTTTTGCGCGGGACGAGCCGAGCATAGACTTCGTTACAGCATTTATGTACCAGAGATCCGCTATTGTATCATCGTAGGCAAGGCCAATCTCAGCCTGGGCCTCTGCATCTTTCCAGGCTTTTTCTGAAGCATACTGCTTTGCAAGCTGCAGATAGCGTATAGCCGTGCGGCGGTTAGCAATCATGGCGCTGCTTCCCGCTTCTGCCAGAACAGGAATCGAAAACAGTCCAAAAACTGAACATACTACTGCTGCCAGAAATGTCTTTTTCATATTGTGATTATAACTTCCTTTCTTTTTCTATCCAGTCAGGTTTTCCACACAGGGAACCAAGAACACAGACTATGGGCTGCCCGGCAGCTGCAAGTTCCTGCACCACAGGAATCTGACAGCGCTCGTCTTGAGCAACATGCCATGCAGAAAAAAGTCCGCTTACAGAACGGGGGTTTCCATCTGGACCGGAAACTACGTCTTGCGCCTGAACACTGCGTATGCAGGCTGGAAGCGAAACCCGGCACACAGCCCGGGCGGACGCATCCGGCTCCAGACAGGTAAGCACGCCGTCATCGTTTACGGCAAAAACGATACCGCAAAGGACACAGTTTTTTCCGCGCTCTGTAAGTATACCAAGAAATCCCGTTTCAGTCGCCTTTTTTTGCTGTTTTTTTACATAAAGCCGGTCTTTTTTTATGTGACAGACGATGCCGGCGGCTTCAAGCCTGCCGGAAACAGCAAAGTCCGGAGAGATGACAGTACGCACGGCAGTGTACGGGAAACGACTGTCGGTCTGAAGGGCTGTAAGCGCGCGATATAAGGCACGGCGGCGAAGCGCAGCTGGAAGTGCATAAAAAAAGCCCGCAGGAAGAGAAAGGCCCTGCTCTCCTTTTTTTTCCCATAAAATCTTACCTGCTTCTGCTTCCAGATAGTCATTGTCATCAGAAGATTTTTCCGCACCAGAAAGGACGGCCCGCCGCCAGCCTGGATAGACGCCATCGAGAGCGGGAAGCAGCGTGTGCCGGATTGCATTCCTAAGATACTGCGTATCACTGTTAGTAGCATCGGTCCGCCAGCTGATGCCCTGTAGCCTGAGGTAGCGTTCGATGTCCGCACGGGGAATCAACAGCATGGGGCGTATGAACACATCCCTCTGAAACGCAATTCCCTGAGACGCGGAACTTCCCTGAAGAAAGCGCATAACAAGCGTCTCAAGCTGGTCATTTTGATTATGCGCAAGCGAAACAGCGCAAAGTTTTTCTTCCTTGGCAAACTGTCTGAATGCCTGATAGCGGAGAAAGCGGGCGGCTTCCTCAATCCCTTTACCGCGTTTTTCTGCAGTTTCTTTCACCATTCCCCGGGGAATCGTATGCACACGAAAAGCTACTCCGCAGGAAGCGCAATATGAGGAGACAAAATCCGCATCCCCCTTCGATTCTGCTTCCGGCCGTATATTGTGATTTACAGTAAGGACCGCCAGAGCTTTTGCGCCAAAAAGGTGCAGCAGTGCGGTAAGAAGTGCCATAGAATCGGCGCCTCCAGAAACAGCGACTCCCAGCCGCTCTCCCCGGGACATAGCGCTCCGTATAGCGTCGTCAAAACAGAGAGATGAGTCAAACCGTGCAATAAAATCATCGTTTGAAATGGCAGTCATAAAAAGAGCGTGCAGAAGGCTATAAAAAAAGCCCCCTCAGGCGGGGGCTTTTTCTGCAGATTCAGGCCTAGCGAGCCGGAGCTACAGTAACCAGTGATGCTTCCGGATTGGTCAGGATAGTAACCTTATCGCCAAGGTCAAGATCCTTAACGCATAGATTGTCACCGATGTTTACTTTAGAAACATCAACAACCAGGCGCACCGGGAGATCTTTCGGCAGACACTTAATCACAACTTCCGGAATGTGCTTAACCATAAAGCCACCCTTCAGTACACCAGCAGCAGTACCGCTGTACTGTACCTTGTACTTTCTGGTTACGGGCTTTGTGTTTGTTACCGCGAAGAAATCTGCATGAAGAACAGAATCTGTCTTGATGTCGTACTCTGTTGCACGGATGAATGCATCATAAGATGTGCCTTCAACGTTCAATGTTACGAGCGTTGTAGATGTGATAGTACGCCACACTTTGTTGAATGCTGCGCTATCCACGTCGAGAGAAACGGCCTCTCCCTTTTCGTTGTACATAACTGCAGGAATACGACCTGCAGCACGAAGCTGTTTGGCAACCTTTTTACCGGTCTCCGCACGTTTTTTTGCTTCAATTACCAACTGATCCATTTTTTGGACTCCTTACCGTAATAAAATTTAGGTTTGCTGGGACGACAGGATTCGAACCTGTGGAATACCGGCACCAAAAGCCGGGGGCTTACCGCTTGCCGACGTCCCAAAAATTTACAATTTTAATCATCCTCGGCTTCACCGGGAGCAGCTTCTTCAACATGCCCCGCGACGTATTCCGAAAGGATTTTATCCTGCAGCGCATTTCTAAACTCCGGGCTTATCGGATGCGCCACATCTTTGTACTCACCGTTTGCCGTCTTCCGGCTCGGCATTGCGATAAACAAGCCTGTTTTTCCTTCAATGATTTTGACATTGTGAATAACAAAGCAGTTATCAAATGTTACCGTCACATAAGCGCGAAGCTTTCCTTCTGCCGTGACCTTACGAATGCGCAGTTCTGTTACTTCCATAATGCATTCCTCCGCTGTACGATTGCCAAAACTGCTATGTCAAGTCAGCGCAAGGACACAGCGTTTCCATGTTTTCTGCAGCAAATTATATGCTTTTGTTGCCGAATCTGCCGAATCATACACGCCAAAAACTACAGCGCCCGAACCGGTCATCTCCGACCAAACAGCTCCGCTATTTCGTATATCCTGTAATGCATGTCCGATTACCGGATATTTTGTAACAAGAGCAGGCGTAAATGTATTAGCAAACGTCCAGTCCTTCACAGAACCGGCATACATACGCTCAAGCTCTAAAAAAGGCGGGCATCGAACATCGCTGCCTGCCATAAACGCCGCATCTACCAGACCATACGCCTCTTTTGTAGAGGAATGTACTTCCGGCAGAACCAGCACGAAATGTAAATCTTTACGGCGCAGGATTGTCTGAACAACCTCGCCCCTTCCGCTCACCAGCGCAGCGCCCGTTTCATCTTTACAGTGCATAAAGAAAAACACATCACTGCCCACATTCGCTGCTATAGCATCCAGCAAGTCCTGTGTAAGTGCAGTTTCCGTAAGCCGCGCAAAAGCCTTTACGAAGGAAGCCGCATCCGAAGAGCCGCCCCCAAGACCACCGCCAGCCGGAATACGCTTGGTAAGCATTACCTGCACGCCAGTATGAACGCCGGTTAAGCGGCAGAACTCACGGTATGCAGCTGTTATCGTATTTTCAGCCGGGAGCGTCATCTGCTCACAACTGACAATGCATCTTTCATTCTCCTGTAACGGACGTATCACGATATCATCATAAAAATCAACCGTCTGAAAAATGCTCTCGATGTTATGAAATCCGTCCTCTCTCCGAGGCAGAACCCTCAGACCGATATTCACCTTTGCAGGCGCACGAATTTGCACATCGGATAACATAGTTCCTTAATTATACTAAATTCCCTTGTAAAGTCAATATTATTAATCACACAAGGATGTCTACAGACATTGCAAATAACAGAGAATTGTACTGTATTTTACCGTTATCTTGTTGACATTACAAATACACTGGCTTTATAGTGGTAGCATGGCAAACGAAGGCACTTATTTCGACCCGTCAGAGATGGAAGCGTATGGATTCTCCTATGATGATGAATACAATGATGACGTCTCTGAAGAAGATGACTTTGAGGACGAAGACGATTACGACGACTTCGATGATGACACATTGTATGAAGACAGCTTCGACGATGATTTAGCTGCGGATGATGACCTTGACGAAGATTTTGATGACTTCGATGATGATTCCGCGGATGACAACGGATTCGAAGACGACTTCAACTAAAACAAAAAAAAGAGCGCCGTTATAGCGCTCTTTTTTTTGCTACTTCAGGACAGTTCCTGCGTGCCAGAGTTTTTCAAGCTCATAGAATTCGCGGGCAGACGCTGACATCAAATGCACGACAACCGGGCCGATATCAATCAGATTCCAGTCATCGCCATCAGGAAGCTTGTTGTGAGTCTGATGGATCTGCATGTTATGAGCCTTTACATAGTCGGAAACCTGCTTTACAAGTCCCTGCCAGTGGGCCGAGCTCTTAATTGTTGCAATAACAAAACAATCCGTCCAGCTGTTCAGCTCTGAAACATCAATAACGGTTACCTGCTCACCTTTGCCATCTTCCAAAACCTGCGCAATTTCCAGCGCCTGTGTTTTAATCTCATCACTAATCATAAACATTCACCTCTTGCATTGTATTACTTAACATAACGACCGTCAAAATCGCGGCCAAGAATAATCGTAAAATCGACGTTAAAGTTTGCATTCTCAGCATCTTTTTCCGACACAACTTCTTCATCGATAATATCCGTACAGTGAATAAAATCACCGATATTCTTTGCTACATCACTATTTCCGATATGATTGATTATTACCGTCTTTTCATAATCATTGCGATCTGCGTTGACCGTACTAAGCACATCGTACCCCGCTCCCTGCAGAAGCACCGCCGTATTGCGCGCAAGGCCCTGAACCAGCGTTCCATTCTGAATCTCCAGCACATACGTGCGGTTACCGGCGTTTTCATCAAGTGAAATAAGCGCCGACGTCGTCTGCCGGACGACATCCTTAATAAGCTGACCGTCATAGAACGGGAACAGCAGCACTTTTCCGTCAACAACACGACGCGATCCGGTAATTGCCTGCGGCTGAATACGCTCCGCATCCAGATTTGAAATCTCCATCATAAGGCGCTGCAGGTTTGCGCCCTCAATATTTGAATCCATGCGGGCTTCGTACATCGGAAAACTGAGCGGAAACTTGTAAGCTTCGCGTCCAAGCGCTCCAAGGAATGCCAGCATGACATTCTGGCGGCGATCCTGAATCTCTGCCATTGTTTCATCAGGTTTTACGTACGTCAGATATGTATTGATTTTATCTCCATCCAGCGTAACAGCACCGCTCGGAAGCAGCCAGCGGTTCCCCTCATCATCCTTGATATCCACCGGGGACGGCACAAATACTTTCATGCCGCCGAGCATATCGGTAAGCTCTCCGAACTGGTCACGATGCAGCACAATGTAAAAAGGAATAGGCATGTCTATAAGCGTCTCTATTTCCTTTTTGTATGTAGCTATGCCAAGCTCCGTGTAGATGGCATCAATTCGATCTACGCGTCCCAAACTCGAATAGATTGCACCGGTATTTCCCAGAATATTGATAAGCGCGCCTCTTTTGGAGACCGGATAATACAAGAGCACGTCGGTAAAAAGCACCTGGTTTCTGTCTTCCATAACGAAAAGGACTTTGATGACTGAATCATTTTTCAGCGTCTCATCGATGGTGTTAGTATGAAGCGACAGGGCAAGGACGACCGTCATCGTCACAAGGATAAGAAAAATCAGCAGGAGGAAAATGCCGCCGCTACGTTCTACTCTGTCTTTTTTCATGCTTTAATTCCTCCCCGAAGCAACACTGGCCAAAAGCTCATCACGGAATGCAAGCGAAGCAGGAGCAGCCTTTTTTCCCCGGCGTGCAAGGTAGTCGATATTTTCCTGCACTACAGAAAGCGTCATCTCGTCAAGCGGGAGCGACAAAAGACGCGCGCGGTATTCGTCTGTTGACTGTGGACGCCCCGGTTCGATTTTATCAGCGGCAAACAGGATTTTTGCCAGCGGACAGAGCTTTACGCCGCCAAACGTGTGACAGGCAACAGCCTCAAGCAGCTCTTCATCCGTAATGCCGTATTCATTCCGAAGTACTACGGCAGCAGCCCTGCCGTGCAGGAGTGACGGCGCATCTTTTTCAACTGCAGTAATCTCTCCGCCGTCTTTTGCTGCAAGCGAAAGCATGTCCTCATCGCTTACATCTTTGCACATATCATGAAAAACACCGGCAAGATAGCCTTTTTCAGGGTCCACGCCGTAACGAGCACACATTTCTTTTGCCATGCTGCCAGTACGAAGTGAATGAGCATACCGCTTTTCGGTCACTGACGCCTGCACCCTTGCCCTTATCTGTTCAAACAGTTCCGTATCCATAAAGCTTATGCTCTTCAATATAGTGAAAAACCCCGTCGTTTACAAGGTAACGCCATGATTTACCCGAGGCAATACGGGCGCGTATATCCGAAGAAGAAAGCACAATCTGGGGATTAGAGAGCCTTCTGTGCCGGTAATGGGAAATATCAGCTTCCTCATCGTCAGAAGCATACGGGCCGACAGGAACATTGCAGAAAGAAGCAGCCACCTGATCTTCGGGGCGGCAGGCTAGAATCAAGTCTGCAATCTCCGATAGCTCGCGGGCATGATTCCATTTTCCGTAATTGCGGGCTAAGTCCATGCCGAACACAACACCGATTTTGCCGGTAAGCACCCCTGCGTATTTTTCCATGAGGTAGCACACCGTATCGTACGTATACGACACACCGCCCCGCTCTATTTCGCACGGCTCACATTCAAAGCGCTCATCAGTGCGCACCAGTGCCTGCACCATGGAAAGCCTGTCCTCTGCAGAAACTGCTGCCTGCAGTTCCTTATGAGAAGGCTTACAGACCGGTACAAAAAGCACACGGTCATAGCCAAGCTCCGTGCAGACGCTGTCAGCAAGAATCAGATGCGCGATATGGGGCGGATTAAAGCTCCCGCCCAGCACAGCTATTTTCACTGCTCCGACCCCGGATACTGCACTTCAAGGTCTTCGTCAACAGAACGTGTCGCCATAAAGTCAGGATTTAAGCTTCCGCCTTCAGCGCGGGAAGCAAGCACAGCCTTCTTGCCATCCTGCTCCTCGAGGCGTTCAACCATATGCAGCAGCGCAAGACGCACATCGTTCATGTTGGTGCGCATCATAACAGAGACCATGAGCACCTGTGTTTCAGGTTCTGCGGCCTGAATAGCTTCCGTAAGTTTTGCAGCACGCTCAGGAGCACCTTCTACATCAATTTTATTGCAAAGCACAATGCGCGGTTTTTGCAGCAGCTCCTCAGAAAAGCCTGCAAGTTCCTTTTTAAGCGTATCGTAGGCGGAAAAACATTCGTCATCCGAACAGTCTATCATAAAGAGGAGGCATGCCGTTCGGGAAATGTGCTTTAAGAACCGGATTCCAAGACCGGCTCCTTCCGCAGCACCCTCGATAATTCCCGGAATGTCTGCAATAATAATGTCACGCTCGCTGTCAGCGCGAAGAACGCCCAAATTCGGTATTTTTGTCGTAAAAGGATACGGCGCAATCTTCGGGCGGGCATTAGTAAAGGCGTCCAGCAGTGAGGATTTTCCCGCATTCGGGAAGCCTACCAGGCCGACATCTGCCATGATGCTCAGCTCCAGACGAAGCTTTCTCGTTTCGCCTTCCTGCCCCTTATTTGCGGTACGCGGCGCCTGATTCGTAGAGCTTTTAAAATGAACATTGCCCCAGCCGCCGTTTCCGCCCTTTAAGAACACAAAGCGCTCTTCTTCGCTTTCTGTCGTAAAATCATGAATAAGCTCATTAGTTTCTGCATCGCGGATAGAGGTTCCCGGAGGAACTGCAATAACAATATCCTCGCCGTCTTTTCCATAGCGGTTCCAGCCCATGCCGTCGCCGCCGTTTTTCGCACGGAAAATGCGCTTAAAACGGATGTTTGCAAGCGTTTTTACATTACGCTTGACGGTAAATACAACATCGCCGCCTTTTCCACCGTCGCCACCATTCGGACCGCCCATTGGGATGTACTTTTCACGGCGGAAGGCTACACAGCCATTTCCACCCTTGCCGGAAGTAACTTCAATAACCGCTTCATCTGCAAACAGATTCATATAAAATCCTTTCTATGCCGGCCTACTTCCGGCAGCTAAAAAAAAATACCCGGTACAGCAAGACTGTATCCGGGTATCATCATACATCGCAGGACTTATGCATTTGCAACAACAGAAACAATCTTTCTGTTATTGCGCTCGCCGAACTGAACTTTGCCGTCAGCTACTGCGAACAGGCTGTCGTCACCGGCTTTCTTTACATTGTCACCGGGATGGATTTTTGTTCCACGCTGCTTTACGATGATTGAACCAGCTTTTACTGTTTCACCACTGTATCTTTTAACACCAAGGTGTTTCGGGTTTGAATCACGGCCGTTCTTTGCGCCGCTACCGCCTTTACTGCGTCCCATAGTAAGCCTCCGCTTAAACCGCTTCCGCGGCTGTTATTTTTTCAGTTTCTTCCCGCAGCTTTACAAACTGCGGATAATCGGACATTACCGAACGGATACCCGTCCGTAGAAAATCCGCTATGCAGACTAGGCGCTGCTCCGTTCCCGGATTAGCGTGGGTCACTTCCACCGAAAGCTTACCGGCTTCTGCAACCTCTGCATCGATTGTTATGCCGTCAGAATCCGAAAGCAACTGTAAAGCGGTTCGCAACAACACTGTAACCGCCGCACATACGATATCAGACCCCTTACCGGCAAATCCGGCATGCCCCTCAGCATTAAAAGCCTTAAAACAGCCGGCTTTATCGCACAAAAGCGTTACATTGGTCATTATGCAATGACAATGTCCTTAATGCGCACATTGGTATACTCTTCTCTGTGACCAATGAGGCGGTGATAGTCTTTCTTGCTCTTGTACTTGAAAACGAGCACTTTCTTGTCGCGGAATGAATCTTCAACTTCCACAGAAACTTTAGCGCCCTTTACATACGGAGTACCGACACTAATTTTGTCCCCATCGCTTACGAGCAGAACAGAATCGATATCGATTTTTTCACCTTTTTCTGCGTCGATCTTATCGACCTGCACCAGAGCGTCTTTTTCAGCTTTGTACTGCTTGCCCTTATATTCAAAAAGTGCGTACATAATAAAACAACCTCTTAGAAAATTGCGTGCAGAGGGTAACGGGTTCTCCGCAAGCTAAAATAAATATGAGTACGGTATAATAGCAAAATCAAACCGATTTAGTCAAGCAACTTACCTGTTCAGCTTATAGTGGCTGGTTGAAATAGTATGACCATCATTATACACATCAAACCAGATTTCTTTAGTTGAACTGGTGTCCATCGCCTTGTAAAAGTCTTCGAGGGACGTTACTTTCTTGTCATTTACCGCAGTGATGACATCCCCGTTCTGCAGGCGCAGGGCTGCTGCAGGAGACTTTTCAAGTACATTCGTCACGACAACACCCTTAATGCTCTTGTCATCAATCTCAAGCTTTTTGCGCATGTCATCGGTGAGCGGACTTGCAATAAAGCCAGGCCACAGCTTGGAATTATCAGTGCTTACGTCCTTTGTGCGCTCCTCAATCTTTACGGTAAGCGTAACACGCTTTCCGCCGCGGATAACCACAAAGGTTGCATCCTTGTTCGCCGGAAGATAGCCTACCTCGCGCACCAGTTCAGTCTGTCCCTTAACTTCCTTGCCGTTCAATTCAACGATAAAGTCGCCGGCCTGCAAGCCGCCCTTGAATGCCGGAGAGCCGACAAATACCTGAGAAGCAAAGGCTCCGTTTACGTCTTTTATGCCCAGGGCTTCCTTGTAGTCTGCATTCACATCCAGCAGAGAAACGCCAAGCCAGCCGTAGGTGATTTTTCCCTTGCTGATAAAGTCATCGATTGCCTTTTTAACGCTGTTAATCGGAAGCGCAAATCCTAAGCCAACGCTACCGCCAGAGCTGGAAGCTATCCAAGTGTTAATGCCAACAACCTCGCCGTAAATGTTTACTAGAGGACCGCCAGAGTTACCCTGATTGATTGCGGCATCAGTCTGAATAAAGTCATTCATATTGCCAATCTGATTTCCGCTGCGACCGGTAGCGCTTACAATACCCTGCGTAACCGACTGGCTGTAGCCTAAGGGTGCGCCCATGGCAAGCACGATGTCACCTACCTGCACCTTGTCGCTGTCAGCAAGCTGCGCCACGGTGATAGTAGAGTCTTTTTTTGCTTCAAAAGACACAAGCGCAATGTCCTGACGTTCATCGCTACCGACAAGCTTTCCGGTAAATTCCTGACCATCATTCAGTTTTACACTGATTTCCGTCGCGCTTCCGGCAACGTGATTGTTTGTAAGGACATACACTGTATCGCCCGTCCTACGCACGATGACACCGCTTCCTAGGCCTTTCTGCTCATACTCGCGCTCGCGCTTTCCGCTTCCATCGCGCTGATTCGGCATGCCAAAGAAGAAAAACGGCAGATCATCAAACGGAGTAGCCTGCACCGTCTTCTTTTCTGTTACATCGATTTCCACAACAGCCGGCAGGACGCCGCTTGAAATAGAACGGAACGACGTCTGCAACGCCTCAAGCATGCCGAGCGCATTAGTCGGAATAGAAACAGCCGGAGCTACGGTATCAGCAAAAGCGGTGTCTGCAGTGCCGCTGACCGCCGTCTTTGTACAGGAAAAAGAAATTGCGGCAAAAGCAAACGCACCTGCAGCTGTCGCACCAAAAATACGTTTAGTCCACGTTTTCATATAAAAGCCTCCAAAAATGGAATATATCTGTTCTGTTTACATTAAGATAACGACAAAAACTGTAATGCGTTACAAAAAAATGATTCAAAAAAAGGCAGACAAAGAAAGGTGTGTCCGGAAGAATACGGCAAAGAAAAGCCTTGCATACAATGAAAAAAAACAAGCTCCCGCTTAATCAAAAGCAAGCAGGAGCTGTATGTACAAACTGCTAGCGGAGGACGTTACGCCCAGCTCGGAAGCCCATCACATTCGGTAAGCACTTCAGTGTGGTCGCGGAACACGGCAACAGTATGCTCCTCGTGACAGCTCCAGGTGCCGTCAGCTGTAAGCACGGTCCAGTCATCATCGGCAACCGTGACGTCTGCAGTTCCCAGATTAATCATCGGCTCAATAGCAAGCACCATGCCCGCCTGAATGCGCGGATTTGAGCCGCCGTTCCAGACATTCGGCACGGACGGATCTTCATGCACATCAAGGCCAACGCCGTGACCACAGTATTCGTACACAACGCCATACCCATAGCGGCCGTAGGCAACGTCGTTTACAGCGTCAGCAATGTCTTTAATACGGTTACCGGCTTTGCAGGCTGCAATACCGGCAAGGAGGCTTTCGCGGGTTGCCTGCACCAGCTTTTTATACTGCGGTTTAACGTTTCCCACCATGACCGTGTGCGTAGAATCGCTTATGTAGCCGTCAAGGTCGATACCGATATCCAGAGACACAAGGTCGCCGTCGTGAATTATCCGTTTTTTTGACGGAATGCCGTGAATAACCTCATTGTTAATGCTGATACATGCCGCACCGGGGAAATTTTCGCGGTACCAGGCGGGCGTTCCGCCTATCTTTTTAATGAACTTGACCACAAGATCGTCTACATCTTTGGTACTCATTCCCGGATGAACCTGAGGAATCACTTCCCGGAACAAATCCGCAAGTGCGTGGCAGGAAACACGAATCCCGTCAATTTCTTTTTCATTCTTTAAACGAATCATATATGTTCACTCCCTAGACTGTTTGCGAAAAAACTGCGTTTTTTCAACGAGAAACTTCGCTTCTCGCGAAAAAAACTGCGTTTTGCTCAACGAGAGGCTGTGCTTCTCGCGAAAAAAAATCAGCCACCAAGGCGGACAGCCTCTTCCTCACAGATGCGAGCTGTGCGCTCATCACCTAACCGGCGATAGGCTTCTGCCATTTTATGCAAAAAACAAGCATCATCTTTTGCCCCAAAGCCCAGCTCCAGGGCGCGTTCCCAGCTGTCCAATGCAAGCTCGTCATTCACCTTGCCGTCAAGATGCTGGCGCAGCACAGAACGGGCTAAATCCATCACCTCGGGGAAAAAGAGCTTAAAGTATGCAAACGACCGCTCCATGCGGATTATCTGCTCTAAAAGTACAAATGCGTCATAGTATTCCTGGCGCAGCACAAGCTCTTCGGCTAAAATAAAACCGTAATCCATAAAGTCTTCGCGCGTAAACCACTTTGCAAGACGGAAGCCTGCATAATTTGTGCTCATGCGCTTGAACTCCGCAACAGCATCGTCTTCGCGATTGTGCATCAGGTCGAAAAAAATAAGCTTTGAACGGCTCTCCTCATCCTCGCGGGCCAAAAGCCAGGTGCGGTAGTCAAAGGACTCTTCCGAACGGCGTCCCCGGGAATAGCGCGAACCGGAAGCGCGCATAAAAAATGATTCATCAAAAAGAGAGCGCTGGCGCACATCAGAAAGAATTTCGTACGCCTTGACAAGCGCCCGGAATTCCGCCGAAGTTTCGCTACCGGATGAGTCAGGATGCAGCTGTTTTGCTTTTAAGCGGTATGCGCGTTTAATTTCTGCCGCCGTAGCGTTGTGGCGCACACCAAGGATTTTGTAACAGTCTTCCAAAGTGAGAAGATGATAGCGTTTTTTACCGTTTTGCGCAATCTATGCTATTCTAAAGAGCTTTTCTATGTCTGCCTGTTTTACGACGATTATATTCCGGCCACTTGAACCGATAATTTCGGCGTTGGTTACAGAAGCCATGTCGTGCTTATTTACAATGCCGGTTGTAACATGACTGTGCGGGCGGCCGCCAAGCAGGATTACGCTCGCATCAAATTCATCACTTGCAGTAAGAACTGACGACCAGACAGCCCCGTGTAAAAGCTCTGTTTCTATCTTTACGCCTTTGCTTTTCGCAAGCTCTGACACATAGGAAAGATAGCGCTCACCGTCGGCCTTCATGCTCTCTTCATAAGAAGCGCTTTCTTCGCTGATAAAAAACTTACTCAGAGTAAGCTGCTTAAGCGTTGCCGTATCAACAACATACACCGCTTTCAGCGCACATTTAAGCTGCTTTGCAAGCAGAATACCATACATCGCAGCACGAATTGAATCCTCAGAGCCGTTTACGGCCACCAGAATCCTCTGCAACAGGGGTTTTATCATGATACAGCCTCACTTTTTATACTCGCAGAAACGCGTGTTACCGCATCTGCTACTTGTTCTTACGGTTTTTCAGTGATTTCAGCACGAACACATTTTCGCGATCGCGCTCCTCAAGCACACTTTCTATATACACCTTAGTTTCCCGAGTCTGGGGAATGACCATCTTATCAAGCGCGTTTACCCGGCGCTGCGTTTTTTTAACCTCGTTCGCAAGGCGCCACACAATAGTGCGGATAGAAGCCATGTCGGTTAAAAGCGCAAGCAGCTTGAAGAACGACACCATAACCTTGTCGCTGTCAGCCGCCGTACCCATAAACGAATAGAATAGCTGCTGCTTGGGCAGTTCCACTTCGATTGAATCAAACGACATGCCGCCGATAGTTACCGTCTTTTCCTTCATCGTAAAATCGTACTTAACCGCATGTGCTATGCGCTCAACCCGGTCACCACCGACAGTCATCAGCATGGACTTAAGCGCAGGATACGCCCTGGCAATGCTCTTGTCTATTTCGCGCTCCAAAAGCTTGACCCGCTCAACCATGCGCATCAGTTCCATGACAAGGATTTCGCGCTTCTGCTCCAGAAGCTCATAGCCGTCTGCTGCTATCGAAAGCTGTTCCTTTACCGCGAGAAGATTTGATTTTGTCGGCGCAATATTCAGTTTAGCCATAATTCATAATGCGCGGATTTATGATGCGTACTGCATAATCAGCTTATGCTAATCTGGCAGCACCCATTCCGCACTGCCTCATTCTCCTTTGGGTAAGTACTTCTCGATAAGCTCCGGCTTAATGCGTGTCAAATCGCCGCGCGGAAGCATTGCCAGAAGCTTCCAGCCAAGGTCCAGCGTCTGCTCAATAGAGCGGTTTTCACGCTCGCCCTGCGTAAAGAACTCACCTTCAAGCGCGTTGCCAAACTTCAAGTACATCTTGTCTTCGGCGCCAAGTTCCTCTTCACCAATAATGGCAGCAAGATTGCGGATGCCTTTTACCTTAGAGTACGCCGCAAACAGCTGGCTGGAAACAGCGCTGTGATCTTCGCGCGTCATGCCTTCTCCGATACCGTCTTTCATAAGGCGGCTTAAAGAGGGTAAGCCCGACACCGGCGGATAAATACCTTTCTGACTAAGCTCGCGGTCAAGAACAATCTGGCCTTCTGTAATATAGCCGGTAAGGTCAGGAATCGGATGCGAGATGTCGTCGTTCGGCATCGTAAGAATCGGAATCTGCGTAATTGAGCCGGTAGAACCTTTGATTTTTCCCGCACGCTCGTACAGCTCAGCAAGGTCAGAGTAGAGGTATCCCGGATAGCCTTTGCGGCCCGGAACCTCGCCGCGCGTCGTAGAAATTTCGCGCAAGGCCTCACAGTAGTTTGTCATATCGGTCATGACGACCAGAACGTGCATGTTCTTTTTGAACGCAAGGTATTCAGCTGCCGTCAGTGCACAGCGTGGCGTAATGATACGCTCGATTGAAGGCGCATCTGCAAGCGACTGGAACATGACGACCTTGCTTAAAACTCCGGATTCCTCAAATGATTTTACGAAGAACTGCGCCTGGTCATACTTAATGCCCATGCCCGCAAAAACCATGACGAACTGCTCATCCGAGTTTCTGATTTTTGCCTGACGGATAATCTGTGCGGCAAGCCGGTTGTGCGGGAGACCGTTTCCGCTAAAAATCGGAAGCTTCTGTCCACGAATCAGCGTGTTCATGCCGTCAATCGAAGAAATGCCGGTCTGAATAAAGTCACGCGGGTATACGCGGGCAAACGGGTTTATCGGCATACCGTTTACATCAATTTTTTCAGAAGAAACAATCGGCGGAAGCCCATCTATCGGCTCTCCAAGACCGTTAAAGATGCGGCCGAGCAGGCCTTCGCCCACACGCAGCTCCAGCGGCTGGGAAAGAAATTCCATGCTCGTTTCGTTAAGGTCAAGGCCGGTCGTGCTTCCGAAAATCTGCACGACAGCGGTATCACTGTTTACGTCGATAACACGTCCGGTCTTTTTTTCTCCGTTTTTGTCGCGGACGTATACAGTCTCGTTATAAAACACATTCTGCGGACGGCGCACCACAACAATCGGACCGTCAACGGATGTTAAGCCACGATATTCAATACCTTTCATAGTAACACTCCACGCTCCTGCTATCTGCGGTACATCCGCTCTAAGGCGCCAAACTGCTCATCAAGATGATTTTCCACATCTTTAATCTGCTCTAATTTGTCGTTAGGCACTGTGGACTTAATGCGCACAATTTCTTCGCGCACTGGAAGCTCATGCACCTTAAGAAGCGGAGCGCCCAGCTTAATGACAGCAAGAGACCGCTCGTAGAACTGCATCATAAGGAGCAGAACCTGAATCTGCTTTTCCGGCACGCTGTACACGTCAACCGCGTCGAACGCACTCTGCTGCAAGAAGCCGTTTTTAATCATGTCAGCGACGGTAAGCACGAGACGCTCGGTGTCGGGAAGCGCATCCGGACCAATAAGGCGCACAATCTGCTGCAAGCGCTGTTCTTTTTTCAGAAGCTCCAGTGCAGAAAGACGAACCTGTGCCCAGCGGCCGTCAAGTTTATCCCACCATTCGCGGATTTCATCAGCATATTCTGAGTAGCTGTCAATCCAGCCGATTGCCGGATAGTGGCGCGCATTTGCCAATTCACGGTCGAGCGCCCAGAAACAGCGGATAAAGCGCTTGGTGTGCTGGGTAACCGGCTCCGAAAAGTCACCGCCCGGAGGAGAGACCGCACCGATAACGCTGACAGAGCCTTCCTGCCCGTTTAGGCTCGTTACGCGGCCTGCGCGCTCGTAAAACTCGGCAAGGCGTGTCGGAAGGTATGCCGGGAAGCCTTCTTCTGCAGGCATCTCTTCCATACGGCCGCTAAGCTCGCGCAAAGCCTCTGCCCAGCGGGAAGTTGAGTCAGCCATGATTGCGACATGCATTCCCATATCGCGGTAATATTCTGCAAGCGTAATGCCACTGTAAAGCGAAACTTCGCGCGCGGCGACCGGCATGTTCGATGTATTTGCAATCAGAATCGTTCGCTCCATAAGGGAGCGGCCGGTGCGCGGGTCAATCAATGTCGGGAACTCGGTCAAAACATCGGTCATCTCGTTACCGCGCTCACCGCAGCCGATGTAGACAATCAGGTCCGCATCGCACCATTTTGCGATAGCGTGCTGCGTCATCGTCTTACCGGTGCCGAAGCCGCCAGGGATTGCAGCAGTTCCACCCTTAGAAAGCGGGAAAAACACGTCGATAACACGCTGACCGGTAATCAACGGCTCGCTAACCGTAAGTTTTTTTGCAAACGGACGCGGGCGGCGAAGCGGCCAGTAGTGACTGAGCTTTATGTCCTCGTCAAGTTCGGTCGTACCAATAACGTCGTCTACCGTGTAGCTTCCGGCGCCTTTCCAGGTTTTAAGCACGCGCCCGCGCACTGTCGGCGGCACCATAATCGCATGCCGGATAGAAGCAGTCTCCTGCACGTAGCCCAGCACGATGCCCGGCGCAATCGCCATGCCTTCTTTTGTGCCGTCAGCAGGTTCAAGCTTCCACTGCTTTGTAACGTCAATCGGTTCAGTACGCTGTCCCGGATGCAGAAATGCACCGGACTGATTAAACATCGTCTCAAGCGGGCGCTGAATGCCATCATAAATCGTGCCGACAAGTCCCGGCCCCAGACGAAGGCTAAGAGGCCGCTCGTAAGAAACGACTTCTTCGCCAATGTGCATTCCGGTATCATCTTCGTATACCTGAATGGTTGCACTGCCCTTATTCTGGCGGATAATCTCGCCGATAAGCTTTTTATTGCCAACGTCCACAACGTCGTACAGACCGCAGCCTTCGAGCCCTTCTGCATAGACAATCGGACCGGAAATGCGGGTAATTTTACCTGTTATCATGCCGGCAACCTCCCGCCGAACAATGTAGTCGCAAGTTCTGCGCTGTATGTATCTTTAAGTTCGCTCACCAGCTGATCTGTTGTCAGACGACAGCGCACGGAGCGGTCTTCACTTTCCAAAATAATGCCTTCGTGCACATTGTTCAGCAATGCGCACTCCTCGCCGGACAGCTCAAACGAAGTTTCCGTGCAGGAAAGCACAGTCTTTCCGAATGCTTTTTCCAGCTGTTTTTTTACATCTGCACAGGCAAAGCCGTATACCTTTGCCGTAATGTTTTTTCCTGCCAGCGCTTCTTTTGCAGCCGGCAGTCTGGTAAGCACCAGCGCCAGACGCTTTTCTTCGCCTAAAGCAGTCAAATAGTCGTTAAGAGAGCCAGCAACCGATTCTGCATAGAAAGACGCTAAGAAACGTTCCTTTTCAAGAGGAAGCGAAGCGTCCAGATTAGCGGAAAAAGAGGCAAGCTTTTCTTCGTAATACCGTTTTTTTTCGTCTGCAGCCTGCTGCACACGGCCACTAACCCCGTCAAGCAGCTGCTGACATTCCGCATCCGCATTTGCAAGCAGCTTTTCCGCTTTCTTGCGGGCATCAGCTTCAATCTCTTTATCAAGAATCTCGGTTGAGCGTAGTTCTTCCATTGTTCACACGTCCTAGATTTGAATACCGACGGCATCGCGGATTGCGTCAGAAAGCGACCTCTTTCCAGAGAGGTGTCCGTTCAAGCCCGGTATTTCAACAATAAGCGGATAAGTCGCCTTCTTCTGCCAGACAAGCACTTCTTCATCCAGCAGGGAAGAGACTTCCTCCGTAAGAATAAGCACCTTTGGGCGTTCAGGCACAGGAACATCGCCCATGCCGGTTACGCGATTAAACGCTTCCAGAGCTTCGCTGCGGTTGGCGGCAATTGCGCCGTCCACACCAACCAGCTTAAAGCCGAGTACCAGTTCCCGTTCGCCTATAACAAAATATTCCAAAGCCGTAAGCCCGCTTTTACAGAATGATGATAAGCAGTGCTACCAGGAAGCCCCACAGACAGATACCTTCTGCAAGACCAACGAACGGAAGCGCCTTACCAGAAAGCTCCGCATTTTCACTCATTGCGCCCATAGCAGCAGCACCGATTTTACCGACAGCCATACCACCGGCAATACAGGCAAGGCCAACTGCAAGACCTGCAGCGACATACTTGATTGCAGAACCGCTGTCAGCTTCCTGTACGACAGCCGTGTTTTCAGCAGCAGCTTCTACTGCTACAGGAGCGTCTGATACAGCTTCTCCAGCAGCCTGAGCAGTTAATCCAGCAACTGCAAAGCAAACCAGTGCAGCTGCAACAGCAAAAATCTTCTTGTTCATAGTGTTAACCTCACTCTAAGATTTATATTCAAACGCGAACGGTTTGAATTCGCGTCCTGTTTCATTAAAGAATTTTGAGAAGAACTCATAGTACTGCAAGCGGATTACCTGAATGGCAACAATCATGCCTTCAAGCACCACTACAATCGCATTTCCCAGAATCAGCACTGCAAGTCCCCCTGCTCCGCCGACCGTTTCTGTCATCATATTGATGATAAAGCCCAGAACCGCATGAGCAAGCGCAAAGGCACCTACACGCACAAAGCTGATTGAGCAGGAAAGGTACGTTGATACCAGCTCTATGATTTCTACTATGCCACCGATTATCATGGCACCAACACCGTTTTCAAGTACGGGGCGCTCACCGTCCACAAGCCGTTCAAACGGCTCGCCAAAGGCCGCAAAGAAAACCAAAAGCCCGATGATGACCCAGTCAAGCACTGAGGCAGAGTAGCCGGAAAGCACCATGCGCAGGACAAGCACGACAACATACCAGAAGAACGCTGCGCCGGCAAAGCCAGTTTTTCCGAAAAATGCCTTTCCGAAGCGCTTCCCAGACAGATTGTTCACCATGTTGATGACAAGACCTATGGAATTGATGACAAAGCCAATGCCGATTGTTACACCGAAAATGCCGAAGATGGCGCCAATGTAGTTTTTGCTGATAGGACTTAAGTTTATGATGGGAGCACGTGACTCGCCAAAAAGGCCTGTTATCCAGTGCGCCACCGGCTCCAGCACGCTTTCTGTCGCAAAGAACTCGCCGGTAAGCAGACCCATAATCATGCTTGAACAGCCGATAGCCATAAAAATCGGAGCAAACTTATTCCAGCCGCCCACATTGATTACTTTTTTTGCCATTAAAATGCCGGCAAGCAGGAAGATTAATCCCTGTCCCGCATCTCCAAACATAATGCCGAACAAGAGCGTAAAGAACACGGCCACAAAGGGGGTCGGGTCAACATTGCCGTACAGCGGAGAACCATAGCTGAAGATCATGCGCTCAAATGCGCCGACAAGCTTTCCGTGGCGAAGCAACACCGGCACTTTTTCCTGCCCGGAAAGCACGCTTGGCACTTCCATCGGGTGATAAACGCGGATTGCAGCCCGGCTTTCGGTAAGCTTATCCAAATCCTTCATCATTTCGTGGCTGTCGCGTTCAGGAATCCAGCCGGTAATGCGATATACAAGGCTTGTAGATTCAAGCCGGTTCTTTACAGCGGAAATCTGTGCAGAAAGCGAGAATGAAGCAAGCAGCGAACGGAGAGAGGCCGCATGTGTTTCTGCAAAATTATGCCGTTCTTCCTCAATAACAGACAGAGCTTTCTTAGCCGCTTCATCCTGTAACGCAAGGCTTTCAAGCACATCATCCGGGATGCCCTTAAAGTCCTCAGGAATTTCCAGATTAACAAAGCCAAAGTTTTTAAGTTCAGTATCCAGCGCAAAGCGGCCTTTTTTACTTGAAGCCGCCATAATGCGGCTGTGATCGTCACCCAGAGCCACAATAACGGCCCTGCTGCCGATTGTCTGCTTAAGTTCCTCAAAGCAGGCGGGATCTATGCGGCCAATACGCAGCGAAAGAAATGAAAGATGTTCCAGTTCCGTATAGGGAACCTTTAAGTTCGCAAAAGCGCGTGCTTCAGAAAGCGCTTCGCTCGTGCGTTTTACCTCGGCACTCTTAGCCAGCTCACGTTCTTTAAGAGCTTCAATGTCTGAAAGCAGTTTTTGAGCCGTCTCGCGTTCTGACTCGGATGGTGTCTTTGCATTACGCAAATTCTCTTCTGTAAAATCTTCGCTGTTCAAATACAGGCGCGCAGTTTCCAGAGCGTTAAATACCTCGCCGTCAGGATTCTGCTGCTGATTGCGTTCAATACTGGCACTCGTAAAAGGTGCGCTTCCATCCTGAAACTGAAAATTCCCCCGTTTTCCCAGAAATTCAATGACCATATCGATGTCATTTTTGAGAATCATCAGTTCTACCAGACGCATAGGTGTCGTTCTTGCCATTTCTACCTCTTTTTTTCTATGGGGCTTTCGCCGGCGGCGGCCATAACCTGAGCGGGTTCTGCATTCAGGCGCAATCCTTCAGCAACCGTACGGATACAATCAAGCTCATGCAGCTTTATCTTGTACCATGAAACTAGAACCATAGCCGTAAAGGGATGCTTATGGAATGCATGCAGCGCTTTTGCGTTAAGCATTCTGCGCAGAGAAAGTTCCACATATGACGGATCTAATTCCCAGATAACGCCTTCCTCATGAGGATTCAAGGCATCTGCATACTTCCAGTCCTTCCAATCTTCCCACGAGTCCGTGTTTTTTTCAAGGATTTTTAATGCAGCACCGGCAAAAACATCACGCCTACCGTCAGAAGGATTTGCAAACACAAGGCGGCTGGAAATCTCTTCAGGCGAAAGAAAATAAAAGACTTTAAGGCGAAGCGCCCAGATAATATTGTTAAAGGCAATTTCAGTCTGAATGAGGTCAGCGACAGGCTCGCGCTCATAAGCAGGGAGCTTCTGCACGCTCGCCCACAGCTCATGCACATACTGCGCGTCAAGTTTTGTGTCCATCAGCGTCTGTTCAGATGGCTTGGGAACTTTTGTGTACCAGGAAACAGGAGAGCCTTCCGTCATGCGCTCCAAATTCGGCCATGCCTTGTAATTAAGCATACTGTAGCTTCCGATATCAGCATAAACCGGCGGGGTACGCTCGTTATAGCAGAGTGCGGCGCCAATTTCCTTCAGATTGTCATAATCAAAGAATCGCAGCAAGGCAACAAGCACATCATCAGGCTTCGAAAAAGAAGACAGCAGGGAACTGTAGTCGCGGATAAAAGCTTTTTCCGCATTCTGTTCAATAAGACGGGCAAGTAATGTCTCGGGGAGGGCTGGCATTTCACCAGAAAAGAGAAGCCCCCACAACTCCTCAAGCGACTTAGCCGCAAACAGCTGAGAGGCACGAGGTCCCACGAAGGACTTTGCAAGCATACCGCTTGCCTTTGCATAGATGTAAGCCGACGCAGCAGAACGATCCATAGCGCACCGTCCTATGCCTGCAACACCTTGTCGCAGAACGCATTAAACGCCGGCACTGTTTTTTCCGCACTGGAAATACGGGCCGTATAATCTTCAACGGACTTCTTATATTGTGCAGTAAGAGCAGAAACTTTCTCGTCATAGTTCTTCTCTTCCGCAGCTACAATTGTTTCAAATTGTTTTCGGAATGACTCATCTGCCTGAAGCCTTGCCTGAGAAAGCCTTTTATCAGCTTCTTCCTGTGCTTCAGTCAGCAATGTTGCAGCATGGCGTTCAACGTCAATAAGGTGATCAATTACAGAAGCTTCAAGTTCCGCCATACAAAACTCCTTTTATTTTCCGATTGCAGACTCTTCAGAGCGCAGTACGGTATGCACATCCGATGCAGACGTGCACTGCAGTAACCTCTCTACCGTGTCAGGCTTTTCCAAAACAGCAGAGAGCGTCTTTAAAATCTGCACATGCTTCCCGGTCTGTCCGGGGGCAGCAAGCAGCATGAATACAATATGAACGGGTTTTTTATCTAATGAATCAAAGTCGATGCCACTACGGCTGATGCCGATAGCACCGACAGTTTCCTGCAATGAGGGACAGACCGCATGAGGAACAGCGACTGACGGCAAAATCCCCGTCGTCATTTTCTGTTCCCGTGCAAGCAGCGCAGAAACTGCTTCTTCGCGCACTAACTCCGGGTGTGCTGCATGGAGAACTTCTACAAGCTCTTCAAACAGCTCATCCTTTTCCGTACTTTCTAATCCGATAACAATCGTCTCTTTCGGAAAAACTCGGTCTAAAACCATGAATCCTTCTTAGTTTGCTGCAGCTGTTTCCGCAGCAGGCTCAGCAGACTCCGTTGCAGGAGCCTCAGCATCTTTCCACCAGTCGCCAGCAGCACCAGTCTCAGCCGGCGTCTCTACAGTCTGTTCAAGCTGTTCTGCAGCTGCAGAAAGACTTGCATCATCAGACGGTTTTTTATTCAGCAGCGCGATAAAGAACGTTGCCACAAAGAACAAAACAGTCAGAACTATAGTTGTCTTAGTCAACACAGTTGCTGAATGTGCACCAAAGGCTGCAGACTGACCGCCGCCAAGCAGACCGCCCATACCGCCGTTATTCTCATCCTGAACGAGAACCAGCAGCACCAGCAGAACGCAGATGATAACAAACGCAACCAACAAAATGACACTAATAGCACCCATTTTTATAACTCCAAAAAAAACTTATAATTAGTAAGTTACCGTAGTTTATCGGAAATAGAACGCACAGTCAAGAAAACAATAAAAAATAGCCTGCCCGGGATTATCCCGAACAGGCTGCATATACCATGTATAAGGCAACTTATGCTTCGCAGATAGCAGTAAAGCTGTCTACTTTGAGTGATGCGCCGCCGATAAGACCGCCGTCAATATCAGGCTGTGCAAGCAATTCTTTTGCGTTTTCCGGCTTCATTGAGCCGCCGTACTGGATAATCACCTCATCGGCAACAGCTTTTGAGTACAGCTTTGCAATGTAGTCGCGGCAGAACTTGTGGATTGCCTGAGCGTCAGCCGGAGTTGCAGTCTTTCCGGTACCGATAGCCCAAACAGGCTCGTATGCAATCGTCACTTTTTTCATCTGCTCAGCAGTTACGCCGGCGAGACCTGCAGAAAGCTGGAATGCGCAAACCTGCTCAGCTTCACCTGCCTCGCGTTCGCTAAGCAATTCGCCGATACAGAGCACAACCTCAAGGCCGTCAGCAAGTGCCTTGCGCACTTTTTTATTGATAAGCTCGTCGCTTTCGCCGATTTCGTGACGGCGCTCTGAATGGCCGAGGATTACGCTGGAAACGCCCACATCTTTGAGCATTGCGGTAGAAACCTCACCTGTATGTGCACCGTTGTTCGTATTTGCTACGTCCTGTGCGCCGAGCAGGATATTGCTGCCCTTCACAATCTGTCCGACTGCGTCAAGGTAGACGTAGGGAACGCCAATCATGAACTTACCGCTCTTTCCTTTGAGCGAAGCAACAAGTCCCTCTGCGAGCTTAACCGCATCGGCCTTGCAAGTATTCATCTTCCAGTTACCGGCAATATATTTTGTCCGTGCCATAGTTTCTCCTTATTAAATCAGTAGCACAGCTTACGCTCCGCGCAAACTGTGCTCTGCGATTTTGTCTTCTTCTCGCCAAAATCAGTCGGTGGCTGACGCCACCTAAGTATTTCAGCTACTTTGTAGCTAAAATCAGACGTACGCAAGCTGCGCTTGCGTACTCTGCGATTTCAGCTACTTCGTAGCCAAAATCGCGATGCCCGGGAGGGTTTTGCCTTCCAGGAACTCGAGGCTTGCGCCACCGCCAGTAGAAACGTGGCTCATCTTGTCTGCCAGCTTGAACTTGTTGACAGCAGCAACAGAATCGCCGCCACCGACAACAGTCATAGCGCCGTTACCGGTAGCTTCTGCAACCAGTTTTGCAACAGTCTCGGTGCCTTTAGCGAAAGCGTCGAACTCGAATACGCCGACCGGGCCGTTCCATACGATAGACTTAGCAGAAGAAATGACTTTCTTGTACTCTTCAATAGTCTTCGGACCAACGTCCATAGCCATAAGCTCGTCCGGAATGTCGATGCCGTCTACAGCAACCGGAGCTGCATCTGCGCTGAACTCTTTTGCGCCCACGTGGTCAACAGGAAGCAGAATCTGCACATTCTTTGCTTTTGCATCTGCCAGCAGTTTCTTTGCTGTGTCGATGAAATCATCCTCAACCAGAGACTTACCGACTTTGTAGCCCTGTGCTTTCAGGAAGGTGTATGCCATGCCGCCGCCGATAACGAGGGCAGAAGCGTTCTTCAAAAGGCTTTCAAGAACAGCTATCTTAGAAGAAACCTTAGCGCCGCCAATGATTGCAACCATCGGTTTTGCAGGATTTGTTACCATCGGCTCAATGTACTTGACTTCTTTTTCCATGAGGAAGCCGCCAACCGGTTCTGCGCTCATGAACTTTGCGATGGTGGCAGTAGAAGCCTGGTCGCGGTGTGCGGTGCCGAATGCATCGTTTACGAAAATGTCGCCATAGGTAGCCAGTTCTTTTGCCATTGACTCGCGCTCAGCGTCGTCCTTGCTGGTCTCTTCCTTGTGGAAGCGGACGTTTTCAAGCATTGCGACTGCGCCTTCCGGCAGAGCGTCGATAGCAGTCTTCTGTCCCAGAGCATCGGGCAGGAAAGTAACCGGGCGACCGAGTTTTGCAGCAAAATATTCCACAACCGGCTTCATGCGGTTCTTACCGTTGATAAACTTCTCTTTATCGGCATCAGTCCAGGTCTTTCCGGCTTTTTCCGCCTTCTCCTGTGCTTTTTTTACGTCTTTTTTCGGGTCACCGAGGTGGCTCATCAGAACGAGGCTTCTCGGATTCTGTTCAAGAATGTATTTGATTGTCGGAAGAGCAGCCATAATGCGGGTATCATCCTGCACCACGCCGTCTTTCATCGGTACGTTAAAATCAACGCGCATAATAATGCGCTTTCCTTTCAAATCGACATCTTTAACTGTCTTAATCATTGTGGAATATTCCTCCGTTAAAATTGGTTACCGCCATATTACCCCAATGCGACGGTAAAGTAAAGAAAGACAAAAGCATCGGTTGAATTTTTTGCCATTCAACCGTGCATAAAAAAACAGCCCCGAAGCACTTGATGCATAAACAAAAAAAACAGCGCCAAGGATGGCGCTGCATACAAAACCAAATGATGCGACAGTTTCCGCAATGCAGAAACTGTCAGAGTCAGCATTACATGGATGTAATGCTGACGACTTATTTCAACAGGCTATTGAAGAGGTCAAGCACGTCCTGCTTTGAAGCGTCGCGCGGGTTACCCGGTGCACATGCGTCTTTGATTGCGCATTCAGACAGGTAGTCCAAATCCTCAGTCTTTACGATGCCTTTGAGGCTCTGAGGAATGCCAACGTCGATAGAAAGCTGGCGCACTGCGTCAACAGCTGCCTTGCGGTACTCTTCCTGGCTCATCTTATCCACGTCTTTTACGCCCATAACGCGTGCAATCTCGCGATATTTTTCGCCAGAAGCAGGTGCGTTGAATTCCATGACTGTCGGAAGGAGGATTGCACAGGCAACACCGTGGGGTGTGTCGTAGAAAGCGCTCAAAGTGTGAGCCATAGCGTGGTCAATACCCAGACCAACATTTGAGAAGCCCATACCGGCGATGTACTGGCCCAGAGCCATCTCTTCGCGGCCTTTTGCATCTCCCTTAACAGAAGCGCGCAGTGAGCGGCCGATGATTTCGATGGCTTTCAGGTGCATCATGTCTGTCATTTCCCAGGCAGCCTTGGTGATGTAGCCTTCGATAGCGTGTGTCAAAGCGTCCATACCGGTAGAAGCAGCCAGTTTTGCGGGCATAGACATCATCATGTCCGGGTCAACGAATGCTACGAGCGGAATGTCATGTACGTCAACGCAGACGAACTTGCGCTTTGCCTGAACGTCGGTGATAACGTAGTTGATTGTTACTTCAGCTGCAGTACCAGATGTGGTCGGAACAGCAAGAATCGGAAGACAAGCGTTCTTTGTTGCAGCAACGCCTTCCAGAGAGCGGACGTCTGCAAACTCGGGGTTTGTCATGATGATGCCGACAGCCTTTGCGGTATCCATTGAAGAACCGCCGCCGATGGCGATGATGTAGTCAGCGCCGCATTTTTTGCAGGCTGCAACACCGGCAGTTACGTTTTCTACCGGAGGATTGGGTTTAATGTCTGAATATACTTCGTAAGCCAGTCCTGCATTGTCCAGAACGTCGGTTACTTTTTTAGTCACGCCGAACTTAATCAAGTCAGGGTCGGTGCACACAAAAGCTTTTTTCCAGCCGTGTGATTTTGCTTCGTTTACGATTTCGTTGATGGCTCCTTTACCATGGTAAGAAGTCTGGTTCAGCGTAATTCTGTTTGCCATTTTTTTGATACCTCCAATTTTGCGGGTACGATACCGCTTTTTACATGGATAGTATCTGTCCTGACTCCTGATTTTGCAAGCAAAAAAAAAGCAGAAAAGCGCACAAAAACGTCAGTCAGCCTGCAGGGCGATTCCAAGAAGCCCGCAGGATAATTGCCGGGCGCCTTCAAAAAGCATGCAGGCAATTGCGGGGCCGGCGCAAACTTTTGCCAGCCAGAAAGCTACTTACCGGTTACCAGTCCCCAGCCAGCAGGAATCTCCACCGCCGGCTTTTTGCCGCCAGCGCCTGCACCAGAAGAGCCTCCGGGAGCCGCTTTCGGGGGCGTGGCTTTCTTAAAGGCATCCAGCGCCTGATCCAGCAGCACCATGGCCATGTTCATGGTCTGGTCGGTCTTGCGGTCGATATCCTCAATCTTCTTCCAGTTGTCAAAAAGCGTATTGTAAGCCTTGTTCATGGCCACATAGGTCTCGCGGTCTAACGTCATGTTCTTCCTCTGACATCCATAGTAGGCGGAATGCCGGGTTTTATCAACCGGCTTTTGCAAAGCGGCAATGCTGCCGCTAGACCCGCACGATGGGGCGGTAGAAGAAAGTCACGTGGCGGCGGCTGGTAGCCTGCTCTTTCTTCATCTCAAAGTCATCGTCAAAGTATTCAATCAGGTCGGTAAGCTTCCTAAAGCCGTAGTCCACGGTGTCAAAGCCGGGATCCTGCCGCTTAAAGAAAGAGCCTGCAGCGCTCACGTCTGCCCAGCCGGTATCATCCACGTATTTGTCGTAGGCGGTGTTCAAAAGCTTGAAGATTTTGCGGAACTGGCGGTCGCTCATGGCAACCTCGCCGTCCTTATTCTTGCGTAACAGGCCCAGAAGCTTCTTTTTGGGCTTATCGGCAGCCTTGTGGCTCTTGCGCTTCTGCTCGGCAAAGGCGGCGTCCTCTTCCGGCGACAGCTCTTCCTGCTCGTCGGCAAGGTTTTCAATGTAGATAAAGTCATCACAGGCGCTGATGAAGGACTGTGGCGTTTTTTTCTGGCCCACGCCAAAGACGTAGAGCTGGCTTTCGCGAAGCCGTGTGGCAAGCTTGGTAAAGTCACTGTCACTGGTGACAAGCGCAATCGCATCGTACTTGTCTGTGTAGAGCAAATCCATGGCGTCGATAATCATGGCGCTGTCGCTGGAATTCTTTCCCTGGGTGTAGGCAAACTGCTGCACGGGAATAATCGCATTGTCGTTCAGCTCTGTCTTCCAGTTTTTGAGTGTCGGAAGCGAAAAATCGCCGTAGGCACGCTTGGTAATGATGTGGCCGTGCACTGCAATTTCCTGCAGGATTGCCCGAAGCTTTTTGCACGGCGTATTGTCAGCGTCAATCAAGACGGCAATATTTTTCTGTTCAATTTCGTCCATGCCCGGAGTGTAGCACAAAAAAGTCTGTAAGAACAGCGCAAAGTATGCTATAGTCCAACAGATGACCTATCTTTTTTTTGACATTGAATGCGCCAACAGCTTTGGCGGCATTGGTAAAATCTGTTCCTTTGGCTATGTGCTCTGTACCGCAAAGACAGACGGAAGCGGCTTTGAAATCATCGAGACGGACGACATTCTGACAAACCCGAAGGCGCCCTTTGACTGGTACCTCTTTAAGCCCGGCTCAAAATGCACCCTCAGCTACAGCCGCGACGAATACCAAAAGCAGCCAGACTTTTCCCAGTTCTACAGCACCATAGCATCACTGCTGTCGGCCCCGGACCGTCTTGTAGTAGGCTTTGGCTGCAAGAACGACATCTCTACCATTATTTGCGAGTGCATCCGCTACCGGCTTCCTCTGCCAGACTTTAGCTGCTACGATATTCATCCCCTGCTGGAGCAGCACTACCAGAGCCAGGGCGGCTTAAGCGCCTTTGTGCAGGCGCTCGGCATAGACACTGAGGACATGGCCTTTCACGACAGCCGGGCGGACGCCTATTTTACGATGAAAGTGACTGAAAAACTCATGCAGGATGCATCCAGGCCTGTCCACGAATTAGTCGCCGGCCTCGCTCCACTTACAAGCGCACAGGCACTAAAAGACCTGCAAAAAAAGCTCTATAAAAAATGGTGCGAAAACGAAGAAAAGCGCAAGGCCGAAAAAGCCTCCCGCGAAGGAGAAACGTACAAGCCGCGCCGTATTTCAAAACGAGTGACGGTGCCAGACTGGTTTGACTGGCAGAAAGCGTTTGATAATCAACTAAAAGCCCACTAGGCTTAATTTCCACCAGGCTTACTTACCCGCTCAAATCCTCATTCATTCCTCTTTTTTCCAGAAACACAGCTGTTTATTTAAAAACCGGCGTAGTTTTTTTGTTGACAGAAACTGATAGCACCTCTATCATAATTATGAAATTGTGATAGTAGCACTATCAGTTACAAAGTGTTCTGATGACAAAAAGGAGGACTTTATGAAGTTACAGAAAAAAGCTAAACGTGCTGTCACGGCAATTGCAGCACTAACCCTTACAGCCAGCTTGTCTTTCGGCGAAACATACGAGACGGCAAAGGCGCGCACCCTAAAGACCGACATCGGTGACATTTCGTTCGGCGCCTGGGGCCGGTCAACCTTTGAGTTCGGCCACCAGAAAACCAGCACAAAGATTACAGCGGATACAACCGCGACAGGAGATACGGCTGTAGCGGCAGGTGTCGCAGCCATGGCCGACTATGCCGTCAACGACGGGTCTGTAACACTGGCATCCGACGGCAGCAATGCAGAAGCTTATGCAACCGCAGTCGGCACCTACGCAGGCAGCGCATGGGCAACAGCAAATCAGTCTGATTTAACAACCGCCGCTATAAACGCAGGCTGCACCACACCAGAACAAATCACAGCCTATATTACAGAAGCTGCTACACAATACGGCACTAAAATCGGGAATGCTGTTGCAGGCACTATACTCGTCAACACCCTCAAAGGCCTTGAAAGCGACACCACCGACAGCTCAAACTACGCGGCCTTAGAGCCGGACTGGAGCTATGGAAACCGCATCGGCTTCTGGATTATCGGCCGCACGCCGGATCAGAAATTCGGCTTTGACTTCAACCTGGACGCCGACGGCCGCGCCCTCTTCGTCCACAAACTCTGGGACTCAACAGAGTCAACAGCAGACACCAACTACAACGAAGACGGAAAATATGCGGTTGCCATCGGCGATCAGGCAAAAATCTGGGGACTTTTCGACAATCCGCTTTTCCAGACAAAAGTAGCCTTTGGCCGCATGCGCGAAAACGAGCTTCGCGGCTCCATCGGTGACTTTGGCCAGCGGGAATCCAGCGACGTAAAATCAGAAGACGACATCTTCCAGGAAATCTGGACTGCCACCGGCCTCTTTGCATCAGTCAAAGGCAATGCAGACTCTCCGCTCAAGGGCTTTTACGCAAACGCCGCCATTGACCCGGCAGGCTTAATCGGCATTACCACCGATTCAGACGGAAACCTCGTGTCCTCCAGCGACAGTGCAACCGATACCGACAGCTCAAAGGCCGTCAGCCTCTACAAGGCAGTGCGGAACTTTCAGGGCGGCGTCGGCTACACCATCCCCGGCATCGCGCAGATTAAAGCCCAGTACTGGGGCGACTCCATCGACACGTCAAACTACCGCTATGCCACCAGCACCTATGCAAGTGCCCGCAGCGCCGGTTACGGCTTAAACGACTACTACGGACGCATGGAGTTCGGCATCGACTGGCTTGGCTTTATGGGCGGCGCCACGTCTATTGGCGAAGTTGACCTTGAAAAAACTCCCAACGCAAGCCTGATTGAGCTTGGCTTTAAGGTGCCGATTGTCACCGACAGCAACCTGCGTGACTACGACCCGGAAAAATTCTACAACTGGTACAGCTGCCTTGGCACTCTGGGCGTCATTCAGAAGGGATTCATCATGTACAAGGGCCACATCTGGGGCGGACAGGGCGTTTCAAATCTGTCACAGTACTCCTACGGTCTGGTCAACATGAACAAGGGTGACGGCGCCGACATCTTCATGGCGGGCATCGACTTCCTGACCGAAATCTGCATCAATCCGTTCGGCAAGCAGAACCTGTTCCTCGGCCTTTCCGGTAACTACAACATCACCTCTGCCAGCGCAGACGGCAAGATGACCTACAGCGGCGCCACCGTCAGCATTTCCGACCTGGAGCTGCTCCAGCACAAGTTCGCCGCAGAGCTGTACTTTAAGAAAACCTTTGCCGCAAACAACTTCATGTTCGCCGGTATCGCAGGCAACTGGTCAATCCAGACCCTTAATGGAACGGTTAGCGACGTTGTAGACTTAAGCTACAAGTCAACAAGTCAGAAGTTCTACATGCCGATTGGCGTAGAGCTGTTCTTCTAATATAAACAGACATCCATGCCTTTTTCTGCTTACCGGCAGCAAGAGGCACAGATCAACACCCCCTGCGGGTCGTAACGCCGCAGGGGCTTTTTTGGGGAGAGGGAGATGAGTAAACCCGTCATATCAGAATACCGCTACCATGGTACCGGCGAGACAGATACAGAAAACCGCGTCATTGACATTCTTTCGATACAGGCGCTCATTGATTCAGCGGTAGACGCCGGGGAAAAAGACTTCTGTAAAAAACATGATTTTGCCTTTTACGGTTCCGGCTGGCAGAGCTGGGGCTTTGGCGGCGAGCTTGATCCCGGCTGTTTTCAGAAACGCTATATTCCGGTCGTGCCCCAATGGAAGCAGTATTTTTCGATTCCCGGCGTACAGAAAAAAATTGTCCGCAGAAAAAAGCTCTTACAAGGCTCTTTTTTCATCTATTTGCGCTGGAACAATGGCGGCAAAAACACCTGGCTTTGCATCGCTTCTGTAGGAAACGTCCACACGCAGAAAGACGGACAAAAACCACTCCCACCCGTAAACTTTTTTGTAGACCGCAAAAGACGCGAAATTGTCTGCACCGCCTGCACCGACGGCAAACGATGGGAAGCAGACGAGCTTATGGCGCAGATTGCTGTTTTTTCAGCAGCAGATTTCTTTACGCTGCGCGATACGACGCGAAATCTCTTTGCTGAAGACAGAAACGCGCGGTTTGGCTCGCTTGCCTTTTTGAATACACGCGCTGACAGCACACTGATTCGCACTGGCGGCTGGGAAAGCTGGTACAACCACTATGCTGACATCAACCACACGCTTATCGAAGGCGACTTACAGGCCCTCGGCACCACCGAAAACCTTATTAAGACAGAGCTGCTTGATGCCAATGCCCCCTGTGTATTTCAGGTAGATGACGGCTGGGAAATTGCATTAGGTGACTGGGATGCCCGCACCGACCGCTTTCCCGGCGGCATGAAGGCGCTTTCGCAGAGCATCGCAGACAAAGGCTATATTCCCGGACTGTGGATGGCACCCTTTGCAGTTGACTGGCGGAGCGAAACCGCACGCGCGCACCGCGACTGGATTTTGCGCGGCAACGACGGTAAGCCAATCGCCGCCGGCATGAACCTGCTGTGGGGGGCCAGGTTCGGTCGTGAGCAGCCCTCACTCCCCTATTCCTACTTCTGTCTGGACCTAAGCCGCGACGACGTTATCGCGCATCTGGACGCGCTTATGGAAAAAGCGGTCAATGAATGGGGCTTCCGCTACCTGAAGCTCGACTTTCTGTTTGCAGGACTTCTTGCCGGCGCTCATGCAAACGGAGGTGCCGCCTATGAATGGTATGACAAAGCCGTGCGAACACTCACCCGCCGGACGCGCAACAACAGGGGCGAACCTGTCGCCTACCTTGGCTGCGGCATGCCCTTTGAATCAAGCTTTAACGCATTCCCGCTTTCCCGCATCGGGCCTGACACAAAAGAAGCATGGGACATCGGCTGGATGAAGCGCGCGCAGTACGAAGCCCGCCCCAGCGCCTTTGCTTCCCTGCAGAGCACGCTCGGCCATGCATTCTGGGACAACGCGGTGTATATCAACGACCCCGACGTGGTGTTTCTGCGTTACCAGAACATCAGCTTAAACGACAAGGAAAAACTGTTAATTGCGCTGGTAAACTTTCTCTTTGCAAGCCAGCTTATGCATTCCGATGATCCGGTGCACTTTGATGCAGAAAAAGAAGGCGCCTTTACCCAAAAGGTACGCGCATTGTACCGGCAGTTTGACGGCGTTGAATTCGGCCTTGAAAACCTGAACTCGACAAGCTACCGCATTTTCTCCCGAGACGGCGCATACGCAGGCTGCATCAACCTGGGCGAAAAACCGGTGACAGTCACAAAGGCAACGCTATGCAAAAGCAAGGAAAAATCGCTTGCAGCAGTGCTGGAATACGCACAAGAGACCGCTGACAGCTATATATTCGAGCCGCACTCAATTTCAATGTACGCATTAGCCTAAGGAAGAACACAACATGGATAAGTCATCAGTCATTTTTGGAAACCGCATAGACGCGAAAACGCTCCGCAAAGCTGCGGCACAGCAGAAGAAATTCCTCAAGAAGTTCGGCGACGACCGGAATACGCCATATCACTTAAAGGCTGTCGATAACGACGTTCTTACGCCCGCTTTTGGGGCAAAAGTCCTGGTGCTGACAGACGAGCCGTCGCCCGCGCTTCCGGAAAAAGCAATCATCATCGGAAACATCCGCATGGGATTCGGCCATTACCGCATCTCCATGGCAATGGCAAGCGCCGCACATGCGCTCGGCTATACGCCGCTCTGGCTGGACTTAAACTCATTCCCAGAGACCACCGGTACAAAAATAATTGCCTGGCAGAATAGACTGTACTCGATGGCAAGCCGCCTGTCGCAAAAATCCCGTCTCTTTAACAAGCTCGTCTGGGACCCGCTGAACACTGAAGGCTTTAAAAAGCTTACCTACAACGCAGTCGACCAGAAAACCTCAGAGCTTATGACTCCGATTCTGCACGACCTTCCGCGCGAAACGCCGTTCATAGCCACCCACGTCTGGCCAAGCCAGGCCGCCATACACGCAGGCTTTACGCATGTCGTAAACGCCATTCCCGATAACTGGGCAATGGCGCTCCATTTAAGCGAAGGCGCCCGGCACACCGTGCAGACGCCGTCTACCTACCAGAGCTACCGCATGCTCAAAGGCTTTGCCGGCGACAAAGTACTCACCCCCATGGCTGCAGACGACATCGCCTACACAGGGCAGTACATCGACGACGAGCTGGTGGCAAACATTGAATCAGATTGCAAAATGCGCCTTGAGCGCCTCTCTTCTCATACCTCTCCTCAGTGCCTTCGGTTCCTCCTGACAATAGGCGGAGCTGGTGCTCAGGGCGATTATTTTGCAAACCTCATACAGACGCTTCTGCCATACATCATGGAAAAGCGAGCCTGCCTGTATCTGAACATAGGCGACTACGAAAACATGTGGCAGTTTTTTAAGGAAAAACTCCCCGAGATTGTGCCTCTCTCAGAAACGCATTTTAACGACTGGACCGCCACAAAAGCGTTTGCAGAAAAAGCCCTGCGCGCCTCCAGCTCCGAGCCTGAATCGCACGGCATTCACGTATTCTGCCACACCGATATTTTCGCGGCCGTCTACGCAACAAACCTGCTGCTCCGCGCAAGCGACGTGCTTATAACAAAGCCGAGCGAGCTTGCGTTCTATCCGGTGCCAAAGCTGATGATTCAGCATGTAGGCGGACACGAGTGCTGGGGCGCAATCCGCGCGGCAGAACTTGGAGACGGCACGCCCGAATGCCCGAACCTTGCCTACGCACAAACCATGCTTAAGACATTCATCGAAAGCCCCGACTTGCTCCAGCAGATGAACATGGCTATTATTTCAAACAAAAAAGCCGGCATCTACAACGGGGCATATCATGCTGTCGAACTTGCAGCCGGCACAAAGGAGAGTAACTATGAGTGGCCAGGTCGTCAGTAAACGGGAAGAAAATAAAAATGCGCGCATGCAGGCAATCATCGAATGTACATTCGGGCTGTTTGCAGAGCACGGCATTGATCCAATTTCGATGAATGATATCGCTGATAAAGCAAACATCGGAGTTGCATCACTGTACCGGTATTTTCTGACAAAAGAGGATCTGGCAATTGCCGTAGCAACCTATGCCTGGAATATCGAAAAGGCAGTCTTTACCGGCGTTTTTACGTCAGGTGCCTACAATGCGCTTGACGGCTTCCATCAGATACAGGAGCTTCTGGAGATTTTCGAGGATGCACTTGTTACGCAGCGGAGCTTTTTCAGCTTTGTCTACTATTTTGATGCCTTTATCAAAAAGGAAAACGTAGCGCCGGAACGGCTTCAAGAATACGAAAAAGCCATCAGCGAGACGAACCTGATTGTCGTGCGGGCACTTGAAAAAGGCATTGCAGACGGCTCCATCTCTTTCAACGAGTCTGAAAACGAAGTCCTGCATGCGGCAACCACGCAGGAAATGTTCATCACCATGATGCATTCGCTATTCTGCCTTGCACAGAAGCTTTCCATATCGGGAGAACTGCTTGATCAGGATAAAACGGTGGAAAGCCGCCGGCAGATAGAAATTTTAATCAATATGATTCTTGTTGCATTAAAAAAATAGGAGGAATTGATGTTAACCGTAAAAGAAAAACTCAGCTATGGATTGGGCGCTGTCGGTAAAGACATGGTGTACATGCTTTCTGCAAGCTACATTCTGTACTACTTTCAGGACATTCTGGGCGTTAGCGCGGCTGCAATGGGCGTTATCCTGCTGATTGCGCGCGTATTCGATGCATTTAACGACCCAATCATGGGCGTTATCGTCGCCAAAACAAAGACTCGCTGGGGAAAATTCCGGCCGTGGCTTTTAATCGGCACGCTGACAAACGCCGTCATCCTGTACCTGATGTTCGCAGCTCCACCCGCACTTGACGGCGCAGGCTTAGTCGCCTATGCCGCCGTCACCTACATCATGTGGGGCGTCACCTACACGATGATGGACATTCCCTACTGGTCAATGATTCCGGCATTCACATCCGGCGGCAAAGAACGCGAAGGGCTTACCACGCTTGCCCGAAGCGCAGCCGGCGTAGGTTCAGCCATCATCTCCATCGCAACCATGATTGTCGTTCCGCTGCTCGGAAAGATGTTCGTCGGAGCTGTTCCTCAGGAACTTGCCTCGCGCTACCCTGGCCAGCAGTGGATTGAACTGAACGGCTTTAAGTACTTTACGCTCGGAGTTGCCGTGCTGTTCCTGCTGTTCACGGTGATTATGTGCATGGCCGTCAAAGAAAAATCATCCGTCAACATGAAGACTGCCAGCGTCAAGGACATGTTCAAGGCGCTTGTCCAGAACGACCAGGCGATGACCGTGGTTTTTACGATTGTCGTCATCAACATCGCGCTCTACATCACCTCAAACCTGGTGATTTACTTCTTTAAGTACGATTTGGGTGGAGCCGACTGGAACGCAGGCTATGCGCTTTTTAACATGGTCGGCGGCGGAACCCAGATTCTTGCCATGATGCTGCTCTACCCGTTCCTGCGAAACGCGCTCAAACTGAACAACATCAAGATTTTCTATGTGAGCATCTCGATGAGCATCTTCGGCTATGTGGCGCTCCTGGCAATGGCGACGGTCGGCGTAAACGACGTCGTTCCGTTCCTGATTCCGGGCGTGCTCGTCATGGCAAGCGCCGGCGTGAACAACGTAATCATCACCGTGTTCCTTGCAAACACCGTAGACTACGGCGACTTAAAGAACGGCCGCCGCGACGAAAGCGTCATTTTCAGCATGCAGACCTTCGTCGTAAAGCTTGCTTCCGGCGTTTCCGCCTTTATCGCATCCATCGCACTGTGCGTACTGAACCTGAAGCAGGGCGCCGGAGAAGGCATTACCAGCAACATCGACTTTTCGCTCGGCGTTGCCACAAGCTCAAAACTGGGCCTGCGCCTCGTCATGACCGTCATTCCGATTGTCGTACTGATTTTTGGCGCCCTTATCTTCAAGGCAAAGTTCATCCTGCATGATGAAAAAGTTGCAGAAATCGCATCTGAACTAAAAAAACGCCACAGCGAAGACGCATAACAAAACGAGCGTTGCCCCTGATTTAAAAGCTCAGGGGAGGATGACTGCCTGGTACGCGTACATACCGAATACGTCTTTCCAGCTGGCGCCGTCGGTATAGCGAATCTGACGAACATACAGGTCTTCGACAGAAGCGGGCGCGCTCAGAGCGGAATCCATGAACGCTTCCAGCGGCACCGTACACAGCGTCCTGTCGCCGGGAGCCACCGCCTGTAAGCAGACGGCAGCAGTTTCATCATCAGAAAGAAGGACTCCCTCAGTATCGTACAGGCGGAACACCACCTGCAGGCTGCGGATTTCCCGGAAACTGTCATTAAAAAGGAAAAACTGCAGTTTTACAGAACGGTTTTCGCCGCCAGCAGTGACAGTCACCTCGTCAATACGGTACGGGCAGCGGAAAGAAAAAGAGATGCACCCTGTAAAAAGGCTGCAGACGACGGATACCAGCACGCCATAAAACAGATACATGCGCTTCATTTTTACCCCCTTGCGCTTCATCTTTTATATACCCGCAGAAGTGAAGCTTCTTACCTGTTTTGTAAAAAAAATGCGTATTTTTTTTGGGGATTTGTTGTTTTTCTATAGCGTACACGCTAAAATAGCGGGAAGCCCGGCGCGGGCACATAAAAAGGTTGTGACATGATTACTCTCTGGCAGCAGGAAGAAGGACTTTTTGTCCGCAAAGAAAAAGACGAAATTGACACAAACGCCCGCCTGTGGATTGATGCGCGGAATCTCTCTGCTATGGAGATTCAGGAACTTGAAAGCTCCTACCACATTGACCACGACCAGATGCTCGACATGATGGACCCGGACGAACTTTCGCGCCTCGAGACGGATGACGACTACACAGTTGCCATTGCGCGCCTTCCGGTATTCCAGCCAAACGCAGACATCAGCTACACCACAGCCCCTGTAGGCATCATCATCTTTGAAGACAAAATAATTACCGTCTGCTGGACTGACTGCGAGGTTCTGCACGACATGGCAGAAAACCGCATAAAAGGCTTAAGCCTGAACGACTTTCCAGCATTCGTTATCCGCGTGTTAAGCCGTGCCGACACGATGTTCCTTCGCTACCTGAAGGAAATCAACCGGCGCACCAACGTGATTCAGCAGGAATTGCAGGAATCCGTCGCCAACAACGAGCTGATTCAGTTGCTCAATATCGAAAAGTCGCTGACCTTCTTTACGACATCGCTTAAGTCGAACCAGCTGCTGCTCGAAAAAATCCGCAAGACGCGCATCCTTAAGCTGGACGAAGAAGACCGCGACTGGCTTGACGACGTGGAGATTGATTCTAAGCAGGCTATGGAAATGGCAGCTACCTACAGCACCATTACTGCAGGCACGATGGATGCATTCGCCTCTGTCATCAACAACAATATGAACGAAGTCATGCGTAAACTGACTGTCATTACGCTCACGCTGCAGCTTGCGGCAATCATCACCGGCTTTATGGGCATGAACATCCGCCTGCCGTTCGGCAGAAGCGAAAGCTGGGTAGGCGTAATCGTCATATCAGTCCTCTGCCTGCTTTCCACAGTAGGCTCCTATCTTTATTTCCAGTACCGTCCCGAAAAAATTGACGGAAAAATGGGCGGAAAATCTGGCAGCAAGCGGAGACGAAAATAAATGAAAAAACTGCTACATGCCTTTGTCCTTACCGGTGTGCTGCTGGCAGCCGGCGCAGAAGATGCGCTCATGCTCATATCTGAGTTTGACCCGGTCAGCGAAGTTACGCTTGGGCCTACGGACGGAGCCGTCTACGACATCTATGTAATCGGCGACGGGAGCCAGTCCATTACAGCCACGCGCTGGATAACACCGTTTTCAATGAACCGCTACGAAACCCCCTACAGCCTGTGGTACGAGGTACGCATTCAGGCGGAAAAAGCCGGCTACCGTTTTGCAAATCCCGGCCAGGAAGGTTCCCGCGGAAAAAGAGGCGCGCGCCCGTCCCGCATGAACGGAAGCCAGCCGGTCACCATGATTTCCTGGTACGACGCTATCGTCTGGTGCAATGCCTATAGCGAACAATGCGGACTTCCTCCCTGCTACACCTACAACAATGCCGCGCTTAAAGACTCCACCGACACAGCAGCCCTGGACCTTGCAGAATGCGACTGGGAAGCAGGCGGCTGGCGTCTTCCGAGCGAAGCTGAATGGGAATACGCTGCACGAAAAACAGCAGCAGGCTTTCAGAGTGGAGACGCGGCGAGCGGGCAAGTAGACGAAAGCGGGCATACCGACGAAAGCATACCGGAAGAAGAAGTGGCCTGGACCGCGCTAAATGCAGACCAGACGCACCGCGTAGGAACGGCCGGCACTCCGTTTGAGCCAAAAGCACCGCCGGCTCCTGCAAGCGGAAACCCCAACGCCGCCGGTTTATTTGACATGAGTGGAAATGTGCTTGAATTCTGCTGGGACTGGATGGGAAGCTACCGGGAAACAGAGCCGGGAAAGCGTGCTACCGGCCCTGATTTTGGCGCACAGCGGGTAAGCCGCGGCGGAAGCTGGAGCGAATACACACCATTCTGCTACACAGGCGACCGCTACAGCTACACCGCAAGTGAATGTTACAACTATATGGGGTTCCGCTTCTGCCGAACTATACCCGCAAAAACTCTGTCGGCGGGTCCCAGCGACGGCAAAAAGTAAGGTATCCCCCGCCCTGCGGTGCCCCCTTACTTTCTTGCCTGCGTCCCGCAGCATAAGTTTTTGCTGCTATAATTTACACAATTCTGCCTTTACGATTGACCACGTGCCGTCGGCTGACTGCGCCGCTTCGGCAACAGCGTATTTTCCTTCAAACAGGGCACCGGGGTTTACGACGGTCGTGCGGCCGACAGTGTCTATGCCGGCACTTTCGTGAATATGACCGGTAAGCACTAAAAGCGGCTGCATATCTTCGATAACAGCGCGGAGGGCCGCACTTCCCACATGAATGCCACCGGGAATCATATCACATGCAGTATCTTTCGGCGGATTATGCATAATCAGCACCAGATTATTCCAGCGGCCGTTTTCGTCCGCACACTGCGAGGCTGACTGCTTCAAAATGTCATAGTCGGCGACTATTTCTTCTTCGGTGCGCTCAAAAGGCGTGTCACCACTGAATTTTGTTCCGCCGCCGCTTCCCGCAAACACAAGCCCGTCATGAAACACCATGCCGTTCTGCACGGAAATGTCGGCTCCTTCAATTTCAGAGAGAAAATCCGGTTCATCACAGTTACCAATAACGGCATATACTGTCTCGTGTTTTTTTACGAGCGTTTCAAGAGCCGGTAAGCCTGTCTCAGCATGGCCAAACTTCGCAAAATCGCCGCCAAAAAGCACGGCATCAGCTTTCGCAAACTCGTCAGCAAGCTTTTCAATAACGGCTGTATCGCCGTGCATATCAGATAACAGTAAAAAGCGCATATAATCCTCCTTAAAAAAAACGCCTACAGCTGTTCCATAGCTTTTTTGAGCGCAAACATCTGTTCGTGCGTACCAATCGTAATGCGAAGGAAGTCTTCAATACCGGGCGTTGCAAAATGCCGAACCAGAATCCCCTGCTCCTTTATCGCGCGGTACATCGCTTCTCCGCTCTTTGCTTTCCCCGTTGCTTCATCAATTTTTCGGGCAAACACAAAGTTGGTCTTACTCGGAATAACATCCCAGCCCCTGTCCTTAAGGAACGTGATAAAACTTTCGCGCTCTTCCACAACAAGCTTAGAAGCACGCACATAGTAACCAGCGTCTTTGCAGGAAGCAATGCCCGCCTGCTGGGCGATGTAATCTACCGGAAAGTGATTCAGACTGTTCTTTACCGTCGTAACGGCATTTACAAGGTCGGGGCTTGCAACAAGATAGCCCAGGCGCATACCGGCCCCGCACAGGCTCTTGCTGAATGTGCGCACCACGACAAGATTCGGGAAATCTGTCAGAAGCGGAATGCAGCTTTCGCCGCCAAAATCCACATATGCTTCGTCAACCACAAATACGCGGTCTTTAGGCGCTTTTTCAAGCAGTGCACGCACTTCGGCACGGCTTAACCCAATGCCTGTCGGCGCATTTGGATTTGCAAAAATGATGCTGGTATCCGCACTGTTTGCCCGGGAAAGCATGGCGTCGGTATCCAGCGACCAGTCGGCCTTAAGCGGCACCGCATCCAGCGGAATCTGATAGAAACCGGCATAGACCGGATAAAAGCTGTAAGTAAAGGCAGGAAGCACCAGCGGGCGGTCACTGTTAAAGAATGCATAGAAGACAAAGCTCAGCACCTCATCACTTCCGTTACCGCAATATATCATGTCGCTGGTTACCGCAAACGGGATGCGGTCATGTGCGTCCGGAGTGCAGTCCGCACCAGAGCCGTTTTTTCTGCCGCCGGAAAGCACCGTCCTGGAAAGAACGCCGCCAGTCTTGTTCAGCATGTCGGCAATAGCTTCTTTTAATTCATGCGAGTCCGGATCCGGGTACAGCCCCATGCGAGCACGCTGTTTTTTTGCGGCCTTACATACCGCTTTCTGCACAACAGGAGACGGCGAATAGGGATTTTCATTGGCATTCAGTTTGATATAGTCACGGTCTTTCGGCTGCTCCCCGGGAACGTAGGGATGCAGGTTTTTCATGCGCTCTGCAAGCATATTTTTACTCCTGGCCGTATTTTACGCTTTAGCACTGCTAAATGCAATACAGCCGGATAAAAACTGCCGGACACGCTCCTCAGGGCACAGCCCGCTACCCCCGCGAACCGCACCCCACCAGCAGCGCCCAGGGCCCCCACCTGCAAGCTAAAAGCAGCTGCCGGAAGGTGGAAGCTGACGCTGGAAAGTGGAAGCCGCAGACTGTTCTACAAGCTGCGTCCCTCGACAGCTGCGTACTTACCGAGTACGCCCATCAGCTCGTCAAACTGAACCGGCGTCAGGCTCTGCTCGCCGTCGCACAGCGCTTTCTCGGGATTATTATGCACTTCGATAATAAGGCCGTCGGCGCCCACGGCGACAGCCGCCTTTGCAAGTGTCGGCACCATCCAGCGAATGCCGCAGGCGTGGCTCGGGTCGATAATGACCGGTAAATGAGTCTCGCGCTTTAAGTACGGCACAATGCTCAAATCCAGGCAATTGCGCGTATAATTGTCGAACGTACGGATTCCGCGCTCGCACAAAATCACATTCTCGTTTCCGCTTGCCATGATGTACTCCGCACTCATCAAAAACTCTTTTACCGTAGCGCTCAAGCCCCGTTTCAGGAGAATCGGCGCTTTCAGTTTGCCCACTTCCTTCAAAAGGTCAAAATTCTGCATGTTACGCGCACCAATTTGAATGATGTCCACGTCCTCAAACAGCGGAATCTGGTTGATAGCCATAAGCTCCGTAACAATTGGAAGTCCGGTTTCCTTACGGGCAAGCTTTAAAAGCTCAAGACCGTCGGCGCCCAGCCCCTGGAAGCTGTACGGACTTGTCCGCGGCTTAAACGCACCACCGCGCAGGAAACGCGCGCCGCTTGCCTTTACCGCCTTCGCGACAGCAATCACCTGCTCCTCGGTTTCTACTGAGCAGGGGCCTGCCATTATCGCAACACTTTTTCCGTCGCCGATATCTGCACCAAGACTGCTGTCAGCACCGTGTACGCGTACCACCGTGTCAGCAGGATGGAAACTGCGGCTAGCCTGTTTGTAAGGCGCCTTAACGCGCTGCACGCTTTCAACAGCCTCATTTGCCATAAGCTCTTCCGGAACGATACGGCTTGTATCGCCTATTAAGCCAAGAATCGTTACATCAGTACCCTTTGACTCATGAATATCCAGTCCACGGCTTTTAATACCGGCTTTAAGCTCATCAACTTTTGCTTTTGGGGCGTCCTTTTTCAATACAACTATCATTACGTTACTCCTTACATAAACTCCGCGCCTAAGGTGCTGCATGGAAGGGCAGCTTTGCTTCCGGCGGGCAACGAATCGCAGTTTTGTCAACGACAAAACCCGCACGTGCCAAAAAGCACATGAGAGTTCTTTTTAGCACGTCTTTTGATTCGTTATATATTTTTTTATGCCACACGACCATGGTTCCGCGGGCATAAAAAAAAGGACTTCCTTTTTAAGGAAGTCCTTTAGAATGCCTTTTATTACCAGCACCTATGCAGTTTCATCATCTTGTGAAGAAGCTGCGAACTTCCTTCTGCGGGCGAGTAAAGTAAAAGCCATAATAAAAGTAAGCCTTCGTTGAAAAGCTTTCGGCTGAGAAATTCTTTACTGTCGCATATGAAGTGATGCGGTTCATAGCGCTATAATTGCAGAAACTTCAGTATTAGTCAAGTAGCATTTGGCTTATACCTTGAACATGCTTATCTGCGAAGAAATCTCTTCAATTGCATCGCGTACTTCGCCCGAATTGTGGGCAAGGGCCGAGCCGCTTTCGCCGATACGATGCGCACCACCGGAAATCTCTTCCACGCCCTTGCGCATGGAGTCGGTGGACTGCCGCAGCTTCTGCATTTCTCCCAGAATCATGTCATTTTTGCCGGCAATATCCTTTGACGCCCGGCGCACTTCGCCAGTGCTGTCATTCATGCCTTTAAGCGCATGATTTATCTGGCGGGAGCCTTCGTTCTGCTCATCCATTGCAAGCTTAATCTGCCGGACAAGCTGTTCGGTTTCGCCGATTTTTCCTGAGACCAGGGAGAAGGCTGTGCTTGCTTCGGTAGAGGCAACAACAACCCCGGAAATAGAGTCCTTAATGTTATTCAGCTGCTGACCGATTGTCTTTGACTGAGCGCTCGATGTTTCCGAAAGCTTTCTGATTTCGTCAGCAACAACCGCAAAGCCTTTTCCCGCCTCGCCCGCATGGGCCGCCTCGATGGCAGCGTTCATCGCAAGCAGATTCGTCTGGCTTGCAATACTTGAAATGGCGAGGTTCGCATCATGCAGCATCTTACTCTGCACTTCAATCTGCTGAATACGCTCATTTACATCCTGCTGCTTGGTAACCCCCGTGTCGGTATTCTTTGCAAGCACTTCAAAGGACTCTGCCATTTTGTCAACGGAAGCGTTTACCGAAGCAATATTGCCAATCATCTCCTCGACAGCACTGGAAGCTTCGCTTACGCTCGCAGACTGGTTCTCAATCATATCGTCAAGCTGCGTGATATTCGATGCAATGGTATTCACGGCATCGGCCGCCTGATTGACGCCATTACTCTGATCTGCAATCTGTCCGTTCACCCCGTCAATATTCGAGATAATCTGACTGATGGCGTTTGAAGTTCCCTCTGCGTTTCCGGCAAGGGACTCGCCAAGCGACTGCATGCCAGATGCATTTGTCTTAATGTGAGAAATCGCCGTGCGGAGCTTGTCTATCGTCCGGTTAAAGTATTCGCTGAGCTGGGCTATTTCGTCCGTGCCATGCACTGGAAGCCGTGCCGTCAGGTCGCCTTCGCCCTCGGATATGTCGCGGAAATTTTCCGTAATGCGGGAAATCGGACGGACAAAGATACGGACGATGATAAACACAAAGATAACGCAGGCTGCAATGACCATGACAATGCTCATGCAAATCTGGCCAGTCACAATTTTGGCAAAGCGGGAAATCTGACCTTTTTCTTCAGCAGCAATCGCCTTATCGATGTCGTCAATGTAGTTACCGGTTCCAACGACCCAGGAATACGGTTTATACGGCGCTGTATACGAGCGCTTCGGCTCCGGCTTATCGCTTCCCAGCTTAGGATACTTAAAGTCTGTAAAGCCGCCTTCATCAGTTTTGCCAATTTCGATAAAGTCACTGACCATGGGCTTTCCGTCTTCATCCGTCCAGTCAAGGCGGTTCGTGCCTTCAGTTTCCGGCTTCGGCGGAAGCAGCACATTAACGCCGTCGAACGTATCAATCCAGAAATAGCCGTCCGCTCCGTAGCGGAGTCCCCGCACCAGCTCTTTTACACGAGCCTTGCGTTCAGAAAGCGAAAGCCCCTGTTTTTCATACACTGCATCATATGTTTTTAAAAGTGAGATGACATTCTGTACCTGCCACTGGATTTTCTCATCGTACGCTGCCAGCATAAGCTCGCGCTGTTTTTCAAGCGCCTCCCGCTGCTGGAAGAGAATCGTTTTTAGTGCAGAAGCTGTGTATACAGCCACCACCACAAGCAAAACACAGACAGAAAAAAAGCCGACCTTAGCCTTTAACGTTCCAAACAAGCCTCGCGCAACCCGTTTTTCCATACGATATATATGCCCCCTTATTAAGACTATTATATCCCAAAAAAAACGAGCCGTCCAACTTTTTTCAGCTAAAATACAGCATGTAGCAACGTATGCTGCCGCTAGAACAAATCCCAATGGTTAAATGTACGAATCCGGTCATATTCCTCTTCGGTTATCGGGAGAATCGTACCATGCTTAAATCCATAGGGAAATGCAAATGATGCGTCAGAACGGACAAACGCGCCGGAAGCCATACTGTCGGCAACAAACGGCACATAGCCCTGACCTGCACCCTTTACGCCGTAAAAATCCAGGAACAGACACCAGCGGCCGTCTTCTGTTTTTACAGCTGTCGGCGCTTCATACAGGCCTTCCTGAATTGCAAGCATGCTTTCGTCAAATGCCGTCACCCGCTCCCACGGACCGGTCGGCGTATCTGATACCAGCTGCAGGATTCGGCTGGGAGCGCGCTCGCTCTTTACGAACAGGTAGTACCGGCCGTCCTCCTCGTACATGGCAGAATCAATGACAGGCCCGTCTTTTTTATACAGGATTTCCGGCGCCGTAAAATGCTCAAAGTCAGCTGTGCGGGAATAGAAAATGCATTTATCGCCGTAGTTGTTTCCGGCATAAGAAGAAGACCAGTGCAGAATATAGTCGCCATGCGCGCTGTCATATATAACATCCGGCGCCCACAGACAGCCAAATTCTTCGCCGCCATAGTTTCCAGGTGAAAAGAGGCGCTGTTCTTTCCAGTTTACCAGGTCCTCAGATTCCCAGATGGCAAGCTGCTTGCTTCCGTTGCGGCTTACTTCTGCCCATGAGTTGTGGAATTTACCGCGCATGCCGTACGCAAGGCTCAAATCTGTCGCAATGATGTAGAACTTGCCGTTATTCTTACATCTCGTAATGGTAAAATCCCGCACCCCCCTGTCACCATAAAAAGCCCAGAGAACCGGCTGCCCGCCATTTACTTCTTCCCAGTGAAAGCCGTCCTTACTGAGGCCAAAATATACCTGCTCGCCATCCGGCGTGCGTTTTTCCTTAAAATGTACAAAAAGATAATGCTGCATAGCGATAATGTCTCACTTTTGATTGAATTTAAAAAGCCCGCGCACTGTATGCAACAGCACGCGGACTTATCATGCATTACGCACTAAACATATGCGTTAGAAATTATGCATTGTTCTTCGGGAAGAATTCTGTCGTGTAGTATGCATCGGTCAGAATCTTCTTCATATCCTCGATCATCGGAACGCGCGGGTTAGCCGGTGAGCACTGGTCTTCGTAAGCAAGGAATGCAAGCTTATCGACAGCTGCAAGGTACTCTTTCTCGTCCAGGCCCTGGCTCTGGAAGTTCATCTGGATGCCCAGTCTCATACCCAGTTCGCCACAAGCCTTTGCGTAAGACTCAACGCCTTCTTCAACGGTCTTTGCGGGCAAGCCCAGCATGCGGGCAAGCTCTGCATAGCGTTCAGCTGCCTTGTAGTAGTTGTACTTCGGCCAAGTAGCAAGCTTGGTCGGCTGCGTACCGTTGTAGCGGATGGTGAACGGCAGAAGGATTGCGTTAGCGCGTCCGTGCGGAACATGGAATTCGCCGCCAATCTTATGAGCCATAGAGTGGTTCATGCCCAAGAATGCGTTTGCAAATGCCATACCAGCCAGACAAGAAGCGTTGTGCATCTTCTCTTTTGCCTCGTAGTCCTCGGCGCCAGTGTGGTTGTAGCTTCTCTCCAGATACTGGAATACAAGCTTGATTGCCTGCAGGGCCAAGCCGTCGGTAAAGTCGTTTGCCAGCTGTGAGACATATGCCTCAGTAGCGTGGGTCAGAACGTCCATGCCGGTGTCAGCGATAATCTTTTTCGGCAGGCTTAGCGTGAATGTCGGGTCAATAATGGCGACAGTCGGTGTCAGGCTGTAGTCTGTCAGCGGATACTTTTTGTGCTCCTCTTTGTCGGTGATAACGGCAAACGGAGTAACCTCAGAACCGGTACCTGATGTGGTCGGGATACAGACAAGCTTTGCCTTCTTTCCGAGCTGCGGATAGCGGAATGCACGCTTTCTGATGTCCATGAACTTCTGTTTCAGGTCATTGAAGTCAACTTCCGGATTTTCGAAGAAGAGCCACATGCCTTTTGCACAGTCCATTGATGAACCGCCGCCTAAGGCGATAATCGTGTCCGGGTTGAATGCGCGCATAAGCTCAACGCCCTTGCGTACAGTCTGGATTGAAGGATCCGGCTCAACGTCGCAGAAGAGCTGGTACTGGACCGGGTCGCGGCGAAGCTTGAGCTGGTCGGTAATCTTGTCAACAAAGCCAAGCTCAACCATAGAGCGGTCGGTGACGATGATGACTTTGTGCATACTCTTCATCTGGTGCAGATATTCGATTGAATCGCGCTCAAAGTAAATCTTTGACGGTAACTTAAACCACTGCATATTGTTGCGTCTCCTTCCCAGTTTTTTGATGTTCAACAGGTTCACTGCACTGACGTTGTCGTCGGTTGAGTTGTGGCCGTATGAGCCGCATCCCAAAGTTAGTGACGGAATGAATGAGTTGTAGACGTTTCCGATGCCGCCGAATGTTGACGGGCTGTTCCAGATAACGCGGATAGCGGGAACGAGATCGCCGAACTTTTCAGCAAGCTCTTTGTTGTTGGTGTGGATGGCAGCAGAGTGGCCGAGGCCGCCGAATTCAAGGAACTGCTTTGCCTTGTTCATGCCGTCTTCGGTGCTGTTTGCTTTCAAGAGAGCCAAAACCGGAGAAAGCTTTTCACGGGTGAGCGGCTCGTTTACGCCGACTTCCTTACATTCAGCAAGGATGATGCTCGTGCCTTCCGGAATGTCGAAGCCTGCGTTCTTTGCAAGCACGACCGGATTCATGCCCGGAACAACAGCGTTCAGCTTTGCAACCGTCGGGTCGCCGTCTACACCGAACATGTATTTTTCGAGCATTTTCTTTTCTTTGTCATTACACAGATATGCGCGGTACTCTTTGAATGTTTTGACCGCCTCGTTGTAAATCTCTTTGTCGATGATTGCGCCCTGTTCAGAAGCACAGATCATGCCGTTATCAAAGGCCTTTGACATAACGATGTCGTTGATTGCCTGCTTGAGGTTTGCAGTCTTTTCGATGTATGCCGGAACGTTACCAGCGCCTACGCCCAGAGCCGGTTTACCCTGTGAGTAAGCGGCGCGAACCATTGCGTTACCGCCGGTTGCAAGAATTGTTGCAACTCCCGGGTGACCGATAAGCAGGTTGGTCTTTTCAAGTGACGGCTCTTCAATCCACTGGATACAGTTTTTCGGAGCGCCTGCTGCAACAGCTGCGTCATAAACGATTTTTGCCGCTGCGATAGAGCATTTGATTGCGCTCGGGTGGAATGAGAAGATAATCGGGTTACGAGTCTTAAGACAGATAAGTGATTTGAAGATAGCTGTAGAGGTCGGATTGGTTACCGGAGTCAGGCCTGCAACAACGCCTACTGGCTCTGCGATTTTTACGATGCCAGTTACATCATCATCTTCTACAACGCCTACTGTTTTCAGGTGGCGCATGTGGTTCACTACGTATTCGCAAGCGAACAGGTTCTTTGTGGCCTTGTCTTCCAGAACGCCGCGTTTTGTTTCTTCAACGGCGAGTTTTGCAAGATACCCGTGCTGGTCAAGCGCCGCGACGCTCGCCTTTGCGACGATGTAGTCAATTTTTTCCTGATCATAGCTGGCGTAGTCCTGCAAGGCTTTCTGGGCTTTTTCTACCAGCTCATTGATCTCTTTCTGAGGTTGGGTCAATTCTTCGCTCATGTCAGTCATCTCCAAATATAATAAAAGTCTCTAAGGAAGAGCCGAAGCGTCTGCTGCAAGCCATCCTTATGCAATAAACTATAGACCATGAAGCAAGGAGTGTCTAGCGCATTTGCCCGCTTTTTGCCACTTTTAGGTGCAAAAACGTTCATATTCAATCATATTCAATCAAACTGATTCATTTTTAGTGAGATTTAAGCTGATATTCACCACAATTCCGTCAAATTCCGTCACACGCACTCAAGCTGATTAGGGCACACCCGTATGAAAAAAGCGGGCAGCCCCGCATTTTTTTCTACCAGCGCCTCAAGTAGCGCCATCACCCGACTGAGGCTTCTTCTTTCGTATGCAGCAAAACCGAATGTCATTAAGAAAATTAGGATCTCGTTCTTGCAGGGCGTGGTCTTCTGCACTCTCCTCGAACACACACTGCAGCAGGTGTTTTATGCCGGCTTTGGCGCTTTCATCCCCGGCAGCGAAGATAATGCCACTGTCAACACATTCCTGTGTGCAGTACGGCGTAAGCGTGTCCTTTTTGCAGGCGGCTATGCCCGCAAGCGTTCCGTCAAAGACTTTGTGGCGCATCTCTGATTTCTCACCTTCTACGCCGTCATCGTCGTCATCGCTTTTGATTACTTTGCCGCTGTAGGAGCCAAGTATTAGCCGAATCTGCCGCATGGCAAGCTCATGGTAGTTTTCAAGGGACTCCACCATAGGACCGTAAACAACATCGTTTGCATACGCGCTGATTTTCTGCTCAATCTGGCGGCTCAGGTAGGCTTCCAAACCTTCGCCATCCCGAGCTGGCTCATCATCGTCGCCTGATTCCTCCAAGCCGTCCTGCAAAAGAGCGGAAACCCGTGCTACAAGCCGCATATGCACGTCCGTATACAGCTTCTTGAGCGCTTCCTATTGTCTTAAGCCCGTCCTGATGCGAAACATCTGTAAGGAGATCGCAGTCGGCAAATGCGCTGTCAGGAATCCGCGTTACGCCCGCAGAAACCGTGACGCGTTCTAAAAGCAGGCAGCCTGAAAATGCCGCCGCTACAAAACAAACTACCGCCGGCCAAAGTCCGCGAGGTTTTCCAAACCGCGCTTGAACTGCGGAATTCTGGCACATGCTGTGGTGTTCCAGCCGCTCCGGTCGCCGCGGGCAAGGAAATGATAGGCAACACCGGCAATCATCGCGCCGTTATCACCACAGAGCTTTAAGGGCGGGAACACGCATTTTATGTCATCGCGCTCGGCTAAAAGCTCTCGCAGGCGGCTGTTTGCAGCAACTCCGCCGCCGGCAACCACGGTCTTTAAGCCGGTATCGTCAATCGCGCGGAACAGGCGGCTGATGAGCGTGCGGCAGGCAGTCTCCTGGAAGCTCGCGCAGATGTTTTCTTTTGTCGGCTCGTAGCCGGCCTTCAAAAACTGCTCTGCCTGATGAATCACGGCGGTTTTTAAGCCGCTGAATGACACGTCATAGCGATGGCCTTCCCGCTTGTCGATTTTAGGCACGGGGAAAGAGAACGCCGCCTTGTCGCCCTCTTTGGAAAGCTTGTCGATAATCACGCCGCCAGGATAGCCTAAGCCATAGAATTTTGCGACTTTATCGAAGGCTTCGCCCACGCTGTCGTCAATCGTAGTTCCGAGCACTTCAAGGTCGTCAAAACCGTTTACGCGGGCGATGATGCTGTGCCCGCCGGAGACTAAAAGGCCGATGTAAGGATAGGGAATGTCGTTTACTAGATGTGCCGCGTACAGATGGCCGAGCATGTGGTTTACAGCGATAAATGGCTTTCCGGTTGCCCATGCAAGCGTTTTTCCAAAAGTGAGCCCGACTAACAGGCTTCCCATAAGACCGGGACGGTTGGTTGCGGCAACGGCATCAATATCATCCATTGTCATATTCGCCTCGGTGAGCGCCTGACGCACTACGGGCAGAATCCACTCCGCGTGTTTGCGGCTTGCGATTTCGGGAACAACGCCCTTGTAGACTTCATGGAACGGAATCTGCGTAGCGACCACATTGCTGTATATTTTCTTACCGTCCTCGACGATGGCACACGCCGTCTCGTCGCAGGAGGATTCAATACCTAAAACTTTCATGCTACCATTATAGCGAAATGCTGAAAGCCCCGCAACGAAAGCGGCTCGAAAGCTTATTTTACTGGAAGACTGCCTGGCGTTGCAAAACGATAGCCTTTCTGCTTAAGGTACGGGTACATATCTGCCAGCAGTTTCGGAAGTATATCCGCACTCTTATCAACATGCCCGATGATAATGGCATACCCGGCTTTATTTGCCACCGCAAGGCTTTTCATGATTTCAGAAAGCATTTCCTCGCGACTTACCGCATTGTCCAAAAACGGCGCATTCCGTTCATAAATGTGCATGTCGCGTTCAAGCGCCGCCTGCCGGGCCTTGCTTTGAGCGGACGTGCGGCTATCAAGAAAATACACGCCCTCGCTTGCGGCCGTTTCCAGCACGGCGCCCATTTTTATCTCATCTTCGGTAATCAGCGAGCCTTCGTGATTGTTGAATCCCTTTACCCCGCCGCCAAGTTCCGCGATGTTTTCCTTTATCTGTGCCGCAATCTGATAGGTGTTCATATCCGGGGAGATTTTACCGGCGCCGGGATTTATGCTTAAGTTCACCGCCTGCATGGGCTGATGCAGCATAAGTTCTTTACCGTCCCGGCGAACCTGAGCGGCGCACTCCTTGGTATGCGACAGTTTTGGAAGCACTGCGACTGTAAGCGGAAAAGGAAGCGCCGTGTATTTTTTCACGTTATCTACATGAAGCCCCGCATCATCAATGACAAACACGAGTGTCGCGCCATTTTTTGCCTGCGGAATATTAAACGGGTCGGCAGGTTTTACTGGCGCTGGAGCCGGGGCTGGCGCTACGGGAACTGGCGCTCTAGGGGCTTTTTTTGCATCTGGCGTGGGTTTAGGCACGGGCTTTGCCGGAGTGGATTTACCTGCCGGAGACGACTTAGCAGGAGTTGATTTTTGCGCGGGCGCAGGAGCCGGGGCTGGAAGTGGAGTCGGTGCTGGCGCTGGAACTGGAGCCGGCTTACGGGACGCTCCTTCTGAGGGAGCCTTTTTTTTCGTTTCCGATGCAGGGACCGGATTTTTTTCAGGCTCAGGCTTTTTTGACGGAGCCATTTTTTTCTCCGGAGCAGGAGATGGCTTTTCCGTCACATCCGGCTTTGCCGAAGCTACAGTCTGCGTTCCCTGCGCCAGGAAAACACTGGTCGCAAGGCTTCCCGCACACACAAGCACGATGACTGCACACAATATATATACTTTTTTAGCTGAAAGCCGTACTTTCGGCTTTGGTGACTTTTTCTTTTTTGACGGTGCTTTTTTGGTTGGCATATTTTTTAAATCGGCTTTTTTTCAATACAGGTTTAGCCAAGAAGCTCATTCTGAGTCTCTCTCTCCTGACGGCGTGCCATCAAGAGGCGGCGCATACGGCGAACAGCACGTAATTCCATCTGCCGGATAGTCTCTGCTGACACATCAAGCTCTATGCTCAGTTCGCGCAGAGTCTTAACGTGAAGCGCATGCTCAAAATTGTAGCGGCTAAAAATCACCGTACGTTCTGCCAGCGGTAGCGTGTCCAGAAGCGCGGTTACCTCATGCCGGGCTTCGTCCTGCAGATACAGCGTTTCGGGGCTGTATGCAGAATCCGGCAAGAGCTCGCCCACCGTTACGTCTCCATCCTCAGAGCAAGGTGCGTCCAGGCTCGAAATAGAATAAGAGTATGCCATCAGTCCTTTCAGCTCACACTCATCCATATGCAGATACTGCGCAATTTCCCTGCAGTCAGGCTCCCGCCCCAGCTTCTGCTTGAGAGAGGCCTGTGCCTTGCGAGCCTTCCGCAGCACTTCTTCCTTGCGGTGCGGAATAGCAATCAGCGAAGTGCAGTTATACAGATAGCGCAGCATATACTGCATAATCCACGTATACGCATACGTAGAAAAACGGGTTTTAAATGAATAATGATATTTTTCCGCTGCAGTCATAAGTCCAAGATTTCCCTCCTGAACCAGATCCATGACAGAAACCTTATCGCAGCAGAAGCGCTTGGCAACGCTTACAACCAGGCGCAGATTACAACGAACCAGCTCGTCAAAAGCAGCCTTATCACCGGCTTCTATACGTTTTGAAAGAGCGGCCTCCTGCTCAGCTGTCAACAACGCATACCGTTGTATTTCGCTCAGATAATTTTCGTACATTTCCATAACAGCCTCCATACGACGCCGTACTACGGCATGTATGAATATGCAAAATGTATGCCAACCTGTCATTTTAAAGGAATTAAAACAAGGATAAGTTTGAAGAGAATCTATAACCTTTTATAATACAAAAAAATGCAAATAATCATTATAATTATAACGCAAAAAAATGATATTTCAAGGAATCTGAAATATTTTTCCATCTGTGCACAATTGTATACAAACCAACCGTCTACTTTTATGCACAGACAGAATTATGACTGAGTCCCGCAAAACTTTTCCTCGTATCGCATTTTCCGGCACTAGTGCATCTTTGCCTTGCGTCCGCGCTTACTAAATGCTACACTCTGCAATAACATTTAAGAAGGAGCAATGATACTAAAAATGACATCCATGTCATTTTTAGTATCTGCAGTTTTGCTTGCGGCAAAACTGCGGTTCGTTGCATCCATGCAACGCCGCTAACGCGGAGTTTATAAGGAGCAGTATATGTATATAACCTGTCTGGACTTGGAAGGTGTTCTCGTTCCCGAAATCTGGATTGCATTCAGCGAAGCAAGCGGCATTCCAGAGCTTAAGCGCACCACGCGAGACGAGCCTGACTACAACAAGCTGATGAACTGGAGGATAGGCATCTTAAAAGAGCACGGCTTGGGCTTAAAAGAGATTCAGGACGTAATCGCAAAGATTGATCCGCTTCCCGGTGCAAAGGAATTTTTAGACACACTCAGAAGTGAATGTCAGACAATCATCATCAGCGACACCTTTACACAGTTTGCCGCTCCATTGATGAAAAAGCTCGGTATGCCGACAATTTTCTGCAACGAGCTTGTCGTCGCACCGTCTGGAGAAATTACCGGATTTAAAATGCGCATCGAAAAATCAAAGCTGGCGACCGTAAAAGCACTTCAGTCCATCGGCTATGACACAATTGCAAGCGGAGACAGCTACAACGACCTCGGCATGATTGAAGCAAGCAAGGCGGGCTTTTTGTTCCGCACAACGGACAAAATCAAGGCTGATTACCCGAACCTTCCCGCATTCACAGAATACGATGAGTTACTCGCCGCCATCCGGGAGCAACTGAAAAAATAAGCATTCACAAAAAAAGGCCTTCCATGCAACAACACAGGAAGGCCTTTTCCATACCTACTACTGAAAGAGCAGCTCCAGCTCTAAAGCTGTAAGCTCCCTAAAACTGCCCGGAGGAATTGCACCGTCAAGCGCAAGCGTCCCCATGGAAACACGCTTTAAGTACACCACTTCGTTCCCGACGGCAGCAAACATGCGCTTTACCTGATGGAACTTTCCCTCGTAAATTGTAAGCAGGCAATCACAGGATTTTCCAGAGGAGTCACAGGCAAGCGGCACAACGGAAGCACAATCGCCATCTGCCGTGCAAGAGCCATCCGTACCAAGCCATGCAAGCTCAGCGCCTTCAGCGTCAAACTCGCTTTCGTTTCCCTCTCGCGGAATATGCAGGCCTTCTGCAAAGCGGCGCACATAGTCAGCTTTTGCAGATTCATCTACGCGGTCACGCAGGCGTACGGCATAAGTCTTTGGAATATGGGTTTTCGGCGTGATAAGCCGGTGCGTTAAACCGCCATCGGTAGTCAGAAGAAGCAGGCCTTCGGTGTCGATGTCCAAACGTCCTATGGTGTGCAGCTCACTTCCGAGATACGTTCCGCGCAAGCCTTCATCCTGCTCGAATATCAGGTCAAACACGGTACGATGCTCGCCGTCCTTGTTTGCGCACACCACACCGGCGCACTTATTCATCATCAAATACAGATGCTGCTGCAAAGTAAGCTTTTCGTCATCTACGCACAGCTCGTCGTGCAGCATGTCGATGTGTGCCCCCGGGTCTGTCACACGCGTTCCGTTCAGGGTGACGACCGAGGACCTCAGCAGTTTTTTTACATCTTTTCGCGTGCCAAATCCCTGATGAGCTAAAACTTTATCGAGACGTTCCATTAAGCCGGCCTACACGCGCTTTTCAATCGGGATATAGTCCAGCTCTTCGCACACGTTCTTGTATGCCGGGCGGTAAATGCGTCCGCCTGCAACAATCTCTTCGATACGGTGCGCGCACCATCCTGCAATACGGCTTACCGCAAAGAGCGGCGTAAACAGCTCGCGCGGAATCTTAAGCATAGAGTAGACAAAGCCTGAGTACAAGTCCACGTTTGCACAGATACGTTTTCCATCACCGTGCAGCTCGTACAGAATCTCCGGCGCCAGGCGTTCAATCATCTTGTACAGGTTAAACTCTTCAAGCAGGCCTTTTTCAGCAGCGAGCTGACCTGCATGATCACGCAGGATTGACGCACGGGGGTCATTTACGGTGTAGACTGCATGGCCCATACCGTAAATCAGACCGGTGTGGTCAAACGCTTTCTTAGAAGCAATCTGCAGCAGGTAAGAACGAACTTCGCCCTCGTTTGACCAGTCGCGCACATGCTCCTTGATGTCATCCATCATTTCCATAACGCGGATATTTGCACCACCGTGGCGGCGACCTTTCAGGGAGCCGACAGCGGCACCTACAGCAGAATAGGTATCGGTATCAGCAGAAGAAACAACATGAATGGTAAGCGAAGAGTTGTTGCCGCCGCCGTGCTCTGCATGCAGAATCAGCGCAATATCAAGCAGCTTTGCTTCTGCGTCACTGTATTCTGTATTGCTGCGAATCAAGCGAAGGAAGTTCTCTGCGGTTGACAGATTCGGCTGGGGGTTGTGAATGTACATGGACTTACCGTCGTAGTAACGGCGCTTTGCCTGATAACCGTAAGCGGCAAGCGTAGAAAAGCGGGAAACCAGCTCAATGCACTGGCGGAGCACGTTCTGCAGGCTGCGGTCTTCAGGATTGCGGTCATATGAGTAGGAAGCGAGGACACCGCGCGCAAGCTTATTCATAATGTCGTTTGACGGCGCCTTCATAATCATGTCTTCGGTAAAGTTGTCCGGCAAGTTGCGTTTTGAACCAAGGAAAGCGGAAAATTCCTCAAGCTCGGTCTGCGTCGGGAGCTTTCCGAACAGCAGCAGGTACGCACACTGCTCATAGCCGAACTGATTGTGGCTTTCTGCATCTTTTATGAGGCTTTCGACATTGTACCCGCGGTACATCAGGCGGCCGGGAACGGCTACTTTCTGACCGTCTTTAAGGTCGTAACCGACAACATCGCCAATGCGCGTTAAGCCCACAAGAACACCGGTGCCGTTGGCATTGCGCAGACCACGCTTTACGTCATATTTTCCATAGAGAGAAGTATCAATCTGGTCATCATTTGTCACCAGCTCAGACCATTTTTGAAAAAGCTCAGATTCTTCCATGATTTCCTCCCGAAACGCCACAGCACCCGCTGCTTTATGCAAATTTTATGCATAATTATACAAAAATATTAAATATATGCAAGCGAATACAAAGCCGGCACCTGTATTTTTGCTTTTCTGGTGCCAGCTGTATCAACGTTTAGAATTTACAGAGCGGTAAAACGGCATATGCCGTCGTTTTTGTAACATTATACATAGTTGCCTTTGAAAAATTGAGGTACCAGGCTGATTTTATGTAGTCGGTATTCTCAGAAGCCTCAGGACAGGTTGATGACCAGTAAGATTCTGTCAGCTGCAAAAGCCCCAGACTAGAAAGCGTTTCGTTTATTTCGGTAAGGTTCTGGTATACCGCATAGAGTTCTGCAATTGCAGGAAGGTACCAGCCGGACCTTATGTCTTCCGACAGTCCACGCTCGGAAGCATATGAGGCGACAGCGGAAAAAGCCGGATACAAGTCGTTCGAAGAAGCTGCGTCGCTGTCGGCTTCTGTAACCGCCTGCCAGTTATCACTTCCGTCAATGTCCCCGCTGAACGTGCAGTCGGACAGGGCGGCACCGCTCCCCGTCACCGACAGGCTGCAGCCAATCGCAGAAATAATCTTTGAAGCGCCGGCTGAACCAGCTTTAGCCCACTGATAGCTTTCTGAAAGCGGGATTCCTGCCGCGACATAGCCGTCGTCCGTAAGATATGCAATGACGGCGGCGACTCCGGTTTGTGCAACAAGAGCTGAAGCCGCATCGAGCTGTGAGCGGGATAAGCGCCGCCCGTCGCACAAAAGCACGTCTCCGACACAAGGCTCCGTCTCCGCTAGAAGCCATTCGTCTTCGGAATCCGTCTCTCCAAGCGAAGAGTCTTCCGCTTCTCCGTCTTCTGTAAGCCCTGCACTCTCCTCAGCTTCAGAAGCGTCCGCCTCCAGTGTCGCCGTGTCGTCTGCAGACGCAGTTGCTTCTGTAGAGGATGCGGCGGTTTCCTCCGTCGCAGCACCATCTGTCGCTGTTTCCGAAGTAGCATCAGCATCCGCCGCTGTTTCCGCAATGGCAGTTCCCGCAGCCGCAGTTTCCGAAGCGGCAGCTTCAGAAGCTGCCGCCACGTCAGCCGAAGCTGTCTCTGTAGCGCCAGAAGCAGCACCGCTACCTGCAGAATCTGCAGAGTTCTCTCCTTTCGAGACTGCATCATCCTCAGAAGAAGACTCCTGCTCCAGCGCTGCCGTCTCCTCCCCAGCTGCAGCGCTTTCTGTCAGAAGCTCCGATTCTTCCATCGCCGCCGCAGTCTCCGGGCTGTCAGCCGCATCACTTCCATGATGACAGGATGCCAGCGACAGGCTCAAAGCCGCCAGAGCAATACCACTGAAAGCAAACCCCGCTTTCATCCAGACAGAACTTTTCATACCGTTCCTCCAAATCGTGAATATCAAGGGCCACAGGCAAACGCCTGAAACGGCGCCCCGGACAAACTGTCCTACCTTTTATATAGGCGCAAAAGCCGCAAAAATTTCACTTTTCGGAGAAAAAAAGGGCTGCTCCTAAAGCCCTGCACGTACCGTACAGTCTTCTCCAGAGCAGCCGCTTTTAGTCAGCGCTTGTCAGCATCTTACACGTGCTTGATTACAGCCTGTGCGCCAGCCAGACGGGCCAGCGGTACGCGGAACGGAGAGCAAGACACGTAGTTCAGACCGATGTTGTAGCACAGCTCGATTGAAGCCGGGTCGCCACCGTGTTCGCCACAGATACCCAGGTGCAGGTCATCTTTGACCGCGCGGCCTTTCTGCTCTGCAATTTCCATGAGGGCGCCAGGACCATCCGGGTCGAGGGTGCTGAAGGGGTCAGACTGCAGGATGTTCTGCTGCAGGTAGGCTCCGATGAACTTAGAGTAGTCATCGCGGCTGAAGCCGAAGGTTGTCTGAGACAAGTCGTTGGTACCGAATGAGAAGAAGTCTGCATATTCTGCGATTTTGCCTGCAGAAAGGGCAGCGCTCGGGAACTCAATCATAGAACCGATATCGAACTTAAGGTTCGTGCCCATCTCTTTGTTGACCTTTTCGATGACAACCAGAGCTTCGCCACGAATCTGCTTGACTTCCATGTAAGAAACGACGTTCGGAATCATAATCTGAACGCGATGCTTTACGCCTTCTTTTTCAAGCTGAGCGGTAGCACGAGCGATTGCCTCAACCTGCATCTCGTAGATTTCAGGATAGGTAATTGCAAGGCGGACGCCGCGGTGACCAAGCATGGGGTTGTGCTCTGCAAGGGCAGCAACTTTATCAGCCAGCTTTGCCTTGTCCATACCAAGTTTTGCAGCAAGTGCAGAAAGCTGAGCGTCGTTACCAGCCTGAATGAACTCGTTAAGCGGCGGATCAAGCAGGCGGATAGTAACCGGGCGGCCTTCCATGGTCTTGATGATTTCATAGAAGTCTTTCTGCTGCAAGGGCAGGATTTCAGCAAGGTTAGCCTTGCGGTCTGCCGTTGTCTCAGAAACAATCATCTTCTGGAATGAAGTCAGCTTCGGCTCGTCAAAGAACATGTGCTCGGTGCGGCAGAGGCCAATGCCTTCTGCACCAAAGCGGAATGCGTCCCGTGCATTCTGAGGGGTATCGCCGTTTGCGCGGACACCAAAGCCCTTTACAGTGTGACCAGAAGCAGTCTTGCGAACTGATGCAGAGCGGATTTCGTCTGCCCAGCCCAGGAATGTCTCGAGGTTACCGGAAATGCTTGCCGGAACAACCGGAACTTTGCCTTCGTATACTTTGCCAGTAGAACCATCGATTGTGATGAAGTCACCTTTCTTGAAGGTCTTTGCGCCGATGACAACGCTGTCGCCACCGGGGAAGGTCACGGCTTCACAGCCACAGACACAGGGAGTACCCATACCGCGGGCAACAACAGCTGCGTGAGAAGTGCGGCCACCAGTTGAAGTCAGGATACCCTGAGCAACAGCCATACCGGCGATGTCTTCCGGAGAAGTTTCCTTGCGAACGAGGATGACTTTCATGCCGACTTTTGCCTGAGCCTCTGCTTCCTCAGCAGTAAACACAATCTGACCACAGCCTGCTCCCGGAGAAGCGTTCAGTGCGCTTGCAATCGGCTCGAGAGACTTGATTGCCTTGGGATCCAGAGCCGGGTGCAGAAGCTGATTCAGCTGTTCCGGCTGTACGCGAAGCAGTGCGTCTTCCTTAGAAATAAGGCCTTCTTCAACCATTTCCACAGCCATGCGGACTGCGGCAGGACCGGTGCGCTTACCGTTGCGGCACTGCAGCATGTAAAGCTTGCCCTCTTCAACGGTGAACTCCATGTCCTGCATGTCGTGATAGTGCTTTTCAAGGCGGTCACGGATTTCACAGAGCTGCTTGTAGATAGCAGGATTTGTCTTTTCAAGCTGAGACAGGTGCTCAGGCGTGCGGATACCTGCAACAACGTCCTCGCCCTGTGCGTTCATCAGGTACTCACCCATGAACACGTTCTCACCGGTTGACGGATCGCGGCTGAAGCAGACGCCGGTGCCAGAGGTTTCGCCCTTGTTACCGAAGACCATTGCCATAACGGTAACGGCAGTTCCCTTGAGGGTTCCCTCGCGGATATTGTTCAGCTGGCGGTACTTGATAGCGCGGGGATTCATCCATGAACCAAAAACGGCGCCGATTGCACCCCAAAGCTGCACTTTCGGATCCTGCGGGAAGTCTTCGCCCTTCTCTTTTTTGTACAGGGCCTTGTATTTTGTAACGATTTCTTTGAGCTCTTCTGTCGTCAGCTCTGTATCCTGCTTGATACCGCGATGTGATTTTACTTCATCGATGATAGCTTCGAATTTTGCGTGCTCGACGCCCATTGCAACATCGCCGAACATCTGGATAAAGCGGCGATATGCGTCCCATGCAAAGCGCTCGTTACCCGTTTTTGCAGCAAGGCCAAGAACAGATTTATCAGTCAGACCCAGGTTCAGGATGGTATCCATCATGCCAGGCATAGAGATTGCAGCGCCTGAGCGGACAGATACCAGAAGCGGATCGTTGTCGTCACCAAGCTTTTTACCCATGGTCTTTTCGAGACGGTCCAGGTACTCGTCAACTTCTGCTTCCAGTCCTTCCGGATAGTGACGGTCAAGCTCATAGAATTTTTTGCAGACTTCCGTAGAAATCGTGAAACCTGCAGGAACAGGCAAGCTCAACGGCTTTTTTGCCATCTGTGCAAGGTTTGCGCCCTTGCCACCAAGTTCTGCGCGCATTGACTCGTCGCCATCTGCGTCGCCATTACCAAAAAAATACACGTGTTTTGTTTTCGGCATTCTTTCTTTCCACCTTTTAATATTTTCTGTAGCAAAAATAATAGTCACATTGGAAATAACTGTCAACGTAAACGAGCACTTACAAGTGAAAAAGTTGTACTGTATATTCCAAAGCTGACGTTTCCATGCTGAAAAAACCACTACTTTACTTCAATCTTGCACACTCACAGTAATCTTGCTAGAATACTGCACTATGAAAAGTGAACTAATCAAAGACATATTGACCTCTAAGCCCGACGGACGCACTGTCACCGTCTGCGGCTGGGTACGTACAATGCGCGACTCAAAGAACCTGGTCTTCATTCAGGTAAATGACGGTTCGTGCTTTGCTTCAATACAGCTGACCTTTGACCGGTCAAATCCTGCTGCCGGCGCCGATACCGCCGCTCTGGAAGCAGCCCTCAAAAACGTAAGCACCGGTGCCAGCCTCCGGGCGACAGGTACACTGGTAGAGTCCCCTGCAAGCGGACAGGCTGTTGAAGTAACACTGGTTACACTTGAAGTGCTGGGCATCTGCCCGACCGACAGCTATCCGCTGCAGAAAAAAGCGACCTCAATGGAGTTTCTGCGCGAAAACGCACACCTGCGCGCACGCACCAACACGTTCGGTGCAGTGTTCCGCATGAGAAGCCAGATGGCGTATGCCGTCCACACCTTCTTCCAGGAGCGCGGATTCTACTATATCAACACACCGGAAATCACCGGCAGCGACTGCGAAGGCGCCGGTGAGATGTTCCAGGTGACAACGCTCAGCATGGAAAAGCTTGCCGAAATCGCCATTGAAAAAGGCGCTGCCGGCATGAAAAAAGAAGATGCCGCAAAGCTCGTAAACTACAGCAAAGACTTTTTCGGTAAGCCGGTTAGCCTGACTGTTTCCGGCCAGCTTGAGGCAGAAACGCTTGCAACCGCGCTTGGCCGCGTCTACACCTTCGGCCCGACCTTCCGCGCCGAAAACTCAAACACCACCCGCCATCTGGCAGAGTTCTGGATGTGCGAGCCTGAGATGGCTTTCTTTGACTTAAACGACGACATGGACATTCAGGAAGAGTTCATCAAATTCCTCTTGAACTGGGCGCTCACCAAGTGCCAGAAAGACATGGAGTTCTTCAACAAACGCATCCAGCCGGGCGTGATTGACACCCTGCGCCACGTTGTCGAGACTCCGTTCAAGCGCGTAAGCTACACAGAAGCCGTCGCCGAGCTTGAAAAGCACGCCGACAAGTTCGAGTTCAAGCCCTACTGGGGCTGCGACCTTGCAACCGAGCACGAGCGCTACCTGACTGAGCAGATTTACAAGTGCCCGGTCATGGTCTACAACTATCCGAAAGAAATCAAAGCCTTCTACATGAAGCTGAACGATGACGGAAAGACGGTTAAGGCTGTGGACGTGCTCGTTCCGGGACTTGGCGAAATCATCGGCGGAAGCGAACGCGAAGAAAGCTACGAAAAACTCCTTGCCCGCATCAACGAGCTGGGATTAAAGCCCGAAGATTACAGCTGGTACCTTGACCTGAGAAAGTTCGGCACCGTGCCGCACTCAGGCTTCGGATTAGGATTTGAGCGCCTGCTTCTGTACGTCACCGGCATGCAGAACATCCGCGACGTAATCCCGTATCCGCGCGCCCCGAAGTTAGCTGATTTCTAGTCTGCCAACTTCAACGAGTTTGCTTCGCAAACTCGCAAGTTAGCTGATTTCTAATCGGCTAATTTCAACGAGTTCGCCTGTGGCGAACTCGCTACCAAGCCGATTTGTTACTTTCACTGCAATCCGGGGCCTGGGCTCCGGGGTGCAATATCATCAATTCACGTGCCGACAGTCCCTAGAAACCGTATGGACGAAAGCCCCACAGCATGATACACTCTCTGCCGTTAGAGGATTCTATGTCGAAACTGTACATTCCCGAAAATTACAAGAGCCTTCTGGGCACCAAAGAAACCGAGCACGCCATCGTCATGATAAAAGAC
>JAILRG010000023.1 GCA_024698325.1 Treponema sp.
GGGCCTCCGCCAGGCGCAATGGGAGCTGGCGGTCCGCCCCCGGGCATGGGCTTTGGTCCCCCGCCGGGCGCAATGGGCGCTGGCAGTCCGCCTCCCGGCATGGGTCCCAACGGCGCCGCTCATCCCACAGACATGGACGACGCCGCCGAGCTTGAAGAGCTTGAGGAAATCCCCGAAGCCGAATCGGCAGATGAACCAGAAGAATTGGAAGAGCTTGAAGAGCTGTAAGACGAAAAAGGCAGCCGCTACTGCAAGTAAACGCGCTTGTAGCAGCTGCTGCCTTTATTTTTCAGTTTTTACCGCGCGATGCGGAATGCTGCCACCGAGTGAGGCGGCAGCGTATATTCTAAGACACCGGCTGTAAGCGGCACTTCAATGGCTACCGGCGAAACGGCTGCTGGATTTTCAAAGCTGTTGGCGGCGTCAAGCGGAGCCTGCAACAAGGTTCCCTGTGCGATTGCGGCTGGAGCGACGGCGCCTAAAGCGCTGCCAGCTCCTTGCAGACTGCCGGCAGCCTGCACACTTGCACCAGCATCTGCAGGCACGGCGCCTTCAGCAAGGGCACCGTCGAACATCGCCTTGAGTGCGCGCGGGCTGTCGCTTGCATTGACGGCTTTTACATACACAGCGCTCTCGTCAGCCGTTGCCGTCCAGTAGAGAGGCTGGATAACGGGGAGCACGTCGCGAGTAGAGTGCACCTGCTTCCCGTCGATAAAGGCGCGAATCTCCCGGCCTTCTACAATCAGCTCAAGCACATAGTCGCGGTCGCGCTCCACCGTAAAGAGGCTCTGCTCCAGGCAGCTAGCAGGCTCGCCTTCGCGCAAATCCTTGCAGATGGTTGTGTCCTGATTCTGCCAGCCGCCGATTTCCCAGTAATAGCGCCGGGCCGATCCTTCGCTCCGGCGGCTACCGAAGCAGATACGGAAACCCTGCTTGCTGCTGCTTTCGCGGGCGGTAAGGCGCAGCTTCCAGCGGCGGGAGGCGGTCGCACCAAGTTCCGCATAGGGCTGTCCCTCTGTCACGCTGGCAGCGGCCAAAGAGCGGCTGGTGCCGGCAGAGTCCTGGGCATCAGCATATTCTGTCAGCGTGACGTCTCTAAAGCTTGCGTCAGCTTTAATCCACTGCACGGCAATTTCGCCGGAAAAGCCGCCGTCATCCGGGCTTTCTACCGGCGCTTCGTCGCAGTCGGCGCTACAGGCAAGCAGACGGTCGCCGGTATAGTGCATGAAAAGCTTCTGCACTTCATAGTTTGCCGTCGTATAGGAGCGGTGGTTGTCAAAGAAAATCATGTCGGGCTTCCAGTTGGGATAGTCCACATTGCAGAAAAGAGGCGCATAACAGGCAAGCGCAACCTGGGGGGCCTTTTCTGCGGCCGTCAGATAGGCGGCTTCATACAGGGCATTTTTCCAGCTGTTACCCCAGCTAGCATATTCACCCATAAAGACTTTGGGGTCACCGGCCTTGTAGGCGCCGTAGCGGTCAGTGTGGGCCAAAAGCCATTCTGGTGCCATGTAGTAGTGCTCGTCTACCAAATCGGCGCCGTCCGTGCGGGCTGACTGCCAGCCCCGCTCAAACTCTCCACCGGCAGAAAAAGGTCCGCTGGAGCCGATGACTTTAATTTCCGGATGCGCTTTTTTTATGGCGTCGCGTATCAGCTTAAAACGCGGCGGAAAGTCTGCGCCAACTTCCTCGTTTCCAACGCCCAGATATTCCAGATTAAAGGGCTGGGGGTGCCCCAGTTCCGCGCGGTATTTTCCCCACTCGGTTGAACAGCCGCCGTTGGCAAATTCAATCAAATCCAGGGCGTCCTGCACAAACTCGTCCATGGCCTCCATGGGACAGGCGCGCTTATGGTGGGGGTCGTAGCCTGCTGGCAGAACCGGCAGAGGTTTTGCGCCGATGTCCTCGCAGAGCAGGAAGTACTCGTAATAGCCCAGCCCAAGCGACTGATTGTAGCCCCAGTTGTTGCGGCGGGACGGCCGGTCTTCGATTCTGCCGACAGAGTTTTTCCAGCGGTACTGAGCATCATGAGCCGTTGCGTCCAGAGCGCCGTCGTGTACGAGGCAGCCGCCCGGAAAGCGCACAAAACGCGGATGCAGCGCTTCAAGCCGTTCTGCAAGGTCGCGCCTCAGGCCGTTTTCGCGGCCACGAAAGGTGTCGAGCGGAAAGAGGGAAACAAAGTCGAAGTAGAGCCGGCCTGTGCCGGTGGCAGTTATGGCAAGGCGGGCGGCGCTGTCGGTTTTTGGCGCGGTAAGCTCAAGGGAAATGCGCTGCCAGTCTTTTCCTGCGGTAAAGGTTTCGGAAGCGTAGCGCTCCCCGTCGGCTGAAGTCAGTGCGACTGTTAGCGGCGAGGAAAAATCCTGCTCCCGGCGCACATAGCAGCTGAAGCGGTAGGCCGCTCCTGCTTTTAGCGGAATGCCTGTGTTGTAGCCGAGGTTCTGAAAGCCGGTGCCGTCGCCCGGCGCAATGATATCAAGAGCCAGATAGTGGGGATTTTTTTTGCTGACAGGAGAGCCGGTCACCACAGAGAGGGCCACCTCGCCTGAGCCATGCAGCGCTTCCCAGGCGGTCAGCCCGGTGTAGGAAGGATTATCCCGGGCACAGAACTCAAAGGCGCGGTTCCGTACCAGCTCGCCGTAGAGGCCGCCGTCTGCCGCGTGGTTCAAGTCTTCAAAGAAAATGCCGTATAAATCGCTGATGTCTTTTTCGTCTGCTGTTGTTTTAATATGTAACGTTGTCATGGCACATACTTACGCCAGATTGTCGGAAATGTCAATGAAGGAAGGAGGCATGAAAATCAAATTACCGTTTATCTGTGTCATCTTGAGTTACTGTGTTATTTCATGCTATCACTAGTGCATCTTGGGCACGCAAGGTAAGGAGAAGCCATCATGCGTACAATTTACTTGGCTGCAGGCTGTTTCTGGGGAACCCAGCGCTATTTTGACCAGTTTGCAGGCGTTCTTTCCACCCAGACCGGCTATGCCAACGGCCGCACGGAAAACCCCAGCTACGAAGACGTAAAGCACCGTCACTCAGGCCATGCAGAAACCGTCAGAATCGATTATGACGAAAACCTGATTTCGCTCACCAAGCTTCTGGAATATTACTTTATGGTCATCGACCCCTTTTCGGTAAACAAACAGGGCGAAGATGAAGGCGAGCAGTACCGCACCGGCATTTACTATGCTGATCCGCAGCTCCTGCCGGAAATACAAGCCGTGATGAGCCAGAAAGAGGCGGAGTTAGGCGGCCAGCTGGCAGTGGAAGTGCTTCCCCTCCGGCAGTTTTTCCCCGCGGAGGAATATCACCAGAAGTACCTGGAGAAAAACCCGACCGGCTACTGCCATATTCCACCGGCCATGTTCCGTCTGGCTGCCAGCGCAGCAACAGCAAGCGCCGCCACAGCAGCCGAAAAGCCCCTGTAAGCAAAAAAGCGCCATAAACAGAAAAGCCCTGTAGGCAGAGGAAGCGCACTTTGAGCACTTCCCGGCTTGCAGGGCTATTTTTATGCAGGCCGCAGCTTTCGCCGCGGCTCACGTTTCAGATTGCGACAGTTTTGCTGTCGCCGACTATTCTTTCTCAACGCAGGCAATATGCAACTCGTCAAGCTGCTTCTGCTCAACGTAGCTTGGGCAGTCGTCCATCGGCGACATTGCCAGGTTGTTTTTCGGGAAGGCGATTACTTCGTGGATGCTTTCCTCGTGGCGCATCAGCATGACAAGGCGGTCAAGTCCCGGAGCGATGCCACCGTGGGGCGGAGCGCCGAACTTAAATGCCTGTACAAGGAATCCGAAGGCTTTTTCTGCCCGTTCCTGGCTGTAGCCGACGATTTTGAAAATCCGCTGCTGCAGGGCCGGGTCGTTGATACGCATTGAGCCGGAAGCCAGCTCGTAGCCGTTCAAAACTAGGTCGTAGAGGTCGCCCTTAACGGCACCCGGGTCGCTTTCCAGAGTATCCCAGTACTTTTTCTGGGGCAGGGTGAACATGTGGTGCTCGGTTTCCCAGTGATTTTCCTCTTCATTCCATGCAAAGTACGGGAAGTCGATAATCCAGGCGAAGTGGAACTCGTCTTTCGGGTCGTACAGGTTCAGGTCTTTTCCCAGCTGCTTGCGGACTGCGCCCAAAGCAACACAGGCTGTCTGCCATTTTTCGTCGCTCACAAAGAGCAAAAGGTCGTTCTTTTCTGCACCCAGTTTTGAGCAGATTTCTGCTTCTTTACCGGCGTAGAACTTAGAAATACCGCCTTCAAAGGCACCCTCTGCGTTCACTTTCATCCAGGCCAAGCCCTTGGCGTGGTTGATTTTTGCAACGCTTTCGAGCGCTTCAATCATCTTGCGGCTGTATTTGTCTGCCACGTTCTTTACGACGAGTGCTTTGAGGCCGCTGCGTTTGTGGCGCTCAATGTCTTTGCCTGCGTTTGCGGCTCCTGCCTTAAAGGCGCCAAAGTCGCTCAAATCTGCCATGAACGCTGCGTCCTGCATTTTAAGGCCGAAGCGCAGGTCGGGCTTGTCGCTTCCGTAGAAGTCGAATGCGTCGTCCCAGCTTATGCGGTCGAACTTTGCGGGAAGCTCGTAGTTCAGCGTCTTTTTAAAGATGTGCTGCATCAGGCCTTCGGTCGTGGTAAGCACTTCCTCGCGGTCAGTAAAGCTCAGCTCCATATCAATCTGGGTGAATTCCGGCTGGCGGTCGCCGCGGGCATCTTCGTCGCGGTAACAGCGGGCAATCTGGAAGTATTTGTCAAAGCCAGACACCATCAAAAGCTGCTTGTAGAGCTGGGGGCTCTGGGGCAGGCTGTAGAATTTGCCGGGGTGCACGCGGCTGGGAACTAAGTAGTCCCGGGCGCCTTCGGGAGTAGATTTGATGAAGGTCGGCGTTTCAATCTCAAGGAAGCCTTTGCCGGTTAAGTATTCCCGGGTAGCAAAGGTGACGTTTGAGCGCAGGATGATGTTCTGCTGCATGGGGTCGCGGCGCAAGTCCAGGTAGCGGTACTTTAAGCGCAAATCTTCGTTGGGAAGAACCACGGTGCCGTCTTTCTGGCGCACTTCTTCAATAGAAAACGGAAGCTCCTGGCTGGTGGTGAAAATCTCGATGTCTTTTGCTTCAACTTCGATTTCGCCGGTAGCCATGTCTGCGTTTACGTCTTTGTCCGCGCGGGCTGCAACAACGCCTTCAACGGCGATACAGTATTCGCTCTTCAGACTGGAAGCCAGCTTTTTTACTTCGTCGCTGGCGGCGTCACCGACCATAACCTGGGTGATGCCGTAGCGGTCACGGAGCCGTATAAACACAATGCCGCCCAAATCGCGGGTGCGGCTGACCCATCCGTTCAATACAACTGTCTTGCCCACGTCGCTCTTTCTGAGCTCGCCGCAAGTGACTGTTCTCTTAGTATGTTCCATAACTCGCCTATATTAATGCGTTGCAAAACTTTGTACAACTAACGCAGTTTGCCCGGCTACCGAAGTTTACAGCACGCTCTTAAGGAACTGCTGCAGACGTTCGCTTTTCGGTTTTCCAAAGATTTCCTGAGGAGTTCCCTCCTCCACGATTTTACCGCTTTCCATAAAGACAACGCGGTTCGCCACTTCGCGGGCAAAGCCCATTTCGTGCGTAACAACAATCATCGTCATTCCGTCTTCCGCAAGCGACTTCATGACGGCAAGCACCTCGCCTACCAGCTCCGGATCAAGCGCGCTTGTCGGCTCGTCAAAAAGCATGATTTCCGGCTCCATCGCAAGCGCACGGGCAATGGCAACGCGCTGCTGCTGGCCGCCAGAAAGCTTGTTCGGGTATTCATCAACCTTGTCGGCCAGGCCTACACGCGAAAGCAGCTTAACTGCACGCTCTTTTGCTTCTGCCTTGCTGATTTTGCGCACATGAACCGGTGCAATCATTACATTTTCCAGAACCGTTTTGTGCGGAAAAAGGTTAAAGCGCTGGAACACCATGCCCATCTCCAGAAGGACCGCAGCGCGCTCTTTCTTAGGCATTTTGTAATTCACTTTACCGTGTTCATAATCATCCAGAAGATTGCCGTCGACATAGATTTTGCCGCTGTCAATTTTTTCCAGATGATTCAGCGTGCGCAGGAATGTTGATTTTCCGGCTCCGCTGGGACCTATAATGCAGACAACCTCTTTCGGGGCAACGTTAAGCGACACGCCTTTAAGGACATGCAGGCCTCCGAAAGAAACGTCGATATTTTCTGTTTTGATGATGAATTTTTCAGCTGTATCAGTCATAGTTTTCACCCTTATTCCTTTTCGTAAATGCTGTACCGTTTTTCCGTCTTATCAAACACAAAGCTAAAGACCGCGGTGATAATCAGGTACAGAATCATAGCAGGAATATACACAAGCTCATTGCCAGAAGAAGATGCAATGCTTCTTGTCACCTTGGTGATGTCTTCCAGGGCAATAAGAGAAACGAGGGATGCGTCTTTCAGAATCATGATAAACTCGTTTCCGATTGATGGAATCAACCGCCGGATAGACTGCGGAACAATGATGAGCGCCATAGTCTGCCAGTAGGTAAAACCGAGCGCATGGCTTGCTTCGTTTTGTCCCTTGTCGATGGATTGAATGGCAGCACGGATGTACTCTGCCATATAAGCGCCGCTGTTCAGAGAAAATGCGATGAATGCCGCAAGAAACTTACTGCGAAGCGTAAGTACCGGGAACAGCTTGGGAAGTCCGAAATACAAAAAATACAGCTGCATCAACAACGGCGTTCCACGGAAAAAGAAGATGTAGGCGCCGCAGAGTTTATTCAGCACCTTTTTTTTAGACATCTTGCCTAACGCCAGAAATAATCCCAGCACAACACCTGCCGAAACAGTTGCCAGTGTAAGCAGCACTGTAATTTTTGCGCCCTCCAGCAGCGCCGGAATCCAGTTGATAATTTTCTGTAAAGCTGTCATTTCCTGATTTTCACTCCTAAGAAAGGTACATCACTCTTACGCAGAAAGCGGCAGGCCTTTGCCAGAAAGACCTGCTGCTGACGTTTCTGTCTTCCGCACAAGAGTGATTGAATAACGGCCGGTATCTGTAAGACCCGGGTGATTTTTATTGAATTGTATTGCTCAAATCTGCGCCGAATACTTTTTCGTACAGCGCTTTCATTGTGCCGTCTGCAACCATCTCATCAAGAGCGGCATTCACTTTTTCTACCAGACCTGCATTACCCTTGCGTATTGCAACACCGAAGTACTCGTCTGCAGAGCCAGTCCAGGTAGACTCGAAGGCAGGATCATTCTTGTAGTTTGCATATACGAGCGCATCGCAGACAACTGCATCGCAGCGGCCAAGCTTCAACTCATCAAATGCATTGATAACCTTGTCGAATTCTGCAGGCTTGAACTGTAAGCCAGCTTCTGCCTGTTTTGTCATGAACAAATCACTGGTGGTTTCTGCCTGATATGCGACAACCATGCCGGTCAGCTCAGCGGGAGATGAAGCTTTCTTTGCGGCTTTTGCATTTACAACGATTGCCTGTCCGTTTCCAACATACGGCTTTGAGAATTCCATTGATTCAAGGCGCTCAGGAGTAATGGTTGCTGCAGACATAACGCAGTCATACTTGTCGGTTTCAAGACCAGCGAAGATGCCGTCCCATGCGGTATCAACAAATTCTGCCTCAAGGCCAAGCTTTGCGGCAACAGCTTTTCCAAGCTCGATGTCAAATCCAACCGGAGTTTTTCCGTCAACATCGTAGTATTCCATCGGCGGGTAACCGATTTCCATGCCGATTTTCAGCAGGCCTTTTTCGATTGTAAATTCACCTTTTTCAACTTTTTTGCTGCAACCGGTTACCAGAACCAGTGCGGCTAATGCTGCGATACATGCAATGCTCTTTTTCATGATAAACCTCCAAAAATAAAAGGGACGTACTTCGTCAAAGACGCCGTCGTCCCAATTACTAAGACTATTATAAAAAAAGCTGTTTCTTTGTCAATGTATATGCAAAAATACTGTATAAATATGCACTCAAATCTACCGGCCAGCAGTATTTTCCCCGCCTTTTTGCAATACTATTTTTAGATTGTAAAAATCTGAAACATAGCTTACAATAATCCAAGGTACACGAGGATTTGCTTTGGAACGCCATACCTTTAATTACTACGGTTTTGACAAGGAAACCTACACGGAATGTCTCCCCTTAATAAAACAGTCAAACCGGAAGAGTTTATTGACGTTAACGTCATGGTTCCTCGTTGTCGACATCATCTACCTTAGTTTTTCCTGTCTGAATGTCTTTGGCACTTCAAGGGAGCATCTCCTGCTGTACGGGATTTTTGCAGTAGCAGCGACTCTTCTTGAAGCAAGCCTTATATTTGCACCGGCACTCTGCGACAAATACAGCGTTCTTTTCGTGTACATAAGCATTGCGGGAAGCAGCATCTACGGAATCAGCATTTCCATCACGCACTCATACCTGCCCGGCTCCTCGTTCCTTGTGTTTTTAACATTAACGGCCGTCACGTATGTGGACAAAATGATTCGCATGGTTTCGAGCCTGTTTTTACTAGTCGCGCTTTTTATAACGACATCCTTTTACTTTAAGACATTTTCGATTGCGTACTACGACACCTATCATGTAGTCGTCATCCTGTTCCTTGCGATAGGCCTGCACTACATGTTCCAGCGAATAAAAATGCAGCAGTTTGTGCTTTTCATCAAAAATGCACAGATTCAGCACGAGCTGGAAATCAAATCGAGTTTTGACTCGCTTACAAGCCTTTTGAACAGGTGGCGCTTTTTCAGCTACTCCGAAGAGATTCTTTCAAACCACGCAAACCAGCGCAAGTTCTTAGGCGTGATTGATCTGGACGGATTTAAGCAGATTAACGACAACCTGGGGCATCAGGCCGGTGACAAAGTCATACAAATTACGGCGAAAATCATAAAGGACACGCTGAACATCCCCAACGAGGACACGTTCATCAAAAACTGGAATCCTTCCGCAGACATTCCGCTGGCAGGACGGCTTGGTGGCGACGAGTTCATCATCATCCTTACCGGCCGCAGCACGCTGGAAGAAACACACGCAAAGCTAAATACGTTATTACATAATCTAAATGCTGTCAGACTGAACGGTGTAAACGGCATACAGGCATCCATCGGCATTAGTGAAATTTTGCCGGACGAAATGGATATCGATGCTGCTTACAAACGCGCGGACGAAGCGCTGTACGCTTCAAAACGCGCCGGAAAAAACCGCTTATGCTATGCTGACGACAGTAAAAAATAGGAGAGGCACCCATGTTCATACTTTCACAGTGTATTATCGCGGCAGGTTTCCTGCTAATGCTTATAAATTTCGTCCGCTGCGCAGTCCATGTTTTCTTCAGCAAAAACGTCCTGCTGAAAAACGACAAGAAGAAAATCGTGCTGACTATTGTCGTGCTGGCGCTGATGCTGGCAAGCTGCGTGCTGTACGGCTATACCTACTCAATCTATTACCTTTCGAACTGGGTGGGGCTTCTTATCCTCACCGGGATTCTGCTGTGCACCATTCTGCTCAGCTGGTTTTTCAGCCAGATAACAGGCATCCGCGAACGCTGCCGGGAAATACTGGAAGCGCTCGTCGGTATTATCGAGATTGGCGACCCGAACCTCGAAGGCCACTCACTCTATGTTCACAATCTGACCATGCTCATGTATGAGAACCTGCCGCTGACGAAAAAAACAGCAATCAATCCAAGCAACCTGCATTACGCATCGCTGCTGCTGGACATCGGCAAGCTGGGAATTCCCCGCAGAATCATGGATAAGACCGGAAAGCTTACTGAAGAGGAATGGGAAATCGTGCGCCGCCATCCCGAAATCGGCGTGAAAATCCTGGCGCCCATGCATTCCTTCGACCCGATTTCCACCTGGATTAAGTATCACCATGAGCGCGTAGACGGAACCGGCTATTACCACCTGCAGGGAGAGCAGATTCCCCTTGCTTCCAGAATGATAGCTGTAGCCGACACCTATTCAGCCATCACGATGGAACGCTCCTACAAGCCGTCCATGAAACACGATGATGCGCTGGCAGAATTAAAGCTTGCGGCAGGAACCCAGCTCGACGAGGAGATGGTTACGCTGTTCTGTCACATTCCCTACACTGACATTCAGAAAGCGCTGAATGACGTAAAGACAAAAATGGAGCGGTATTCGGAGGAAGGATTCCGGGAATAACAAACCGCCCATTCCAGTTACAGGTTCGTCCAGGAGTGTTTATGATGAAGAAATTTGCATATCTGGCATGTGCCGCCATCATTCTGTTGGGAGGGGGCTGCGCTCAAAAAAAATCGCAGGCAGAGACGACCCTCACGCTTGCTTTACGGGCGGGAACATATACGGATGTCATAAAAAGCTGCCTGCCGGATTTTGAAAAAAAACACAACGTCACCTGCAATGTCCTTGCGCTGGGCGAGGATGAGCTTCGGACGGCAATTTCCAATGATTCTGCTAACGAAAACGGACTGTACGACCTGTGCATGGTAGACGGTTCCTGGAAGGCAGAGTTTACCGCGCGGAATGTGCTGACAAATCTGACGGAACTTGACTACAGCCTCGATGACGACATCATTCCGGCGACAACCACAATCTGCTACAACAACGGCTCTGTGTACCTTGCGCCATACTACGGAAACGTAACGGTCGTGCTCTACAACAAGCTTATTCTTAAAGACGCCGGTTACACTGCGGACAAAGTCGTTTCCATCGACGACATTCTTGCAATATGCCAGGATGCAAACCGCCGCCACAACATTGGCTTTTTATACCGCGGAGACACGCTGAATAACCTCGTCGTAGATTTTCTGCCCATTTTACGCTCTTTCGGCGGCTGGGTGACTGATTACAACAACAATCCGACCATAAACACTCCGGAATTTTACCGCGCAGTAAACACCTACATGACGCTGATTGAAACCGGACGGGCCGCCAAAAAAGATGATTTGATTACAGCCATCGCCAACAGGTCTGCCGCAATTGCTGTCGGCTGGCCTGGCTGGTACACGCCGGAACGAAATTCCACCATGGACTACTTTGCACTGACAGGAAAGGCAAGCCATGGAAGCCCCTCGTACAACGCAAATGTTTACGGCATCTGGACTGTAGGCATACCCCGGAACAGTACACACAAAGAAACGGCAATACAGCTTCTGTCCTACCTGATGGACGCAAAACTGCAGAAAGAAACAGTCTACAAGGGCGGCGTTCCCTGCCGCTACTCCAGCCTGCAGGACCCGGCCATTTTAAGGAAGTTCCCGCAGTATGAGGTCGTGTGCAAGGCGCTCGAAAACGGCATTTACCGGCCCGAAATGGAAGAATGGGCTGATTTTTATGCGATTTTAGGGCTGGAGCTGAAGGCTATATTCAACAAAGAAATTTCCATCAGCGAGGGCTTGATTAATGCCCAGCGACAGCTGGATGCGATGCTCAACCAGCACCGCAGAAAAAAACTAACGAAGAAGAGTTCTAATTAAATCCGGGCGGCCGGCTTTCTGCAGGGCTTCCCGCACCAGCTGAGCGTTTTCGCGGCGGTTGAACTGCAGCAAGGCACGCTGCAGGCGGCGCTCATGTGCCCCACGGGCAACGTACACCTGCTCGAGGCTGCCGTCTGCGTTCTGCTTATGCGGATTAAGCCCTGTGTAATACATGCAGGTTGAAAGGCTTCCCGGCGTCGGATAAAAATCCTGCACCTGGTCGGGAACAAAGCCGGTCTTTTTCAGATACAGCGCTACATCGACAGCTTCCTTTAAGCCGGCGCCCGGATGCGCGCAGATGTAGTACGGCACCAGATACTGCTTTTTACCCAGCGACTGGTTAATCTCGGCATATTCCGCGGCAAATTTTTCATACACCGCATGCGTACTTTTACGCATCAGACGCAGCACGTTGTCGTTAACATGTTCCGGTGCGACTTTCAGCTGACCGCTGATATGGTGGGCGCACAATTCCCGGAAAAATGTCTTATCTTTGTCCATTATCAGATAGTCGAAACGGATGCCGCTTCTAATAAATACCTTTTTTACACCGGGAAGCGCACGAAGCTTGCGCAAAAGCGCGACATATTCGGTATGATCAACGCGCACATTGGGACAGGGATCGGTACCCATGCAGTCCCGGTGAGCGCAGGCGCCCCGCTTGCACTGCGAAGGACAGGCATCCGCGCGGAAATTCGCCGTCGGCCCGCCAACGTCGTGGATGTAGCCCTTAAAGGCGCCGTCGTGCGTCATTTTTTCCGCTTCCCGGAGCAGGCTTTCGTGGCTGCGGCTCTGGATGCGCCGTCCCTGATGGAACGTAATCGCACAGAACGAGCAGGCTCCAAAACAGCCGCGGCTTGAAGCAAGCGAAAACTGCACCTCGCTTAGGGCGGGAATGCCGGTTTTGCCGTTTTCTGCCGGCTCGTCATACATGGGGTGCCAGCGGCGCGTAAACGGAAGCTCGTACACCGCATCAAATTCCGCGGTGGTAAGGGGAAGCGCAGCTTTTTCCTGCACGATAAACCGGCTGTCAACAGGTTCTATAAGCACATGCCCATTCAGCGCATCGGTGTTCTGTTCCTGCGCGAGGTATGAGCGGGCAAACAAGGTCTTGCTTTCGGGGGTGTTTTTGCTGACATCTGCATAGGACGGCAGCATAAGCGCCATATCCTCGGGAACGCCGGCTCCAGCTACTGGCGGCTGTTTGCGCAAAGAAGCACCTGTCGCCGGCTGCGGCGGAATAGCGTCCGTGTGAGCCGGCAGCTCCTCCGCATGACTTGTATACCAGACCGTACCGCGTACGCCGCGGATTTGGCGGGCCGGCACGCCCTGCGCAAGCAAATCTGCGATTTCCAGCAGGGAATGCTCTCCCATGCCGTACATGAGCAGGTCGGCCTTGCTGTCCAAAAGCAGTGAGCGGCGCACGGTGTTTGACCAGTAATCGTAATGAGTTGTACGACGCAGGCTTGCTTCAATTCCGCCGATGAGAATCTGCACGCCCTTATATGCTTCGCGGATTTTGCTGCAATAGGTGATGATTGCCCTGTCAGGACGATGCCCTGCAACGCCACCGTGCGCATAGACATCTTCGCTTCTGGGCTTGTTGTTTGCTGTATAATTGCTGACCATGCTGTCCATGGCGCCTGCGCTTACCAGAAAGGCAAGGCGGGGACGGCCGAGCACGGTAAAGCTTTCGGTTTTCTTCCAGTCCGGCTGCGGAATAACGCCTACCGTATATCCGCGGGATTCCAGCAGGCGCCCCAAAAGCGCGGCTGCAAAGGATGCATGGTCAACATACGCATCCCCGGAGACAAATACAAAATCCAGCTGGTCAATGCCACGGTCGAGTAAATCTTGTTTAGAAACGGGAAGAAAATCAGACATATATGTTACGTTAGGGATTGGAACCGCGGCGCAGCCGTTCCCGGTGGAGGAGCGCAGCCGAAGCCACCGGGAATGGAGCGACAGCGGAACGGTGAAAAGCCCGACCGCAAGCGGATTGAAAGCGCAGCTTCAATCCGACTGGCGGGAACGCCCAGAAACAAAACGTTCAGAGAACGCTCCGCCTTTTCCGGACGACTATCTTACTTGAACGACCTCGGTCACTTCGGGGCAGGCGTCTTTTAAGTAGCGCTCGATGCCCATTTTAAGCGTCATCGTTGCCATCGGACAGCTTCCGCAGCTTCCTGTCAGGCGCAGGTGAACGCGTTTTTCCTCGTCAATTTTTACGAATTCCATATCGCCGCCGTCAGCCTGCAGCTGTGGACGGAACATTTCAAGCGCCTCTTTTACGGTCGCTTCAAAATCTTGCTCTGCCATAAATTCTCCTTGTGCGGCTCGTTGTGACGCCGCGGTTTTGTTTGATACATAAAAGATACTACATTAGTAGCAATTCGGCTACCTTACCGGATTGCCTTATGTGCCGCATTCCGCGCTGCTCGCAGTTTCTGTCAGCCGCCGAAAAAAACATGCTCGACCAGAATTTTTATGCCGATGCAGGCGAGTATGCCGCCGCCTAAAAGCTGTGCCTTCTCCTGCAATGCGTCGCCGGTTTTTTTTCCGATAAAGACGGCTGGCAGGCACAGGCTGGTTGTCGTAAGGCCAATCAGCAGCGAGGGATAGACTGCGGAGGCAAGCAGGGTTTCTATGTACGTCGGCCCCTGCACGGAGATTGCGGCAAAACTGATGCCGACTGCAAGCGCGTCTATGCTTGTCGCGATTCCCTGCACCATCAGCGTTTTAAATGGCAAAAATGCTATTTTTCTGTCGGCGG
>JAILRG010000029.1 GCA_024698325.1 Treponema sp.
GTATTGGCAAGCTGGCGGTACATGGACCAGATGCGGTCTGCGAACGTGTTGGTAAGGCGGGAAATCAGCTGTGGCTGCGTGGCAACCATTTTATCAAAGTTCTGATGGTTTACGGTCATCAGCTGGCACGGCTCGTTTGCAATCGCACTTGCCGAACGCGGCATGTTTTCAAGCAGAGCCATTTCGCCGAACATATCGCCTTTTTTCAGCATGGCGAGCACTACTTCGTTTCCGTTCACTACCTTGGAAATCTTTACCTGTCCTGACTGAATGATGAACATATCAGAGCCGGACTGAAACTCAGAGAAAATCATCGTGTCGCGCGGATAGGAGCGCACAAGATCTGCATTCGGCTCAAAGTACACCGCCTCAGACTTCGGCTTTAAGGCAACAAAACGCGCCTTGGCTTCAGGAAAATGCCTTCCAGTCGGGCAGGCTTTTAGGTACTGGTAATATGCGTAGGTTGCGATATCGAGTTTACCAAGCTTTTCATAGCAATTTGCCACGCTGAAAATCTGCTCGGGAGAAACGACTGCATTCGTCTTTAAGGTCTGCTGCATCATGTGCTCATTCAGCACGCGCATACGGGCGGCAAAAGAGCGGATAATCTTCATGGCAACAGGTGTATTTTGGGCAATCAGCTCCGGGTACTGCTCTTTTCGGACCATGATTGCCACAACATCGCTCGTTGCAATTATGCTTTCAACATGTGCGTGATTTGACATACAGGAAATAACGCCGACGAAGTCTCCCGGACCAAAACTCTCGGGAGCCCCAGGAATGGAATCTTCACTTTTACAGCGTACATATCCTGACTGAATGATATAAAAAATTCCCTGATCTGCTTTTCCTTCAACAAAAAGATAGGTTCCTTTTTTAAAACGCACAAATGACAATTGTAACATGGTAAAAAGTATAGTTTTGAAAAAGGGCTTTGTCAATTTATCTCAAATCAATTTTAAGAGCGCATTTCCGGCACGCCTACCAGCTTCCCAGGAAGAGAACTTCCGGCTCCAGCAAAAAGCCGGTACGGGCCTTGACCGTATCCTGAACCTGCTGAATAAGCGCACGTATGTCACTGGCAGTAGCTCCACCTGCATTAATGATGATATTGCCATGCCAGGGTGCCACCTGCGCGCCGCCGATTTTAAGCCCTTTTAAGCCTGAGTCATCAATAAGTTTACCGGCAGGAACGCCAAAGAGCGCATTGTTTTTGAATGTGCTCCCCGCGCTCGGCTTAGAAAAATGTCCTTTTGCCACGCGGGCGCGGAGCGTTTCGTCATACTGCGCACAAAGCCGGGCGCACGCTTCGTCTGCCGCATCAGAAGGAAGGGCTGCGCAAGCAAACGATGCCGAAAGCAGCACCGGAAGATGCTGTTGCGCGTTTACAGGATGCGGCTGCGAGCCACCGGAATGCATGTGGGATTCGACGGGCGGCTGGCACGCGCCAACAGGCTTCTGAAACGGGGAGCGTTTATACCCCCAGTCCGCTTGAAGCGCTTCATTTCGAGCTGAGTCCGTAAGGGGCGGAAGCGTATACTCATGCACGCGCCCGTCCGCCCAGTAGCGCACTGAAAGCAGATTGTCGCAGGCAGCGTGCCCGAAACAGCTTGCGTTCATGAACAGCGCACCGCCGACGGTGCCGGGTAAGCCCGCAAAGCCTTCAAAGCCGGATAGCAGCTTTTCCCTGCAGAGTGAAATAACGCGCGCCCAGCTCGCGCCCGCCTGCGCTGTAAGCACGACACCGCCGGAAGCGCCGGCACCAGCATGTGGGGCTGCGCCTGTCTGTTGGCCTGCACCAGCTGCGGATTCAGCGCCAGCCTGAGGCTCAGCGGGAGACACCGACACATCGCGTAGCGCGCGCATAGAAATAACGGTGCCGCAAATGCCCGCATCACTTATAATCACGTTGCTTCCGCCCGCAAGCAGAACATACGGTTCCTGCGCTTTTTCCAGCATGGAAAGCGCCACAAGAAGAGAGTTTTCGTCGCCAGGCTCCAGGAAAAAAGCTGCATTTCCCCCGACGCGCATCGTCGTGCGCCGTGCAAGCGGCTCTTCAAGCGTAATTTTTCCACTGTAATCAGGATTTTGTTCAAGCTGCGCCTTAAGCGCTTCAAAGCGGGCTATGCGTTCCATGCGAGTACTATACCACAGCGCAGGCCTGAGGACAAATGCATTTTCTCCCGTACCCTTGAAAAAAATTTCCACAATCAAAAAAGCTATGCTATAATTAAGACAATCTTTACATTCTTCGAGGTGCGTTGTTGAGAACAAAACAGGCGGGATTTCTGTATGGACTGACAGTTTTCTTTCTGTGTACTGCATCACTTTCTGCAGCTGCTGAAACAAGTCTTACGCCGCTTACCGTGGGAGTACCGGCTGACCGCTGCCCAATTTTCTATAAGGAGCATAATTCTGATACCGTTACGGGCATCGGCATAGACTTAATGCGCATTGCGGCAGAACGCGCAGGCTTTGCGCCGACATTCCGCTATATCGAGGAAGAAAACGTAAAGCAGGCGCTCGACAGCCCCCTGTATGATGTAGTCCTGCCACTCGGGAGTGCCATCACCAGCGCAAAGGGAAAACATACGCTCGTTACAGACAACCTGTTCCAAACCCCCTTTACGATTGTCACCGTACACGCAAAAAGAAAGCTTTCACTCAACATACTGCATGTCGGCATGCTCGAGTCCCTCAAAGGAGGAGCGGACACAATCCAGCAGCTCTACCCCGGCATCACCATCACCTTTTACAAGACAACAGCAGAATGCGTACATGCGCTCCGGGCAAAAAAAGTCGATGCGCTCTTACACAACTCCTATGTCTGGAGCTATCTCCTGCAAAAGCCCGCCTATAAAGATCTGGCCGTGCAGCCGCTGGTCATGTTTCCCATGGACTTTAGGGCTGGAGTTACTGAGACGCCTAAAGGCAAGGCTTTGATTGAGAAGCTGAACGGCGGGATTGCCACGCTGACAGACACGCAGCGACAGGCCGTTATCCTTGAGTATACGCCGCGCAGTCTGTACCGCTACACCGCCGCCGATTATCTGTACCGGTACGGCCTGTTCCTGCTCCTCACCCTCCTGCTCACCGCCGGAAGCATTACGCTTGCAATAATACACATACGAACGACACACCTTAAGCACGAAGAAAAGCTCAGGCAGCTGATGAATCAGGACTTGCTTACCGGAGTTCTAAGCATGTCCGCCTTCAGGGTAAAAGCAAAAGAGCTGCTCCGCAGTCACCCGGACAAAGTCTATGTGCTCTCGTACAGCAATATCCGGGATTTCAAGTACATCAATGAAAGCCTTGGCATGGACGCTGGGGACGAGCTTTTATGTTTCTGGGCGGACAAGGGAAAATCAATCACGACGGACGAAGATGCGCTCGGCAGAATCGATGCGGATCATTTTGCCATTCTGCGGCACTTAGATAGTCTGGAGCAGCTGGACGCAGATGTAAAGAGTGTCGTAGAGCCGGTGCGGGATTTTTTCATCAACCGCAATCAGGAAATACGCGTACAGATTTGTACCGGTGTCTACGTGGTGACACCCGATGATTTAGAGGACATTCAGATAGACAAAATGCTCGACTGCGCGCGCCTAGCCGAAAGCAGGCTCCGGAAAAATCACAAGAGCAACTTTGAGTTTTATAACGAAGAGCAATGGAAAACCGGAAAGCTGGTTGTCGATTTGGCAAATCACCTGCCGGCTGCCATCGAATCAAACGAAGTACAGGTCTGGTATCAGCCGCAGGTCGACTATACAACCGGCATCATCATCGGGGCCGAAGCCCTTACCCGCTGGAACAGCACAAACCGCGGCTGGGGTTCACCGGCAGACTTTATTCCGGCCCTCGAAGAAACAGGCCTGGTATTCGACCTTGACCTGTTTGTCTGGGAGCGGGCATGTCAGGATTTACACCGCTGGAATCAGGAAGGAAAGCATCGTACGGTTTCGGTTAACCTCTCCCGCGCAGACTTTGCAAAAGACACCGACATTCCCAACCATTTTCTGCATCTGATTCAGACCTACCAGCTTTCGCCCGACCAGCTGCACATCGAAATTACAGAATCTGCCTACGTTGACAATCCGGAACTTCTGATAAACACGACGAACCGGCTTAGGAGGCACGGCTTTCAGGTGGAAATGGACGATTTTGGAAGCGGCTACTCATCTCTGAACATGCTGAAAGAAGTACAGGTAGACCGCATAAAGCTCGACCTGCACTTTTTGACAGAAACCGGCGACCAGCGGAAAGGCCGCATCATCATAGAGCACATTATAAACATGGCGCAGGCGCTCGGCATGGAAGTCATAGCTGAAGGCGTGGAATACAAAGATCAAGCCTGCTTCCTGAAAGAACTCGGCTGCACCGAAATGCAGGGCTTTCTCTTCCAGAAACCCATGCCAGCAAAAGAATTTGACATGCTTGCAAGCGTACAGAAAGTGTAAAAGCCTGCGAAATGCCTCAAGCACGCCCTTTTCTCCCCGCTGCCACCTATATTCCCAAAAACGCCAAATTAAGCTACTATTACGCTACTTCAATCCGCTGCCTCCGTGCAGCGCCGCTAACGCGAAGTTTTTATAGGAGGCATGATAAAAATACGTCCGTGTATTTTTATCATGTTCAGATTTTGCCGTTGGCAAAACTGTTATTCGCTGCCTCCGTGCAGCGCCGCTAACGCGGAGTTTTTATAGGAGCTCATTATGGGATTACGGCTTTATAACACGATGGGACACGAAATGCAGGACTTTACGCCCGTTACGAGCGGGCATGTCGGTTTTTACGGCTGTGGTCCTACTGTTTACAATTACGCGCATATCGGAAACTTGCGCGCATACGTTTTCCTTGACATTCTGGATAAATCACTCACCTATTTAGGATACGACATCAAGCACGTCATGAATATTACCGACGTCGGCCACCTGACCGGAGATGCTGACGACGGTGACGACAAAATGGTAAAAAGCGCCGAAGAACGTCACCAGAGCGTGCTCGAAGTCGCACAATTCTATACAGATGCATTCTTTAAGGACATCGACGCGCTGAACATCCGCCATCCCGACGTTGTCTGCAAAGCGACCGAGCACATTGCCGACATGATTGCGCTCATAAAGCAGCTTGAGGCTAACGGCCACACGTACATGGCAGGCGGAAACCTCTACTACGACATTTCCACCTACCCCGACTACGGCAAGCTTGCAAATCTTGACCTAGACAAGCTTGTTGCCGGAAAAGGCAAGCGCAAGGAAGTCGTCATCGACGAAAACAAGCGCAATCCCGGCGACTTTGTGCTGTGGTTTACAAAGTCCAAGTTTGAAAACCAGGCGATGACCTGGGACAGTCCGTGGGGACGCGGCTACCCGGGATGGCACATCGAATGCTCTGCCATGAGCATGAAGTACCTCGGAAAGCACATCGATATTCACACCGGCGGCATCGACCATGTACCGGTTCACCATACAAACGAAATCGCACAGAGCGAAGGAAGCTTCAGCGCAGAAGAACGCGCTGCCGGACCGTGGGTCAAATACTGGATGCACAACGAGTTCCTGATTCTTGAAGGCGGCAAAATGTCCAAGTCTTCAGGACGCTTCATCACGCTCCAGACAGACCTTCCCGAAGGAAAAGGCTATTCCCTCACCAGCAAGGGCTTTGCGCCGCTAGACTACCGCTTCTTCCTGCTCGGCGGCCACTACAGAAAGCCGCTTGTCTTCTCGCTTGAAGCAATGGAAAGCGCAAAGCAGGGACGTGCGGCTCTTATCAGCCGTGTCTCAAAGCTTGTATCACGCGCAAAGACAGAGGACGGAGTTACGCTCACAGCCGACAACTGGGAAGCAGAGCTTAGCGCCCGCTCAGAAAAAGCAAAATCAGCCGGTGAATCTCAGAATCTCGCCCGCTTCCGTGAAGGTCTTGAAAACGACCTTGCCACGCCGATTGCGCTCTCTGCCCTGCAGAAGGCTTCTAACGGTAAAGGCCAGAAAGCAATAGACGCGCTTTCAGACATCTTTACCATGGACAAAGTGATTTCGCTTTCGGTGATTAAAGACGCAGTTGCGCTCAACGAAAGCCAGGAAAAGGCAGCCGCTTCCCAGGCAGCCGGCGACGACCACGCAGGCGACCCGGAAGCAGCAGAAATCAACGCGCTTGTCGAGCAGCGCACCGCCGCAAAAAAGGCAAAAGATTTCGCAACGGCAGATAAAATCCGTAACGATTTGGCAGCCAGAGGCATTTCTATTATAGACAGCCCCTCTGGGGTCATCTGGAAACGGAATTAGGTTAAGCTTTTAAACAGCTTGAAAAAAATATAATTTTTCGTTTTTTTTCTGTAACGACATAGGACAGACTGTGGTTTTCAATAACGACGAAGCAAACGGAAAAGCCATTCATTGCGCAGATCCGGCGGATTTTAAAAAGCTGTACGACCAGACCATGCAGCTGCTCTTTAAGATTGCAGTACGAATTGTAATCGAGGAAGATGCGGCGGAAGATTTGGTGCATGACTCTTACATCAAGGCTCATACCAAGCAGCTTGTATTTCCGTCAATGGACGACGCAAAATTCTGGCTTATCCGTGTGGTAAAGAATGCATCGCTCAATTATGCAAAGCGCAAGGTTCGCGAAAAGAAAGCGTACCAGAAAGCCTTAAAAGAGGACTCGCGCGAGCAGACATCGGGCGAAACAGATTTACTTCGCAAAGAGGCGCGCATTCGTATGAATGCCGCACTGCAGAAGCTTCCGAAAAATCTGCGGGAAGTCCTTATTCTACGCGAATACGGCGATTTGAACTACAAGGAAATCGGTACTGTACTCGGCATTACTGAGGGCAACGTAAAAGTGCGGATGTTCCGCGCCCGCGAGCAGCTTGAAAAGCTGATTGGAGGAAAAGAAAATGTCTGGTTGTCCTAAGAAAGATATTCACTCAGTCTATGTTGACGGAGAACTGCCGCTGACGTTCCGTGCCGAATACGAATCGCATGTGGCGTCTTGTCAGACCTGTAAAGCAATCCTCGAAAAGCTTAAAGCGCAGCGGAAGCTGTTTGCAGAAGACAATGCCGCTGCCAGCGTGGACGGCGTGTACCTTGCGCAGAGTTTTGAGCGCCTGCAGACAAAGCTGCACTACGCCGACACGGTTCAGAAAGCAGCGCCTCAGAAAAACATCATATCTTTCCCCGGTGCCAGATGGGCTGTTTCCGCAGCCTGCGCCGCAGCGGTTTTTGCATGCATCTTTACGCCGGCATATCTTCGCTCCCGCACAGGAGCAACCGGTTTCAGCGAGCTGAAAGCCATCGCAAGTGCCGAGCTTAAGCCGCTTACCGAAAAGCAGGTAATCATCGACGGTAATATTTCGCATACCGATTTATCATCGCTTGCACTTGCAGAAGCAAAGCCGCAGTCAGAAAGTACGACCGGGGAAGCAGAAGCTGTGCAGGGCGAGACAAAAGCAAAACCGGCAGAACAGCGCACCGTGCGGGCTACCGCTACCGTGGGAACCGCAGGCAGCAGGGCCATGCGCCGCTCGCTTACGTCCGTTGACGTGTTCAAACCCGGTGTAGTTGACGCAGCAGCCCAGCTTCCGATAAAAATAGAGACGCCGTTACCCAGTTACGGCGGAGAAAACCGTTGAGCATAAAGAACGCACTTATCCTTTTTTACCGCAAGTATCCCCTCGTCCGCCTAGGGACGATTATTCTGGCAGTTGTGATAGCCATCGGCGTCATTTCTTTTTTCAGCACACACGCAAAGCACCCGCCTGTCATCACGTCCATTACACCGCCAGTCGGCGCCCCCGGTGACCTTATGACGATTACCGGCAGCGACTTCGGCGCACTCCGAAGTCCCGAAAGCTATGTCGAAGTCGGCGGCAGCAAAATCACTTCAAGCGGCTACCTCAGCTGGTCAAACAAGGAAATCAGAATCATACTGCCAACAAACGTGCAGGATGGTCTTGTGATTGTCGGCACAAAAAACGGCGAGTCAAAACCGGGCTTTTTCGCAAATGAAGCAGGCATTCCCATCGCAGTTCCTGTCGACACAAAAACCACGCAGCCGGTCATCACCGACCTGACGCCTTCCACAAACAGCTACGGCGCCCTTATCACCCTGTCAGGCTCCAACTTCGGCACTGTCCGCGGCAATTCCGGCGTATACTTTACGGCAAACCGCGATGACTCAGAATCAAAGATGACCGACACATTCAACCTTGCCTTCGTTCAGGCAAGCGAATCAAACTATGACTATGAGTATTGGAGCGACACGGAAATACACGTCCGCATTCCAGACGGAGCGGCAAGCGGAAGCATATATGTAAAAACAGACAAGGGCGAAAGCAACAGAGTGCAGCTGCAGGTAGCCTCCTCCGCCGGAACCAGAAGTTACACCGAGCGCAAAACCTATGTACTGCAGCTTTCCTGCGACGTCGAAAACATCGATCCGAAAATCCCGGTATCCATCACGCTGCGCGTTCCCCGGCCCCCTGTTACGGCACAACAGCCGCTTGCCGATTTGAGTGAATGCACGCCGGATCCGCTGATTGAAAACTACCGCAACATGATTATCCATCAGCTGGAGTTTGATAAAAACAGCGTCCGCAAAACCCGCGTAAGCCAGAACTTTCTTATAAGCGCATACACGCTGACTACCAGCATAACGGAGCGCAACATAAAGCCGTTCAGCGAGAAGTCGCGCACGATTTACAGCGTCGCAACACAGAACGACTCGCTCATTCAGAGCAAGAATACCGAAGTAACCACGCTTGCAGCTGACATCATAAAGCGGGAGAAAAACCCATACCGGCAGGCGCGGCTTCTGTACGACTGGCTCCTCGACTCGTGCCGGCTTACTGACAGCCCGGTAAAAAAGCGCGTGTCTCCAATTGAACTGCTAGCAAAAAAGCAGGGCGATGCCTACGACTTTGCCATCTGCTACACGACGCTTGCACGAGCCTGCGGCATTCCGGCGCTTCCTGTAAGCGGCATTCTGGTCGATTCAGACTTAAAGACAGCCAATCACTGGTGGTGCGAAATCTATCTGGAGAATTTCGGATGGATTCCAGTTGACCCGGCGCTTGGGGCGGGCTTATCATATAAGGCGTTCCGCCCTGTTTCCGATGTACGCACATTCTACTTCGGAAACTTAGACAGCCAGCACATTGCCTTCAGCCGCGGCTGGAACGAAGTAAAGCCCTCATTCGTAAACAGCAAGACCGTGTACCGCGAGCGGACGTATGCACTGCAGTCAATCTGGGAAGAATCGAGCGGCGAAAGCGTCAATTACTCAAGTCTATGGAACAATCCCATCGTCTTGGGCGTCTACTAAGTAGTTTTAGAACATTTTTTTTAAGGAGATACAGGATGAGTACCAAAATTCTGTCCGTAGGCGGTTCAATCGTCGCCCCGGAAACACCAGACACCGATTTTGTAAAACGCTTTGTTGATATGACAAAGGCGTATTTAGCGGCACATCCCGGCGACCGCCTGATTTTAGTCATTGGCGGCGGCGGACCTGCCCGCATTTACCAGAACGCATTCCGCACGGTTACAGGAACTGCCCCTGACAGCAGCACCGACGCCGCAGACTGGATTGGCATCATGGCAACACGCCTGAACGCCCAGTTCGTAAAAGCCTGTTTTGGAGACCTGTGCAAGGAAGCTGTTGTAACCGACCCGACCGCGGAGCTTTCCTTTACCGGAAGCGTTCTCGTCGCCGCCGGCTGGAAGCCTGGTTTTTCTACTGACAACGATGCGGTTTTACTTGCAGAAAAGTTCAGCGCCGACACGGTCGTAAATCTTTCAAACATCGAGAAAGTCTACACCGATGACCCGCGCAAAAATCCCGACGCAAAGCCGCTCGACACAATAAGCTGGGCTGATTTCCGCAAAATGGTCGGCGATGAATGGGTACCCGGCAAAAACTGTCCGTTCGACCCGATTGCAAGCAAAAAAGCCGAAGCAATGCAGCTGACGGTTATCTGCGCAGGCGGAAAGAACATAGAAAACACGAAGGCGATTCTCGAAGGAACCGCCTATATCGGAACAACAATCCGGTAGCCGCTAACGGAGCACTTCTTTCAGCAGCTCGCGGAGCGGAAGCCTGTTTGATTTTAGCGGGAACACAAAATGCCGCTTTTCTCTCAGCTCTTCGTTCTTCTGCTGAATGAGTGCTTTTAAGTTTTCGTAGCGGATGACAAGCTGCTTTTCCTTTGCGTAGGAACGAAGCTTTGCGGCAATATTCAGCGTATAGCAAAGGTCAACCGTAAACACACCGTAGAAAAATCCCACCACCAGACAAAATGCCAGATGATTGGTAAACCAGTACAGCCATTCAAGAATCTTCGGATGAATAAGGAAATAGTACACGCCGCTTAAGAGCCACCAGTAAAACGTGTACTGTGGACAGATAATTCCCTGAATATTTCCCCAGCAGTTGCTGTAATCCCACAGCTTCAGCTTCATTCCCTTGATAAAAATGAGGCCGCCCACGTATTCCACCGCAGTAATGCAGAGTGCCATCACGCAGAACAGCACCGTCTTCTGCATAATCGTGCCGGGAAAAAAACGCTCCACAGGCACGAACGAAAGCATAAAAAGCAGCGAGAGAGACAGCCCGTAAAGCGGAAGGTACGGACCGTGCAAAAATCCGGGATTTATCCAGCGGCGCGACGGATTATTCTTAGAAAAGAACCTGCGCCAGAAAACTTCCAGCGTCCAGCCAATCAGGCTGCCTGCAAAAAATAGAAATGTAAGAACTAAAAAAAGCATAGCACATTAAGATTAGCATAATACATGCTTTTTCCGCAACTTTTCCGACCTTCAATTGTCTAAAGATATAGATACCACAATTACGAGGCACATAATGAAGCGCACCTACGACGACAGCATGTTTATTGACACCTTTGAGCATGAATACACCTGGATTAACGGCGTCATGCGGAATGTGCACCGTTACGGCGAGCGCCCGGCAGTCATTGATCCGGAAACTGGCCGTCAGTGGAATTACCGAAAGCTAAACGAAGAGGCAAACCGGCTGGCACATGCCCTGCAGGAAGACGGCATAAAAAAGAACGACGTCGTAATGAGCGCGCTCAGAAACTGCCCGGAGTTTGCGTTCGCCTACACCGGCCCGCGCAAAATCGGCGCGATTCTGCTTGCAGCAAATTACAATCTGGCGGCAGGCGAAATGGCGCTTTTAATCAATCACAATAAGCCGCGGGCAGTCATTTATTCGGCGAACGTCCGCGACATGATAGTACAGGCTGAGGCAATGTGCGCCTGGAAGCCGGAGCGTTTTGTGATGGCAGACAATCAGGAAGGCTTTCCGCTTCCGGAAGGACACACAAGTTACGAAGAGTACACGAAAGGAAAAGCTGCCTCAGAGCCGGTTCGCAAGGGGCGCGCCCACATTTACGATGAAGTGCTCAGGCTCTGCACAAGCGGCACTACCGCCCTGCCAAAAAGCGTGCCGCTCAACGACATAAACGAAGTGCTTTCGGCGCACGACGTAATCATGCAGTATCCGCTTGGCATTCACGACGTAACGCTTAACATGACGCCGTGGTTTCACCGCGGAGGCTGCCACTGCGGCGGCCCCTGCCCGGCTTTTTACGCTGGCAGCGCCGTCATCATCATGCGCCGCTTTCAGCCGCAGAACGCGCTCGAGTGGATCTCCCGCTACGGCGTCACCTTTATGATGGGAACCCCCGCAAACCTGGACATGCTCTCCCGAGTGCAGATGCAAAAGCCAAAGGATCTTTCCCGCTTAAAAGGCATAGTCACCATGGGCGCCCCGCTTTCGAAAAATGACTGCATCCGCTTTATGGAAACGCTCACCCCGCATATTTTTAACGGCTACGGGACCACAGAAACCTTCTGGAACAGCTTTCTCAGGCCCTACAATCTGCCCGACGGCGCCGGAAGCGTTGGCTCAAGCTGCATAGACGACGAAGTGCGCGTCGTGCACCTGTACGAGGGCAAAAAAGCAGAACCGGATGATATGGTCGCGCATGACAGCCGTACCGAAGGCGAAATCATCATACGCTCGCCGGAAAAAACGACGTATTCGTACTATCACAATGACAAAATGGCCCGCGAAAAGTTTTACAAGGGCTGGATGTATACCGGCGATACCGGCGTCTGGGATGAAAACTGGCTGGTTACTGTCCGCGGCAGAAAAGACGATATGATTGTCGTTTCCGGCGAAAACATTTACCCCACACAGATTGAGGAAGCTATCTGTGAGCATCAGAAGGTGCGCGACTGTCTGGTGACAGCAGTTCCCGACAAGGTGCGCGGACAGGCTGTTGCGGCCTACGTTGTCGCAGAAGACAGCTCGCTTACAATCCACGAGCTGGCCGTATTCTGCGCAAAAAGCGCCATGCTCTCAAAATACAAGAAACCGCGCTATTTTGCCATTGTAGATGAACTGCCGCGCACTGCCACCGGAAAGAAAATGCACTACCAGATGAAAGCGCGCGCCGAAATTGATTTACAAAACGGGATTCTCAGAAAGGATTAGTGAATCTTAGGCACGTCGTTTACAGACGGAGCCGCAGGTTCTTTTACGACAGGCGCTTTCTTTGCCTTTGCCCTTTTCTGGGCAAGTTTTCTTGCAGCTTTCTCAGCCTTCTCTGCCAGGCGTTTTTCCCGCTCGGCCTTTGCATTCTCGCGGGCTGCAGCAAACGGCGTTTTTGCCTGCGCCTTTTCCCCGGAACCAGAAGCACCGCTGGCAGCAGCCGGAGGAATCGGAGTTGCGTCGTACAGCGTTCCCGGCCGCACCGTCACTTTTACTTCCGGCGCGCCATGAGACGAAGGCGTCTCTTTTGATTTTGCACCAGTTTTTGCAGGCTGCCCCGCTTTGTCCTGCGTTTTTCTGCGGCGGCCAAATGTAAATGGAAGCGCAACTACAGCGCCAGTTACAAAAGACACCAGTACGGTCAAAAACACCGGCACATCGTGAAACTGGCGGAAAAGCAGATTTACATCGCAACGGGCATTTTCTGCGCTGTTAAAACCGCAGAACACAGTCACCACCACAAGCAGTACAATCATTCCGATAAGCTTAAAAGGCATACTCTGTCTCTCCTTTAGTGGCAGCACGTTTTACTGCTGCCGCGTTCCTTTGTATGTATTTCCGTTCAGGCTGTCCAAACGCACGGTTACGAACTGACCGATTAAATCCGCGCTGCCCTTAAAGGCTACGCGCTCGTCGCGGTCAGTCTTTGCAAGCACCTCATTTTCGTCATCGCGTGTCGTGCGCTCAACAAGCACCTTCTCTGTCTTTCCGACATGCTTAGCCATTTCTTCCTGCGTGATTTCAAGCTGCAGGTCGATGATGCGCTGCAGGCGCTTCTTTTTTTCGTCAAGAGGAATCTGATTTGCCATGCTGGCAGCGGGCGTTCCTTCGCGCGGGTTAAAGTAATACATGAATGCGCTTTCAAAGCGGACGCGCTTCATAAGCTCGAGCGTTTTTTCAACATCTTCGTCGGTCTCGCCGGGGAAGCCGAGCATAATGTCAGTCGTAATCGAAGCTTCGGGCATTTTTGCGCGGATTTTGTCGACAAGCGTGTAGAAATCATCGCGCGTGTAATGGCGGTTCATCGCCTTTAAGATGCGGTCGCTTCCATGCTGCACAGCCAGGTGAATGCCTTTGCAGAGCACGTCGTTCTTTGCAATCACGTCAATCAAATCATCGCTCAAGTCTTTCGGATGGCTTGAATCAAAGCGAACCCAGCCAATCGTCGATTTTGTCTCGCGGATGTGGTCGGCGACAATCTGCATCAGGCGCGGAAAGTCTACAGCCTCGCTTTCCGGGTCAGCGGTCATGTGGCCGTGGTAGCTGTTTACGTTCTGTCCAAGGAGCATGATTTCGCGCACACCGCGCTCTGAAAGCTTATCCAGCTCGGCGAGGATTGCATCGACCGGGCGGCTCACTTCGCGGCCGCGCAGATACGGCACGATGCAGTAGGTGCAGAAATTGTTGCAGCCGTTCATAATCGGCACAAAGGTAGAGAACGCGCCTTCTTCTGCGGAAAGCGGCGAGAAAACGTAGACCGGGTCTTCCGTGATAAGGCCGTCGCGCTTATTCACCTTGGACTCGGCTGCTGACAGCCCGCGCTCTTTTTCCATGTCGTCGATAATGTCGCCTATATGCTGTTTTGCGAAGGTGCCGATAAGGTAGTCGACGACCGGATAGTCGCGCTTAAGCGATTTTGAAAGGCGCTCGGCCATGCAGCCCATGACGGCGACCTTAATCGGCTTCGGGCCGTCCTGTACATATGCAGTTGCGATGTCCAGTGATTTATGCTTTGCGTCCGGCTTACAGGCGCGGACAGCCTTCAGGCCTGCGTACCAGCCAAGGCGGCCAAAAATGCGGTTTTCTGCGGTTGCGCGCACGGAGCACGTGTTGATAATCACAAGGTCGGTAACCTCGGCATTTTCTGCGCATTTCCAGCCGCGCTCAATAAAAACTTGCTCGGCCGCCGCACTCTCTGCAATGTTCATCTGGCAGCCATATGTCTCAAAAAAATAGGTCATGGCGCCATTGTAGCGGAAAACGCGACGGCAAGCAATGTACGAGGCTGCGGTAGCAACACCTGCGCCTTTCGCTAGCGCACCTTAAAGAAGATGCCAACGACGGCGACAGTAATCAAAAGCTGAATAATCAGGAACTTGATAAGCACCTGCGTGGGTGACCAGCCGTGATTCTGCCGCATGTGGTCATGAAGCGGGAAGCGGATTGTGGTAAAAATGCTGATATGACAGAAGCGCTTGAGCGCAACTTTTACGAGGCCCAGGCCGCCGTTTACAAAAATGAGCGAGCTGGTTGCGAAAATCATGAACGGGTTTCCGCTTACCATGACGCAGATGCCGATGTAAAAGCCCAGCGCACGGCTTCCGGCGTCTCCCATCAGCACTTTGCTCGGGAACGCATTGTGCCACAAGTAGCCCATAAGCGTGCCTGCAAGCGCAAACGTCATGGCAGCCCAGGAAGCGCCGTCAATCATGTTCGGCACAAGCAGATAGCTTGCAATATCAACATGTCCAAGGATGAAATAAAAAATAACGCCCACCGTCAAAAGCGCCACAAGCACAAGCGTGCTGCTTAAGCCGTCTACGCCGTCAGTGCAGTTTGTCGTATTGACAGATGCCCACAAAAGCACGGTGGAAATGATTACGAACAGCCACGGAGAAACCGTAATAGTCTTTGAGATAAGGGGAAGCCAAAAGCGGACATACCCGTCGCCCTGCCGCAGGTACAGCACCAGGACGAAAGAGGCGCCAAGGCAGAGAACCAGGTCCAGAAGCGCCTTACGGTATTCCCCCCAGCTCGCGACGCTCCGGTCATCAAGATAGCCGGTCAGCATCATAAGCCAGGTAAGCGCAAGCGAAGTCGCCTGCGTCCAGTTAAGCGGCACGCAGAGCACTGTCACCAGCACAAACACGGTTATAAAGAATACGCCGGCACCAGTCGGTTTTCCTTTTGCCGCTTCGGCAGCGACAGTAAACTCGCGCCCGCGGTCATGCGGCATGTAATCATAGAAAAGCGGCATCAGATAGCGGACTACCAGAAAACCTGCATACAGCGCAAGAGCAATCAGCACAGTATATGACTGCAAAAGCCGTGCCGGTCCAAAATACTTTGTTAATATCCCACCCAGATAGTACAACATATCTTAAGTATAGCAAGAAAGGGCGTATTGTTTCAATGTGCGGATTTCCGCTATACTCATACATTATGAAAGCTTTTTCCCGCGTTGCGCCGGCTTTTTTTCTGGGGGCGCTTTTTCTTTTTTCAGGACTTTTTTCTTCATGCAGCAAGAGTTTAGGCTACAGCCTGGTGCTGTGGCACGATGATGAGCATGCGCTTACCGACGGCGAAATCGTGCAGGTTTTTATCCGCTCAAATATTTCCCATGTATACGTTATTGCGCTTCCCGGCACAAACCAGAAAGTAGAAGTGCCGCTGTGGCTTTTAAGCGAGCCGGATTCCCGGAAGAAGACACAAAAGCTCCGCCAGCGCTACGCTGACTACGAGCACACCTATGCTTCCGTTAAGCTTGACGGACTTCCCATCCGCCAGGAAGCCGTAAACACGGCAAAACAGGTCTACCGTCTGCGGGAAAAAGAAATCATCCGCGTATTGTACAAAGGCAAGGGACAGGCTGTTACAAACGGACGCGGCAACATAGAAGGTGACTGGCTCCGCGTTTTAACCGAAGGCGGCACGACCGGCTGGTGCTTCTCCTACAATCTGGACCTGTTCCAGCTTGAAGACGGCGCGGCCCTTACCGCAAAATCCGAGTCTACAGCCCTGACTCCGTTAGGCGGAGCTGAAGAAGGCGAAGCTACAGACACCGTTATCGCTGCGGTTAAAGGCCAGCACTGGTACCCTGAAAAATTCCAGACGCTCATTGACCGCGGCAGAATCGACCTGGCACAGATGGACACCGGCTACGGCTTTGTCATCGACGAAAAGTCAAATACCATTTCGATTACGCTTTCCGGCACCATGCTTTCGTGGACATACACCGGCATAACAAAAACAAAGGAACACGAATACCAGTTTAACGGCACGCCAGTCAAAATCACCGTGCGCCGCAACGACTTTATCATTGTTGAATACCGCGACAGCAGCCGCAAAGTACAGGAAGAAAACATGGTGCTGCTGACAGCGAACCTCGACGAGCTGTTGCAGGAAGAGGCAGAGAGACGCCAGAAAGAACTTGAGCAACTGCGTCTGTACGGACCGCGCTTCGAAAGCTCCAACTACGGAAAGCTTTCGTTCACCGAAACTCAAGGCTTTACCTGGAGCGGCTACAACCTGCTTGTGCCGTCGATTATAAGCAAAGATGCAAAGGGAAGCGGCTCTGTTTCCATCCGGTACTTTATTTCCGATGCGTTAAAAGTAAGCTACGACGGAGTCCTGACATTCCGCTTCGACGGCATGCCGGGTGAAGTAAACTTCCTGTACAAGATTACCGACGGCGGGCTGCGCCTGGAAGACGCCACAAAGGCGCAGATGGCAAACAATGTCATTCTTTCGCGCTCAACAAGCCCGCTCGTCATCTTCTTCAACAAGCAGTAGGCGCCCTGCACCTACAACATTGCGTAGATACGCTGCTTCATCCGGGCAAACTGCTCGGTATAGCAGAAATCCATTGTGCGCGATTGCAGGGCTTCCACGCGAAGCTCCGCAATGATGTTAGACGCTTCCGTTTCATTCACATTGTTCATAATCAGGATTCTGTCAGAAAGCAGGATTGCTTCTTCTATGTCGTGCGTAATCAGAAGCGTGGTAAGGCCGAGCTTACGCACAGTCTCTAAGTACCATTCGTGCATGCGGTTTTTTGTAATCATGTCCAGGGCGCTAAAAGGTTCGTCCAAAAGCAGCACCTGCTTTGAGGTAAGATAGGTGCGAAGAAAAGCGGCGCGCTGCCTCATGCCGCCGGAAAGCTGGGCGGGGTACTGGTTTTGCGTGCCATCCAGCCCGAACTGCGCAAAGAGCGGACTTGCCTTTGCACGGGCGCTTTTCTTGTCTTCGCCCCCAATCACAAGCGGAAGAATCACGTTATCTAAGATTGTGTAGTGTGGGAAAAGCAGATCCTTCTGGAACATATAGCTTACCATTCCCTTTTGCTTTGTTATATCGTGGGCGTCCAGTTCTACGCGGCCACTGTCCGGCTCTTCCAGCCCCGCAATAATGTTCAGCAGCGTAGATTTTCCGCTTCCGCTCACGCCGACAAGCGAAACAAATTCCCCCTTCCGCAGGGACAGGCTGATGGTTTTTAAAACCTGCCGCTTACCAAAGCTTTTGTTTACACCCTCAATGTTAAGTAAGGCTTCTTCCACGTTTCGTTTCCTTACGGCAAGGCCTCAGGGGGCCTTGCTGCTGTTAGTTCAAATAGTCGTTAGTAAAGCCGGTATTTTCCGGCAGCGTGCCTTCAAGAAGACCAGTTTCGTTCAGCCAGCGGAAAAAGCGGTTCCAGCGTTCAGGATTAATATAGCCCCAGGTGTCGACTTCCGCCTTGTACTCCTTAGAAATCCATTTCTGGCTTGCAAAAACCAGGTCACGCTCAAGCTCAGGGGCAGCCTTACACAAAATCTCCGCGGCTTCATCAGGATTATCAACAGCAAACTCATAGCCACGGCGCAAAGCCTTTAAGAATTTCCGCGCAGTGTCACCGTCCTTTTCCAGAAACTCGGTATTTGCAATGAACATCGGTGTGTAATAGTCAAACGTGTCATCAATCTTTCTAAAATCAAGATAGTTAGTGTCGATGCCGTCGAGCGCAAGCTTTACGCCATCCCATGCATAGTAAATCCACACGCAGTCAATTTCTGTATTCAATGCAGTTACTACGTCATAAACAGTAGACGGAATCAGCTGAATCTTTGAAAAATCTCCGCCGTCTGCCTCAACAATTTTACGGATAGTTGCAAGCTCAATCGGAGAATCCCAGGTAGCGTATTTTTTTCCCTCAAGATTTTTCGGGCGGTCAATGCCTGTTTTCTTAAGAGAAATCAAGCCGGACGTATTATGCTGCAGCAAGGCGGCAACAGCGATAACCGGCAGTTTTTCATCCTGAAGCATAGACGGCGCAATAGAATCCTGAAAGCCTACGCCAAACTGAGCGCGTCCAGCAGCAACCATCATCGTCGCGCCGTCTTCCGAAGGCTGCACAATATCAACAGAAAGCCCCTCTTCTGCAAAGTACCCCTTTTCCTGGGCAACATACAGACCCGTGTGGTTCGTATTCGGAGTCCAGTCCAAGACAAAGGTCAGTTTCTTTGAATCCTGCTTTTTGCATCCCGAAAACAAAACAGACGCAAAAAGTGCCGCAGCCGTCAAAACCTTAAAAAGATTATTTTTCATATGAACAAATCCTTTTTTCTATGCAAGAAATTAGTTTAATTAAAATAAGACTCAGTGCAGAAATCAAAAAGATAACCGCAAAAAGCTTATCGTAGGAATAAGACTTTTTTACGCGCGTCATATACACGCCAAGTCCGCGCATTCCCCCCAACCATTCCGAGATTACCGCGCCAATTATTGAATATGAAATAGAAATCCTTAATCCCGCAAAAAGACTTTTCACGCTGGAAGGAAGCTTTGCGTATTTCATAATCTGCAGCCGGCTTGCCCCCATAGACTCCATAAGACGAATCATGTCCTTGTCTACAGAAGCAAAACCAGTCAAAAGACTCACCGTAATCGGAAAAAAACAGGTAAGCACAATCAAAATCACCTTTGAAGACATTCCGTACCCAAACCAGAGAATCAGAAGCGGAGCAATCGCAATGGTAGGAATTGTCTGGCTCACAATTAAAACAGGGTACACGGCCCGGTTGATAAAAGTGAATCTGTCCATCACGATTGCAAAAACAAAAGCAAAAAGAATGCTTACAATTATTCCGGCAAAAGCTTCCAGAAGCGTCACTTCCAGATGATACATCAGAAGGGGCATATCCTTGCAAAAAGCCTTCACCACCTTTAGGGGCGAAGGCAGCATGTAGCCCGGGATAAGCCCAGAGACGCTCAAAAGCTGCCAGATACAGAGAATCAGAAAAATGAACACAAAGGGCGCCGCCCTGTATGTGACATTATTTTTCATGGAATTTCTTTGTCTTTTTTTCGATAGAAAGCACTTCGCCGTTCGGGCGGTAACCGATTTTTACATACGCGCTTACAGAAGGCGCCCCAGCCTTAATAGCAACCAGCTGGCAGTTCTTTACAATCTCCATCAGCTGATTGTAATCATCGCCCTCAATGGCAGTTTCGCAGGGACCGACAAAATAGGTAAGACCGGTGCTTTTGATGTAGGCAATCACCTCATCAACAATTCTGCACACTTCCTCGTCTGAATCTGCCTTTGGCAGAACCTGAATAGCAACACTCGCTTTCATAATACCTCCTGTGGTGGCCGCTCGATGGCAGTCCGTGTTATACAGCACGCCAGTGGCCAAAAAAAATACGCCCAGCATGCGGACGTACAATGAAAGCGAAAATAACGATTATTAACGTTCCTACGCCAGCATTATCTGGATCAGGTACGGTCGAAACAAACAAGTTCCCTCTCAGCCGAATCTTCGTTCAGCTCCCGTGACAGAAATACTAGCTTTTTTTAGAAAACAATACAAGCGGGGGCGTGGCCCGCCGCTTTCGCGGCGGGCTTCAGAGAGTGTTAGACTTTTCAGTTTTCCGCCTCAAGGCAAGCTTTTGCATACATGGCGAACTTAACACTCTCATCTGCAACAAAACCGCCAAGTCTTCACAATGCATAAAACCAGCTCACCTCTGCAAAAGCCTCATTCCCCAGAGAAAAAAATGTCGCCTCCTTCAAAACCTATGCTATACTAAAAAAGATGAGGAGCATGATACAACGTACTTCCTCGTACTTTTTATTTGTATCATGTGTAGATTTTACCGTTGGCAAAACTACGATATCGTTCCTCCTGACCGGCCGCTAACGCGGAGCTTTTATAGGAAAAGAGCCATGACGCTATACATCAATGCCTGCGTGCGAAAAAACTCCCGCACTGATGAACTTGCCCGCTACCTGCTTACCCAGTCTGCTGCTTCCGACCTGCAGGAGGTACATCTGCAGGCCGAGCAAATTCTGCCGCTGGACGAAAAAATGCTTTCCCACCGCGACGAATGCATTGCACGCGGCGATTTTACCGACCCGATTTTTTCGTATGCAAGGCAGTTTGCACTGGCAGACGAGATTGTCATTTCCGCGCCCTACTGGGATTTGCTTTTTCCCGCGTCGCTCCGCGCCTATATCGAACGCGTGTGCGTAGTGGGCGTGACCTTCGCCTACACAGAAGAGGGGGCGCCAAAGTCACTCTGCCGGGCAAAACGGCTTACCTATGTAACGACAGCGGGCGGCTTTATTGGCGGGCGCCATTTGGGTTTTGATTACGTACAGGCAGTTGCGGCGCAGTTTTTTGGCATCAGCGACATTCGCCTGGTAAAGGCAGAAGGACTGGATATCAAGGGCGCAGACGTACAAGCGATTCTGGCTCAGGCAAAGCGCACCTGTCAGCAGGCGTAAAACATACCAGAAATAACAACACGGAGGATAGGCATGGACGCAAAGATGTTTCAGGTTTCTACATTGCAGTCACTGGCGCTGGGATATACGCGCGCAGTGATAACAGTAGGCGAGCTAATGCAGCACGGCGAAACCGGGCTCGGTACCTTTGAGGATGTAAACGGCGAGATGATAGCAATCGACGGAAAGTGTTGGCGGGCCATGGACGACGGAAGCGTTGCGGAAGCCGGCGACAGTCGGGGCGTTCCTTTTTCCGCGGTGGCCTACATGGACGGCTGCCGGGAATTCGAGCTTTCCGGAAATTATACAATGGAAAGCCTCAAAAACGAGCTGAACAACCGCATAGAAGAAGACTTCGGCTTAAACAGCATGCATGTAATCCAGATACACGGCACCTTTGAGAAAATCTATGCCCGCTCCGAAGCCCCCTACCGCTCTCACCATGTAACCCTCAAAGAAATGCTCGACACCACCCAGACTTCCTTTGAGTTTTCCGACATAACAGGAAGCCTTGTGGGAGTCTATTATCCAGACTACATGGACGGCATCAATGCAGCCGGCTGGCACCTGCACTTTGTAAACGACGAGCGGACCAAAGGCGGCCATGTCTATGAGATTCAGATGACAAAGGGAAAGGTCCGCCTTGCAAAGAAAACCAGCATAGAAATCCTGCTCCCGAAAGATCCCGCCTTTGACACCTACGCGCTTAAAAGTGCCTCAAAGGACGAAATCAAGCAAGTGGAGCAAGGCTCAGAGCAAACGACACAGAGCAAGTGATAAGGAGGCTATACCATGGGGAGATTCATCGCAGTACTGGCTCTGGGCTTAAGCCTGCTTACCGGCTGCGGCGCAAAGAGCGATAGTCCGGACAAAAGGGCGATTACCTCTCTGGAGCAGCTCAATGCCCCTGGCCGCAAAATCGGCATGCCAGAGGACACAGATGATAACAAACTGCTGGCCGAGAAATTTCCGCAGGCAACGCTTAAGTATTACAAGGATGCCATGCAGGGATACACTGCGGTCAGTCAAGGGAAATTGGACGCGTATGCTTTCGGAAAGATTGCCATGGAAACAGCAATCCGCAACGGGCTTGCGGGAGTCCGGCTTTTAGACGAGCCTTTGGGAGCGAGTCACAGCATGGCCGTAGCAATTGCCCCTCATGCAGGGATTCCCGATTTGGAGCATAAAATCAATGCATTTCTGGATGAAATAAAAGCAAGCGGAACGCTCGATGACATGATTGACCGCTGGCTCGTCAAGCGGGAATCAGCAATGCCAAAGATTCCTGTTCCCAAGACTTCCGACATTCATCTGGTGGTGGGCACAACTGGTGTGTACGAGCCTTATACCTACTATGTCGGAACAGAATTGAGCGGCTATGACATTGAGCTTGCCTATCGTTTTGCCGCATGGCTTGGGGCGACGATATCGTTCAAAGTCTATGACTATGGCGGAATTGTTGCGGCGGCACAAGGCGGCGATGTAGACTGTATTTTTGCCGCACTCTTTGTCACTCCCGAACGGGAGGAAGCGCTTCCGCTTTCAAAGCCGACCTACGTTGAGGAGATTGCTGTCATGGTGCGGGCTTCCGAAACGCTGCCGGCAGCAATACAGGAGGAAGCTGGCGCCAATACTGCAGGAGCTTTCCAAACAGAAGCAAAAGCGACCGCATCCTTTTGGAACGGCATCCTGGCCAGCTTTGAAAAGACATTTATCCGCGAGGGACGCTGGAGACTCTTTGTGCAGGGGGTGCAGACAACGCTGCTCATCACGCTGCTGAGCATTCTGTTCGGTACGCTGCTGGGCTTCGGTGTGTTCATGCTGTGCCGGAACGGGAACCCCATTGCAAACCTTATTACCCGCTTCTGCCTGTGGCTGGTGCAGGGAATGCCGATTGTCGTCCTGCTCATGGTTCTCTATTACATCATCTTCGGCGCGGTTTCCATCAGCGGCATCGCCGTGGCAGTAATCGGCTTTACGCTTACGTTCGGCACGGCGATATTCGCTCTTTTAAGGATGGGCGTCGGAGCGGTGGACAAAGGCCAGTATGAGGCCGCCTGCGCGCTGGGCTATTCCGACCTGCGCACTTTCTTCAAGATTATTCTGCCGCAGGCACTTCCCCACGTGCTGCCCGCCTATAAAAGCGAGATTGTGGGGCTTATCAAGGCGACCGCCATTGTGGGCTATATTGCCGTGCAGGATTTGACCAAAATGGGCGACATTGTACGCAGCCGAACCTACGAGGCCTTCTTCCCGCTGATAGCCGTAACAATCATTTACTTTGTGTTGGAAAGCCTGATTGGACTCCTTGTCAGCAGGCTCTGCATTACCTTGAACCCAAGGCACCGCACGGGCGCGAATATTCTGAAGGGGGTAAAGACCGATGATTAGAATCGAACACTTAAAGAAAGAATACCCGAACCTCACCCCCCTAAAGGACGTGAGCGTGGAAATCCATGACGGCGATGTAATTTCCATCATCGGGCCGTCCGGTACGGGCAAGAGCACGCTGCTGCGCTGCATCAACCAGCTGGAAAAGCCCACGGCGGGCAAAATCTGGCTGGACGATATTGAAATTACCGACCGCAAGTGCGACATGAGCAAGGTGCGGCAGAAGATGGGCATGGTCTTTCAGAGCTTCAACCTGTTCGGTCACAAAACCGTAATCGAAAATATCATGCTCGCGCCCATGGATTTGCTGGGGATGCCAAAGCAGGAGGCCTATGACACCGGCATGAAGCTTCTGCGCATGGTGGGACTGGCCGAAAAAGCGCTGAATTACCCTGATGAGCTGTCCGGCGGACAAAAGCAGCGTATTGCCATCGCCCGCACGCTGGCCATGAATCCTGATGTGATACTGCTGGACGAGCCGACGAGCGCCCTTGATCCTACGATGGTGGGCGAGGTACAGGCCGTAATCAGAAATCTGGCAAAAACAGGCAAGACCATGATGATTGTCACCCACGAGATGAATTTCGCCAGGGCGATTTCGAACCGGGTGTTCTATATGGACGAGGGCGGAATATATGAAGAAGGTTCTCCACAAAAGATATTCGACAATCCCACGCGGGAAAACACCCGCCGCTTTGTACGCAGGCTCAAAGTGCTGGAACTGAACATTGAAAGCCGTGACTATGATTTTCTTGGCATGGCAGGAGAAATTGAGCGGTGGTGCGGAACGAATCAGATTCCGCCGAAACTGTCAAACCGAGTGCAGCTTGCTTTTGAGGAGACCATGCAGCTTTTGCTGCCGCATCTGGACAGCCCGCATGTTCAGGCAAGCTGTGAGTATTCCGAGCAGAACGGCGGTGCACAATGGATATTCCGCTATGCCGGGCCACGCTTGGATTTGACTCAGGCAGACGAGGCACTGGGGCCTGCCGTATTAAAAGGCATTACAGAGCACATCGACTTTGACAGGAAAGAGGGCGAACCGCTTCCCGACATCCTGCATGTCACCATCAGAGAAGCAGATCAAGGAGAAAACCATGCAAACAAAAAACACTGACCCGATGGACGCACGGGGCTTTGTGCTGCTTTCCGACTACGTGCCGGGTATCATACAGGAAATCCGCTACTATTCTACCTACAACTTTATCGGCGAGCGCATAAACGGCTACGAGGAGCCGTGCGCGATTATCACCGAAGAAGCTGCGCGGGCGCTCCAAGCGGTAGCGGGCGAGCTGAACTCCCAGAGCTACCGGCTTAAAGTCTTCGATGCCTACCGTCCGGTCTCGGCGGTAAAGCATTTTATGCTGTGGGGCGTAGACGACCTTGACCTGCGCATGAAGCCGTTTTTCTATCCTGATTTACAGAAGCAGGAGCTTTTCGCCACAGGCTACATCGCAAAACGCTCCTCCCACAGCAGGGGAAGCACGATAGATCTGACACTGCTTGACATGCAGACCGGAAAAGAAGTGGACATGGGAAGCCCCTTCGACATGTTCAGCGAAGTCTCGCACCCCGATTACCCGGGAGTGACTGAAGAGCAGCATGAAAACCGCATGTTTCTGCAAAAAGCCATGGTGCGAGGCGGTTTTGAGCCATTCGCCTGCGAATGGTGGCACTTTACGCTGCACGACGAGCCGTACCCAGACACCTGGTTTGAGTTCCCTGTCTCATCAAGATTCTTGCGAAAATAGCCGGGAACAGCTGAAAATCCCCGGAAATAGCCGGAAAAACCCGGAACCAGCATAAAAGCGATTCTACCAGGAAAACGCATCTGCAGTCGGATTCCTGGCAAAAATCCACCCCGCTGCCGACAGCGCGCATTCCACTCCCCGCGCCCTACCGCTTTTGTTTTCTGACAGTATCTGCTATACTCACTGACACACATATGGCATTTGTACAGTTTTCTCAGGTGTCGCTAGCATTCGGCGACCGCGATATTCTAAAAAACGTAAGCGTTAATCTAGCCGCTGGCAGCAAGGCAGCGCTCACCGGCGCAAACGGAGCCGGTAAATCCACGCTCATAAAAGTAATGGCAGGGCTGGTGCAGCCCGACAGCGGAACCCGTACCGCCCAGAAAGACGCCCGCATAGCATACCTCCCCCAGAGCGGCCTTACGCACCACGGCTGCACGCTGCGCGAAGAAGCCGACAAAGCATTTGCGTTCGGCTACACGCTTATGCGCGAACTCGACGACATCGGAGACAAACTCGCTGCAGGCGAAGGCTCAAACAAGGGGCTTTTAGAGCGGCACAGCGCCATATTGCAGGAACTGGAAAACTCCGGCTGGAACCGCCGCGCAGGAACGGCAGAGCAGATACTCATCGGCTTAGGATTCAGCCATGCGGACTTAGACCGCAACACCGAAGAATTTTCCGGCGGCTGGCAGATGCGCATTGCGCTTGCAAAGGCGCTTATGGTAAACCCCGACATTCTGCTCCTGGACGAACCGACAAACTACCTCGACATTGAGGCGCGCGCCTGGCTTGAAAAATTCCTGGGCGACTACAAGGGCGGCTTTTTGCTCGTCAGCCACGACCGCTACTTCCTTGACCACACAATCAACGAAGTGTACGAGCTTTTTAACGGCGACTTAAAGCGCTACCCGGGAAACTTTACGCATTACGAAAAAGTGCGCGAAGTGGAGCTGGAAACGCTCATCGCCCAGTACAACGAGCAGCAGGCGGAAATTGCAAAGCTCGAAGATTTTATCCGCCGTTTTGGCGTAAAGGCCACCAAAGCCGCCCAGGCGCAGGAACGCCAGAAAATGCTCGACCGCTTAAAGGAAAACGAAATCGTCATTCCGGAATCCCTAAAGAAGATTCACTTTTCGTTTCCTCAAGCCCCGCACGCAGGCCGCCTTGTCGCCACGCTCGAAGGTATAACCAAAAGCTACGACGGCAGCCACAACGTCATCGAAAAACTTGACCTTATAGTCGAAAACGGCGAGCGGCTTGTCGTAGCAGGCCACAACGGAGCCGGTAAGTCTACCTTGCTCCGCATTATCGCAGGAGTCGATTCAGCAAGCGCCGGCACCATCAAGCTTGGCGCAGGCGTTTCCATAGGGTACTTTTCGCAGGACAATGCAGAGTCGCTAACCGGAAGCCAGTCAATACTGGAGCTGCTGGAAAACGAAGCGCCGCTCGAGCTTATTCCGCGCCTACGCGACATGCTCGGAGCCTTCCTGTTCCGGGGCGACGACGTCTTTAAGCCGATAGATGTATTAAGCGGCGGAGAAAAAAGCCGGGTCGCACTTCTGCGCCTGCTTCTGCGGCCAGTGAACCTGCTCGTACTCGACGAACCGACCAACCACCTGGACATGCATTCAAAGGACGTGCTTTTAGACGCACTAAAAAGCTTTGGCGGCACCGTGATTTTCGTAAGCCACGACCGCGGCTTTATCGAAGGACTGGCAACGCGCGTCCTGGAGCTAACCCCCGGCGCAGACCACGGCCACTGGCGCAATTTCGTCGGCGGCTACGCCTACTACATGCAGCGCCTGGAAGATGAAGCAGCAGGCCTCGTACCCGGCGACAGCAATGAAAAGAAGGGGAAAAGCCTTTCCCCTGGGGTTCAAGCTGCGCTTTCACCCACACCCCTTTCTCCTGGGGGCAAGCCCCCAAGCCCCCAGGCAAGCGCCGGCAAACAAAGCTGGGAAGAGCAGAAAAAGCAGGAGGCCGAGCGCCGCAAGCTGGAGCGGGAAGTCACCCGCCTGGAAGAAGCCATCGCCCAAACCGAAGAGGAGCTAGCGGCCGCCCAGAACGAAATGGCAAAGCCCGAAGTCTACAGTAATGGCGAAAAAGCAAAAGCCGCCCAGACAAAAATCGACGCCATAAGCGCCAAACTCGACGAGCTGAACGCGCAGTGGGAAGAGGCAGCAGGTAAATTGTAAGGAAAGCCGCAGGCGCGAGTTTGCACCGCAAACTCGTTGAGCAAGCGCAGCTTGCGACCCATTTTGTTGGGGAGCTTGATCCCCGTAACCAAGGTCGGGTCTGCTTGGTATAGGAGTGCAGGCAAGCTGTAAGGAAAGCCGCAGACGCGAGTTTGCACCGCAAACTCGTTGAGCAAGCGCAGCTTGCGACCCATTTTGCCCCAACTTCGTTGGGGGTCTGTTTGGTACGGAGCAAGCAAGCTTCGAGTTTTGCTTGCACCAGCAACGCGCAGGCGGGAAGCAGGTTCGCCCGCAAAACCGCCTTGTGCGCGCGACCGCAGGGAGTCGTCTTCCTATTTCGCACAACCGCGGTTTCCAGCGGGCGGTTCTGCTGGTAGCCTGCAGAAAGCCGCACCGAGACGGAGCCTGTCGAAAACAATCAGTCGCAAAAGCTCTTTTACAAATACAGCGCCCTCATTCACCAGCTGGAAACCTGTCTGCAAAAGAAAAAACCGCCGTCATGCAGCTAGTTGATACATTAGCCAAGCAATACTAGCTGCACTTGTAAATGCCTTTGAAAAATGACAAAAAGCACCGCTAAAATCCTTTGAATTCTGACAAAAGACATGCCGTTTTACCATTGAAAAATGACAAAATCACAACAAAAATACCTTTGAAAAATGACAAACTTACGCTAGAATTGAGACAACAAGGAACGTAAATATGCTTGAACGAGAAATTTGGAACGAACTGATTGCCTGGAAGGAACGTCCTCACCATCCGCTTGTTGTAAACGGACTGCGCCAGATTGGAAAGACCTATATCGTCAAAAAGTTTGGAGCTGAATTCTATGAAAGCTGTATCTATCTAGACCTGCGCGCAAATACTGCAGTGCATACAGCCTTTGAGGGCGATTTTGATGTAAACCAAATGGTTCTTGCTATAACAGCCGTTGAAAAGAACGTGCATTTTATTCCCAGTAAGACAGTGCTCATTCTGGATGAAATACAGGACTGCGCAAATGCACGCAGTTCCCTCAAATACTGGGACTTAGACGGTCGCTTTGATGTCATCTGCACGGGAAGCTTTCTCGGAGTAAAAGGTTTCAGAACCCCATACACAAGAGGTATCCCTGTTGGCTACGAAGAGCAGCTTACTATGTACCCGCTTACATTCCGGGAGTTTCTGATGAACACCGGAATGGACTCGACAGTGTTTGCGTATGTTCAAAAATGCCTTGCAGAAAAAACAATGATAGCCCCGACTGTGCATGAATCATTACGAAAACTGTATCTTCAGTATCTGATTGTGGGCGGCATGCCAGAAGTTGTAAACACGTTCTTTGAAACCCACGACTTAAATCAGGTTCGGAACATACAGCAGCAGATACTCAATTCAATAAAAGATGACTTTGGCCGCTATAAAGATTCCAGCGGAAACGACAAGATAAACGAAGTAGTAAAACTCCGTGCGGAAGCCTGTCTGAACTCGCTTCCCGCCCAGCTTTCAAAAGAATACAAGAAGTTTCAATACAGCCTTGTCGATGTAAAAGGCCATTCACCCGAAAAAGCAGACGGCTTACAGTACCTTGAAGACGTCGGGCTTGTTGTGCGTTCTTACAACACACTGCAGATTTCCTATCCACTGGAAGCACAAAAAATCGCGACAGAATTCAAAGTCTTTTTTATCGACACCGGACTTTTAATTTCCCAGCTTGGAGATGAAGTTCCTGCAAAAATACTTTCCGGAGATTTAGGAGCATACAAGGGTGCAATCGCAGAGAACATGGTAGCGGCAGCCTTTGCAAAAGAAAACCGGTCGCTGTATTATTTCCACGCTCCAAGCGGATCCCCAGAGCTAGACTTTCTTTTTGAGGAAAACGGAGAAGCTGTCATTGTTGAATGCAAAGCAACAAACAACCGCGCCACAAGCATGAAGTTTGTCATTGCAAATCAAAAGAAATACGGCGTTCATCCCGCCCTAAAAATCGCTGATGCAAACATCGGAGGTGGCCCCGGTTTTAACACCTATCCGCTGTACTACCTCGGCTTTCTGCCTGAAAAACCGAAAGCACACATTATCGAGGCTGTAGATGTAAAGGCTATCAAAATTCCAGAAGATTAGGAAAGGCTTATCTATCAGCACATAAAAAGATACTACTACAGCCTGCCCACAACAGGCTGAATTCTTATAAAGAGGCACCAGCAATGAAAAAACAATTTTTTCAGCTCATACAAAAAACGATTTTGCAAACACTCCGAACCGTCTGCCGAAAGCTCTGCAGCCACGGCAAACTGCTGTGCAAAGTCTTTCTTTTTGCAACACTTCTTTGCGTACTCACCGTCATCGGCATAAATGCGTATATGATTCACTACGCAAAGCCGTACATCTACAAGTCTGTTGAAGCGCTCCCGCAAAAGTACACGGTCATTGTGCCCGGTGGCAAAGTTTACAACACGACAGTGTCGCACGTTGTCCGCGACAGGATTGAGGCGGCCGCAAGCTGCATTAAGACGCAGAAAGCCGCTAGAGTGCTTATTTCGGGCGATCACGGAAGGAAAAACTACGACGAAGTAAATCAAATGCGGCTTTATATGCAGAAGATCTATGCCGTAGATGAAAGCCTGATTTTCCTTGACCATGCAGGCTTTTCCACCTACGAGACAATGTACCGCGCAAAGGCGATTTTCTGCGTGACTGACGCTGTCGTTACGACACAAGCCTTCCATACCGTGCGCTCAGTCTACATTGCCCGGAAACTCGGCATAGATGCGGTTGCCTACGAAGCCCCGGAAGTGACAAGATTTACAAAGCGGCTGAAAACACACTGGATTATCCGCGAGAGCCTTGCCCGCGTAAAGACGTTCTTCCTTGTGCTTTTTTCTGCAAAGCCGACCTATCTTGGAGAGCAGATTCCCATCACTGGCGAAGCTAAAGCCTCATGGGACATGCTGTAACAGCTATTGAATAAAAGATAAAAAACGCGCAAAATGGCGCTGCACGGGAAACCTTACCGGAGTGGCAAGAGTGCCACCACATGCATCAACCTGTAGAACACAAGAAATAAGGAGATATAAACATGAACGTATTAGTAATCGGCGGCGCGGGCTACATTGGAAGCCACGTCGTAAAAGAGCTGATGGCAAATGGACACAAAGTTACCGTGTTCGATAACCTTTCCAGTGGACTTCGCGAAAATCTGTTCAAAGA
>JAILRG010000041.1 GCA_024698325.1 Treponema sp.
TATAACGTAAACCTGTTCTGCACAAACACTCCACAGTCGGCTCACCGCCATGCATTTGTAAACATTGCAAGCACAACTGTGTTTGAACTTAAAGATGGCACGGCTAACGACATTACGGAAGTCGATTCTTACAGAACCCTGTCTGGTACAACATTTACAGCGGATACAACACCGGGTACCAGTGCAAAAAGCGCTGCACTGTTGGGCGATGACAAAGTATATTTTTCAAGCTACTACGCCATGACGTCAAACGAAACATCAGGCTCTAATGCTGATTACATTTATTATGCAAACGGCGATGATTTGTACTACTACCATGAAGACGACCTCAACGCAGAGCAAGACACTTCCGACCCGGGCGACGACATTTATTCCATGGCATACACCAGCGACTACCTGCTTCTTGGAACAGCCGAAGGGCTTGTCTATGTAACACTGGCAAACAACGCCCCCGGAAGCACGGCAAGCGTTTCAAACGCGTCTTCTACGCTGTCGTCATATTATGAAGTATGGGCAGTCCTTTCTGTCGATCCCTCTTCGAGTGCAACCGCAGGCGACCAGTACGGGGCAACCACATTCAGCGGTACATCAGCCTCATTCAGCAACGTCTGCCTCTGGGGCTTCTACCCCGGCCGCGGCAAGTGGAACTGTGAGTAAGCGCCACATGCGATACATGCACATGTTTAATCGCCCGGCTTGAAGAACAGCGCTTTCCCGCCGGGCAGACACTTTGGCGTGCAGGAATGCACGCCTGCTTTTTTATGCCGTTTTTGTCTTAAAACCGTACTCTTTTTTCCTCTATATTTAATGACAAAATTAAGATTCAGACGTTATTATGGGGGGATAGGAGTTTTCCATGAAGCATTTTTTTCTACAGACAGGCATTGTTTTGTCTGTTCTTCTTGCGACAGGGTGCCTGAACAAATCTTCTGAAGCAGCAAAAGGGCCCCTTCCCGACAGGTCGGTACGAGGAGCCGTGCTGAACGTATCACTCGAAACAACAATTGACACTCTGGACCAGCAGAAAGCCGTATACGCAAACTCATTTGAACTTATCGGCAACATGATTGACGGCCTTATGCAGATGGCAGACGATGGCTCTGTAAAAAAGGCAATCTGTAAGGATGAAATCGTTTCATCCGACGGCCTGCACTACACGTTCAAGCTGAGAAACGACGTATACTGGTCGAACGGAGAGCCTGTTACCGCACACGATTTTGTGTACGGCTGGCAGCGCGCAATTGACCCGGCGACAGCATCCGAATATGCCTTTATGATTAGCGACATTGCACAGGTAAAAAATGCAACCGCAATTCAGGCCGGGCAGATGGATCCGAATCAGCTGGGTGTACGCGCTGTTGACGACTACACGTTCGAAGTCGAACTGCAGGTTCCTGTCTCGTATTTTGACCAGCTTCTGTACTTCTGCACATTCTACCCGGCAAACAGGGCATTCGTAGAACAGTGCGGCGACAAATACGCCACCAGCCCTGACACCTGCCTTGCAAACGGCGCCTTCCTTCTGACCGAGTATTCACCAACCGGAAAATCAATTTCCTTCATTAAGAACACCGCCTATTACGGCGCTTCAAGCGTGCGCCTCGGCGGCCTTCACTACGAAATCTTAAGCAGCGGCGAAGAAGCGCTTCGCAGATATCAGAACGGCCAGCTGGACTTCGTAGAGCTTTCTGGCGAAGCGGTCGAAAAGATGAAATCATCACCTGACTTTAAACCTGTAGACTCAGGCTTTTTGTATTACATCACCTTTAATTTTGACGACCCGGTGCTTGCAAACAAAAACCTGCGCAAGGCCTTTACGTTTGCCGTTGACCGCGAGCGCGTCACCACCGAGATGGCAGACGGTTCTGCTGCAGCGTATGCGGCAATCCCGCGCGGCTTTGCATTCTCCCAGAGCGGCACCGACTTTACCCCTGCAGGCGTGGAATTCCCCGATTTATGTTCTTACAATCCGGCAAAAGCACGCGAACACTTTGCGCTTGCCCTCAAAGAGCTGGGAAAGAGCCGCCTTTCGCTGGAACTGTTGACAGCAGACGGAGAGGCGCAGGTCATTGCATCTACGTCTATCAAAAATCAGCTTGAATCACTGTTCCCTGCACTCACTGTTACAATACGGGCTGTTCCGAAAAGCGAGCGGCGCAAAATCATGAGTTCCGGCAAATTCCAGTTCGGTCTGAACAACTGGGGCCCCGATTACGCAGACCCGATGACATACCTTGCCATGTGGGTTACCGGAAACGACAACAACCAGGGAAATTACTTTAATCCGGCTTACAATGCGCTGATTGCAAGCTGCACAGACGGCGAGCTTTGTACAAAAATCAACGAGCGCTGGCAGGCGTTAAAAGACGCAGAACGCATGATTATGGACGACGTTGCCATCATGCCTATTTACCAGAAGTGCAATGCGAACCTGATTAAGAGCAATGTGCGGAATGTTGCGTTCCATGCAGTTGCCATCAACCGAATTTACAAGAACACCACGAAATAACCAGTAAGGAGCTGACAGATATGGAAGAGCAGAAGCCCGAAAAGAAAAAATACGCACATCTCGCCGCCCAGTTTTCCGTTATCATTCTCGTCATTCTGATTATATCCTTTGTGATTCAGAATATTTTTATCGTCAAAACCGTACAGTCATCTTCAAAGGCGGATTATTCCGACTTCAGCGAGAAAGTGATTGCCGAGGATGCCGGAAAAGTGCAGTACTGGAATGAAGTTCTGGTAAATGACCTGCGCCTGTATTCTGATAACGACGTGACGAAGGCGGGAAATGCTAACGAAATCATCAACTGGCTTATTTCCCACGAAAGCATCAGAAACCCGCTTTTTAACTACGTCATGTACTGTACGCCCGACGGCGTCGGACACTCAAGCAACGGAAAGACGCTCACCGTCATTTCGAAGCCTTTTTTCCGCTCCATTATGAACGAGCGGCAGCCGCAGTTCGTCTCTAACATCGACTTCCAGCTCGACGGCAGCGTCTGCTACTACATCGCCCGCCCCGCGTACAACACTAAAGGCGAACTTATCGGCGTCTTTGCAGGAGCCGTCAAGCTTGACGAAATCGACAAGATGATTGGTGCTCTCACGATGGGAAAAGCCGGCAAGGCAATCCTTGTTGGCTCAAACGGCGTACTCATCTCCCACATCCGCGGTGAATCAAAGTACATGGACCTTTCCTACAGCGACAAAGCAGGTTACAAGGGTCTGGACGAGATTGCAAAACATGCCTGCGCTGGCAGAACCGGCGAAGGCTACTACACCGACCCGGACGGCGTAAAAACATTTGCCTCATTCACGCCGGTAAAAGGCACGCCGTGGTCTGCAATCCTTACCATACCGCAGTCGCAGATTGACGCAGCCAGTAACTCACTCGGCATGGTCATCATCATCATAAGCATTTTTGTCGGCATCATCGTGTCGGCAGCCTGCTCCGGCATGCTCGTGCTTGCAGTAAGACCGCTCCGCGTCGTGCGGAACTCAATCCTTAAAATCGCCTCCGGTGACGCAGACCTTACCCAGCAGATTGTGGTAACGAGCAAGAACGAAATCGGCGCATTAGGCGACGGCTTTAACGCATTCATGGAAAAACTCCGCACAATCATCAGCGGCGTAAAGAACAGCGAAGAGACGCTCGGCAGCGTAAACGCCGGCCTGCAGACCCGTATCGAAGCAAACGGACGCTCAATCGAGGCAATCATCAGCGATTTGAACGATATCGGAAACCAGGTGCAGAACCAGGCTGCAAGCGTTTCCCAGACAGCTGGCGCCGTCGAAGAGATTTCCAAGAACATCGAGTCCCTCGAAGGCATGATTGAGTCACAGTCAGCGGGCGTAACCCAGGCAAGTGCAGCCGTCGAAGAGATGATTGGCAATATCTCAAGCGTAAACCAGTCCGTAAACCACATGGCAGAAGCATTTGCAGGTCTTACCCGCAACGCAGAAAATGGTATTCAGCGGCAGGAAGACGTAAACGAACGCATACGCGCCATTGAAGAGCAGTCAAAGGCGCTGCAGGACGCAAACAAGACTATCAGCAGCATCGCAAGCCAGACAAACCTGCTTGCAATGAATGCAGCAATCGAGGCGGCGCACGCGGGAGTTGCCGGCCGTGGCTTTAGCGTTGTTGCGGAAGAAATCAGAAAGCTGTCAGAAACGTCAAGCGCACAGTCAAAGCAGATTGGAGATGAACTTAAGAACATCCAGAAATCAATCAACGACGTAGTAAGCGCATCTCAGGCTTCAAGCGATGCCTTTGCTGCCGTAAATGGCTCAATCGGAAACACGCAGCAGCTTGTCATTCAGATTAAGAGCGCCATGGAAGAGCAGCAGGAAGGAAGCAAGCAGATTAACGACGCGCTTAAGCAGATGAACGACAATACATCAGAAGTCCGCGCCGCCTCTCACGAGATGGCAGAAGGAAATAAAGCAATTCTGATAGAAGTCGGCCAGCTGCGCGACACGACGGACGTCATCAGGCAGAGCATGGATAAGATTTCCGACAGCGCAGGTGCTATCCGGGATTCTTCAAACTCACTCTCCGAAATTGCTGACAGCGTAGAAAGCGCCATAAGCCAGATTGGAGACCAGATAGATTTGTTTACCGTATAAGCGAATCCGCCAGCAGCAGACCTGTAACAGCCCTGTCGCGGCGGATACCTGTAACAGACCTGCCGCGGCGGATGTCTGTACGTGCAGGACAAACTCGCGCCCGCACATGTACCGCCTGATAAGGGGAGCTTTCTTCCCTGTCAGGCGGTTTCTTTTTTCCCCTACCCTATCTGCCGTTTTTGCGCTACACTTGAGCCATGGAAGACCTTTTTGACGCTGCTAAACCACAGAAAGAACCGCTTGCAGCCCGCATGCGCCCCCGGAATCTTGATGAATACATCGGGCAGGACCACATTGTCGGAAAAGGGCGTCTTTTACGCCGCGCCATTGCGGCAGATCAGCTCACCTCAGTCATCTTTTACGGCCCGCCCGGAAGCGGCAAGACGACGCTTGCCCGCGTCATCGCAAACCACACAAAGAGCAACTTTATCACACTGAATGCCGTACTGACCGGCGTCGCAGAAATCCGCGCTGCCATAAAGCAGGCAGAGGAATACTTTAAGCTCTATACCCGCCGCACCATTTTGTTTGTAGACGAAGTGCACCGCTGGAACAAAGCGCAGCAGGACGCGCTGCTTCCGTGGGTTGAAAATGGCACGATTATCCTTATAGGCGCCACCACCGAAAACCCGTTCTTTGAAGTAAACAAGGCGCTCGTAAGCCGGAGCCGCGTGTTCCAGCTTAAGCCGCTTACAAAAGACGATTTGCTGAAAGCCGCACACATGGCACTGAGCGACCCCGAGCGCGGCTACGGGCACTATGTAGTGCAGTTTGAGGAAGGCGCACTGGAACATCTGGTAGACACGGCAAACGGAGACGCGAGAAGCCTTTTGAATGCGCTGGAACTGGCAGTGGAGACCACTCCCGAAAAATGGGCGCCCTATGCAGCTGTTCCGGAACCGGCCTGGGGAAGCACGATTTACATCAGCAAAGAAGCTGCCGAAGAGTCCATTCAGAAAAAAGTCGTGCTCTACGACCGCGACGGTGACTATCACTACGACATCATCTCTGCATTTATAAAATCCCTGCGCGGACGTGATCCGGATGCGGCGATGTACTGGCTTGCCCGCATGGTCAGAGCCGGTGAAGACCCGCACTTTATTTTCCGGCGCATGCTCATTTCTGCCTGCGAGGACACCGGGCTTGCTGACCCGTATGCGCTCGGCGTGGTGACAGCCTGTGCCGATGCGTTTGACCGCGTAGGCTTACCTGAAGGCCGCTATCACCTGGCGCATGCGGCGCTGTATCTTGCGACCGCTCCAAAAAGCAACAGCAGCATGGCATTTTTTGACGCGCTTTCGAGCGTGGAAAAAGAGGACGTAGAAGTCCCCAACCATTTACGCGACGGAAACCGCGACGCAGAAGGCTTTGGCCACGGCGAAGGCTACATGTACCCGCATGCATACCGCGACCACTGGGTCGCCCAGCAATACCTGCCCGACGCGCTTGTGGGCCGCGTTTTCTACACACCGAGTACGCAGGGGTACGAGGCGAAAATCCGCGAAGAAGTCTTAAGCAGGCGCGAGCTTCAGATTTCGGCAATTCTTGAAAATGCCGTGCAGACGCCGATTTCCAATCAGACCTGCGGCATGCATCCGATTCCCCATCAGGCTGATGACTACGATAACCCCGTAGGCGAATGGTGGATGAATAAGACATTCGGCATAAAAGCAAGCGCTAAAGGGGAACTTTTAACATTTACGCCCAAAGACGACCGCAAAGAAAGCGCACTCGACCGCGCCGACCGTTCCTGGAGAAGCCGTCTGGACACAAACCGCGCCCAGGTGCTGCTTTCCGTGCGGAACTCGCTTATAACGCTTGCGGAACTGAGCCGCCACCACCGGAGCCTTGTATGGAACGCCGACGACGGGCTTTTACTCTGGGAAGTCTCGCGTAAAACACCCGAAGGCCAGACAAGCGGCGTCTGCCGCACCGAGCAGGGAAAGCAGATTCTTGAGCAGTACGGGCGCACGCTCGACGACCTTGATAGGCCCATCCTGCTGGTGCGTCCGCGGGAAGGCGGAGCTGAAGCGGCCCAGTACTTAACGCCGGAAACATTCCGCACCATGCTGCAGCAGTTTCAGTACAAGGGCACCATCTTCGACCGCCTGTTCTTCCGCGACCCGTTCGTATCGGAAGACTCCGTCACAGCGCTTGCAGACGCATTCAGCGCGGCAACAGCAGAGGCGGCAAAAAAACGCGGCTTTGCATTTACCGACGAAGTTGACAGGGAAGACAAGGCGGCCCCGGCAGAAGTCGCAGCTGACAGTGCGCTCACCGCAGACGAGGAGGAAGAGCTTACCTCCAGCGCCGCAAGCCCGCTTGCCCCCGGATGGAAAGCCGTCATTGCGCAGAGGATTCCCGCACACGGCCAGCGGATAAGCGCGCTTATCGAAAAACAGGTGCTTACCGCAGAAACCCGGGCGGCCTTTGCAGAAACGCTTGCAAAGCTTTCCAGTGCAGAAGAAGCATTTTTCGGCGACAGCACAAATCCGCTTTTCAGCTGGAACTGCGATTCCATACAAGACACGTTTGAAAAAGCAGGCTTTAGCGTACAGGCCGCCTGCCAGAAGCTTACCGAAAAGCGGCGCATAAGCGAGTCTGAGATTATGCGCTGGTTCGACACAAAAACAAGCGCCTATGCCACCTACATGGCAAGCGCAATCGGCGAGGTAGAGCTTGGAAAGCTGAGCCAGCTTCTGCATGCAGCTGCAAGCCGCACGCTCTTCGACTGGCAGACAGAAATTGCCTATGTGGCTGTAAGCAGCAGGGTAAACTGACGCGCTTTTTAGCCCCCTAGCCGCAAAGCTGAGCACAAGGCCTGCGCGGAAACTACGAGGCCGGGCTAACAGCGTGCACAAAGTCAGAATAGTGAAAACTCATCGACAGTCTGGTGCGTTGCCCAAGGCAGGCGCTTGTGCTAGTATACACACATATCCACCGCACACGCTTAGGCGCCAGCGGCAGCACAGAGGAGAATTACATGAACTTCATCTTTTTAGGACCGCCCGGAGCGGGCAAAGGTACGCTTGCTAAACAGGTCGCTGCAGAATACAAGATTCCGCACATTTCGACCGGCGACATTTTCCGCGAAAACATCAAGAACGGCACTGAACTTGGAAAGAAAGCAAAGGCTATTATCGATGCAGGCGGACTGGTCAGCGATGAAATCACTATCGGGCTTGTAAAAGACCGTCTTTCAAAAGACGACACGAAAAACGGCTACATTCTGGACGGCTTTCCCCGCACAATCCCGCAGGCAGAAGCTTTGGAAACATTCGCCAAGATTGACGCTGCCGTAAACTTCGACATTGAAGATGAAGCCGTTGTTGAACGCCTCGGCGGACGCGTCTGCTGTAAGGACTGCGGCCAGATGTTCCATACAAAGTTCAACCCGCCGAAAGTAAGCGGCAAGTGCGACAAATGCGGCGGCGAACTGTACACCCGCGACGACGACAAAACTGAATCAATCCAGAACCGCCTTAAGGTATACCGTGAATCAACCGCACCGCTCATCGACTTCTACAAGGCAAAAGGAAACCTCGTTGACGTCGACGCAAAGCCGGCTCCGGAAAAAGTACTTGCAGAGTTCGACAGCAAGTTCAAAAAATAACAGCAGGGCGTAAACCTCTGACAGAATAAGGCTCATCGGGGCATTTCCCCGGTGAGTTTTTTTTGTATTTTTCTGTTGTGTTTTTTCATTTATGTGCTAGACTAGAAGGACATTCGAAAAAAAGAGGTTGCATCTTGTACTTGCAAACAAAAAAATTAAAATCATCATTAAAAAGGGACTGGCAGCTGTACCTGTTACTGCTTATCCCGGTAGCACTGGTTCTTATCTTTAAGTATGCTTCTTATCCTGGTTTACGAATCGCTTTTATGGATTACAAGCCTGCAAAGGGATTTGAAGGTTCTGAATGGGTTGGATTTAAGATTTTCCAGCGTGTCATGCACGACCGTGACTTTTTACGGGCGCTCAGAAACTCGCTTATTTTCAACATTCTTGACCTGGCAATCGGTTTCCCCATGCCGATTATCCTTGCGCTTATTCTGAACGAAGTTCGCATTGCTATTTTCAAAAAACTGAGTCAGACAATCCTGTACTTACCCCACTTTCTTTCCTGGGTTATCGTTGCAAGCGTCGCCTACACGCTGTTCAAAACAGAAACCGGCCTTGTAAACAACCTGCTCATTCACAAACAGATAGTCATGAAAGGCATTCCGTTCCTGTCAGAAAAATGGCACTGGGCGGTAACCTACCTGCTGCTCGGCGTCTGGCAGGGCATGGGCTGGGGTTCCATCATCTATCTTGCTGCCATGACAAGCATTAACGGCGAGCTCTACGAAGCCGCCATGATTGACGGCTGCAACCGCTGGCAGCGTATGTGGCATATTACACTGCCGGGCATCCGCAGCACCGCCGTCACCCTCCTGATTATGAACCTCGGCCGTATCATGGGTTCAAGCTACGAACGCCTCTACGCCATGGGCAACGTAAACGTCAAGGATTTCCAGTACCAGCTCGCCATCTACACGTACGAAAAAGGTCTTGCGGGCGGAAACTTCTCCCGGGCAACAGCTGTCGGCCTTATACAGGCAGTTGTAGGTCTCTTACTCGTAGTGATTACTGACCGGGTAGCAAAAAAGCTTGGCGAAGACGGCTTGATTTAAGGAGAATACATATATGTCAAAAGAAGGAAATTTCGGCGGCAACGTCGAAGCAAAACGCCTGATTAACAGAATCGGCGACGCACTCATCATCATATTTTTAACACTGTTGTGCTTAACATGCATCATTCCATTCCTGCACCTGCTGGCAAAATCATTGAGCAGCAACGATGCAGTCCTTGCTAAAAGCGTATACCTTTTGCCAAAAGAGCTTACGTTTGATGCCTACACGTCAATCTTTAAGGACGGACAGCTGGTTCACTCCATGCTGTATTCAGTGCTGGTAACAGCAATCTTTACCGTGCTGGGACTTACCACCACCATTATGGCAGCCTACCCGCTTTCACGTCAGCGCCTTGTGGGCCGCCCGGTACTCACCTTCATCATCATGTTTACGATGTACTTCGGCGCAGGCCTTATCCCCGAATATTTGCTGATGAACAAGCTGAATCTGCTCGACAGCATGTGGGTACTCATCCTGCCGCTGATTTTTTCTCCGTACAACTTCCTCATCATGAAGTCATTTTTCCTGAACAGCATTCCTGTCAGCCTTGAAGAGTCAGCCTACCTTGACGGAGCTTCAAACTTCCAGATTCTGACACAGATTGTCCTGCCGCTTTCAAAGCCGATTCTTGCAACAATCGGACTGTTCCTTGCAGTAGGCCGCTGGAACGCATTCCAGGACAGCAAGTACTACATCATCACCAAAAGCAAGCACATCATTCAGTATCTTTTGAGTCTTATGGTTCTGTCTTCTGCCGACACATCCATTTCGATTCAGGATGCGGCAGCTGCTGCGACCACGCCCGAAGTACTGCAGGCGGCAGCCGTTATGTTTGCAACACTGCCAATCATCTGCATTTACCCCTTCCTGCAGAAATACTTTGTAAAGGGCGTAATGATTGGAGCTGTAAAAGGCTGATTTCTCATCATCATTGATTACATTTATTTGGAGGTAAATATAATGAAAAAAACTTTTCTTCGTGCCGGCACTATAATGCTCGGTGCGGGACTTGCTGCCACACTGCTTGCTACAGCGGCTCTTACCGGCTGCAGCGGCTCAAAGAAAGGCTCTGCATCAAACAAGATTACGCTTGATCTGTCTGGTGCCGACGGTATTCCCGGATGGAAGCCCTTTACAGAGCGCGTTACCATTACCGTTCCGGTCTATGACCGCGGCAAGGCTGGATACCCTGCTGTTGACAACAACTTCTGGACTGACTACGTTCAGAAAAACTTCGGCGACGCCTGGAACATTACGGTAAAGTACGTTGCAATTCCCCGCACCGACGTTATGACAAAATACTCTATGCTCATCGCAGCTCACGATACTCCCACCATTTTGATGGAATATGACTATCCGAAAGTCGCGCAGTGGGCTTCTGACGGCGCAATGCAGGAAATCGACCTGGCTTCTTTCAAGCATATTGCCCCCACTTACTACCAGAAAATGGTTGACAACGACCAGCTCGGCTACACAAAACTGCAGGGAAAAGACTACTTCGTCCTCGCAGAACGCCCCTACTACAATGCAAGCTTCAACAATCAGACATTCTGCCGCATGGACTGGCTGCGCAAAGTCGGCTATGACCATGTTCCGAAAAACTATGCAGAATACTGCGACGCCATGGACAAAATCATCGCAGCAGGCCTTACGGACCAGCCGCCAGTGGGATTCGGCATTCCTACAGCAGCCTATGTTCAGAACTTCTCATACCGCGACTTCCCGGCAGATGAAGAAGAATGGGCAATGCATTCATCCCTGGGTACCGCTTCCCTGCCATGGGAACCCACCCGCAAGCTTATCAAGCGCGCAAATGCTGAATATCACAAAGGCTACCTGACAAAAGAGTTTGAGCTTGACCTCGACGGCAAGCAGATTCAGACTGACTTTATCAACGGAAAAATCTTCAGCTACGGAAACTACATGTCACCGAGCGTCGACTGGCTTAACGCATTCTACGCAAAGAATCCGGGCGCAGAACTGGCACTCGTAGACGGCGGTCAGGGCGTTGACGGCGTTGACATCAAGACGACACAGGGCCGCGCAGACAACCCCTTCGGCATGATTATCGGCTTCTCTTCATTCGCAACTGCTGACCAGCTGAAAGCTGCCTGGATGTACATGGAATGGATGAGCCAGAAAGACAACCTGTTCGTCATGCAGAACGGTTTTGAAGGCATTACCTACAACCTCGGCAAAGACGGCTACCCGGTTATGATTAACCTCGAAGGCACCGGTAAGCCCGAAATGATGAACAACAACGACAACAAGGATATGTGGTGTATCGTTGTGGAAGTAAAGACCCGCAACACAATCGAAGATTCAATCAAAGCAATCGCACCGCAGAACCTGCCGCAGGACTTCACGCAGGCAATGATTGACGGCAACAAGGATGTTCAGAAAATGGCTGCAAACGGCCAGAACTATACCGATCCGATTTTTGCTGTCGCCATCGAAAGCGAGAGTGAATACACGGCTACCCTCTTCAGCCTGTATCAGGAATTCTTTACAAAGCTTGTTAAGTGTGACCCGGCAGAATTCGACACGCTGTACGAAAAATTCAGCAAAGAATATCTGGACGCCGGCTATCAGGAAATCATTGATGAACGTCTGGCAGCATATAAGAAAGGCCTGACAACACATCTTCCTGCAAAAACAAAGAAATAAAAAAGTTACGGATACACTAGCATCCTGAACTTTCTTGCTGTTGCCCGCAGAAGCAAAACTTCTGCGGGCCTTTTTTTGTCCTTACAGCCTGTCGGACTTACAGTCTATCTGATTGAATCAATATTTGCGTGTCCGGCGACAACGAACGGAAGCACGTCTTCCTCCGCATCAATTCGCAGGCGCACCAGACACGGACCGTCTGCAAAAGCAGTCTTTGCCCAGTCATCGTCCTCGTTTGCGTCTACAGCCCGGATGCCGAATCCTTTTGCGACAGCCACAAAGTCCGGATTCTGCATAAATTCGCTTGCACTGTAGGTCTTTTTAAACAGGTATTTCTGCTGCTGACGCACCATGCCAAGCACGCCGTTTTCAAACACGATTACAGTCACGTTGAGGTTCTGCTCGGCGAGGGTGGCAAGCTCCTGGATATTCATCAGAATTGAGCCGTCTCCACTAAAGCAGACGACGCGCTTTTTCGGGTTTGCAAGAGCCGCGCCGACTGCCGCCGGAAGGCCAAAGCCCATCGTTCCCAGAGAGCCGCTTGTCAGAAGCTGGCGGGCGCGCGTAAACGGATAGCACTGTGCCGTCCACATCTGGTGCTGGCCGACATCGGTCGTCACGAGTATGTCATCAGCTTTAATGCCGTATTTTGCTGCCGCTGCGGGCAGTTCTGCAATAAAGGCGCGGGGATTGGGGAGCGAGGCTTCTTTTACGCGGCCGACAAAAGCATTGTCTACCTGAGATTTAAGCGCGTTCATTTCGCTGAACCAGCTTTCCCGCGCTCTAGAAGCCTCATCCTTTTCTGCGCCTGCATTTCCAGCGGCAGTTCCAGAAGCCGTGCTACTTCCAGCACCAGATTTTTCGCTGCCAGCTACGCAAAGCGCAGCCGTTACCGCAGGAAGCGCCGTCTCTACGTCGTACACAAGAGAAGCAAACGGCGGCAGAATCTTTCCGATTTCGCAGGCGTCCACATCGATGTGCAGGATTTTTGCATTCGGGCAGAACTCTGCGCACACGCCGGCTGCGCGATCGTCAAAGCGGGCACCCAGCGCAAACACCAGGTCCGCGTCGTGCATCGCACGATTTGCACAGTACGAGCCGTGCATACCGACCATACCGAGCGTCTCTTCGGCAGGCACAACACCGATACCCATCAGGCTGGTTACAACCGGCACCTTGTACGCTGCACGGAAAGCGGCAACTGCTGCCGCAGCCTCGGGCGACTGAGCGCCGCCGCCGATGTAAAGCACCGGCTTTTTTGCCTTTACAAGCGTACTGGCAAACATCGCAACCAGCGCGTCAAATTCATGTTTCTGCGTGCGGAACAGATTGCGCCTGCCATGCGCAAAGCGGTCAAAGTCCGCGATTCGTTTTTCGGCACGAGCAAAGGCATCCTCACTCACTTCAATAACGGCAGTCTGCACGTCCTTAGGCACGTCAATCAGCACAGGCCCTGGGCGGCCGCTTACGGCAATCTCAAAGGCGCTGAGCATCGTCTCCAGAAGTTCTTCAGGATTTTTGACCATGGCGCTGTGCTTGGTAATCGGCATTGAAAGGCCGAACGTATCGCCCTCCTGGAACGCATCGGTTCCAATAAGCGACGTATTCACCTGGCCGCTAATCGCAATAATCGGGATAGAGTCGCAGCGGGCATCGGCAACCGCTGTCAGAAGATTGATGGCGCCCGGGCCGCTGGTAACCAGACAGACAGCAGGCTTACCGGTCGTGCGCGCCATGCCCTGGGCAACAAAGCCCGCGGCCTGTTCATGGCGGACAAGCACATGCGTAATGCCACTTCGGCTGAGCGCGTCGTAAAACGGCAAAATGTATCCGCCGGGAATACCCGCAACCGTGTCGATATGGTGCATTTTAAGCACTTTGATGATGATTTCAGAGCCAGTCAACTTCATAACAAACCGCCTTTACAAAAACTAAAGTAATTGTAGCGAAAAACCAGCTCTTGTAAAAGACGCCTTTCGCTACGCCGCACACAGCGGATGAGCCGCTTCACAATTCGTGCCGCAAAATGCGTAATGCATCGCTCCGTAATTCCTCATTCTCTCCCTTTGTGGTACACTGCCACCATGTCACTAAACTGCAACGAAATCGACACCGTGCTCGCCGAACTGGACTTAGCGGGCGCTTTTATACAGGACATTGTGCAGCCGTCCTACGACAGCATTGCGCTTTACACCTACAAGCCGGGCGAGCCGAAAACCGTATTCATAAGCCTTGCCGCAGCTTCCTGCCGCATCCACGAGACGCGGCGCAAAATCCCAAAGAACGCAAAGCCGCTGCGCTTTAATGAGCTTCTAAAGTCACGCATAAAGGGCGCAAGGATTACCGATTGCCACCAGATTCAAAAGAATCGCATTATCGTGATGACGCTCCACAAGGACGGCCCGGTTTTCGTTATGCCAGCCGCAAAGGAAAAGCTTGCTGCAATCCGTAATGCGCATGGCTCAAGCACAGACTCCCAGCCGTCACCAGAAGCTTTTGCGCCTGTAGCCGCGCCCACCCCCGCATCTGCCGCCGCACTGTCCGACGACGAAAGCACGGGAACCGACTTCCAGCTCTACATCAGACTGTGGAGCGGAGCTGCAAACATATTCCTGTGCGAGCCATGCAGTGCGGGCGACCAAACGCACCGTCCCCGCATAATCGACAGCTTCTACCGCAGGCCTGCAAAGGGCGAAACAAGCGGCTCCCTCCTTATCCTGCCAGAGCCACGCGCTGACGACGGTAAAGTATGGCCGGTGCGCGACTTTAGCGAGATTCAGTCCCAATGGGAAGAACAGCACCCCGACCTGCCCGCCGAAAAACGCGTGCTCACTTTCAGTCAGAAAGCAGACCTTTTCTACAGCCAGAACGCACAGGTCGCCTCGCTCACCGTCCTCCGCGAACAGGCAGATAAATGGTACAACGAGCACAAAAGCCGCCAGAGCGCCGCCTTAGAGCGCCTGGCCGACAAGCGCAGAGCCTTCCAGAATGCCGCGCAGTGGAAGCACCAGGGCGACCTGATTCTTGCCTACAGCTACCTCTTTAATTCACTCAACGGCGCCGATTTTCTTGCCTGCGAAGATTACGAGACGGGAAACCAGGTAAGAATCAAAATCGACCCGAAAAAAAATGCTCAGGAAAATGCCGCCGCCTACTACGAAACCTACAAAAAACAGACCGGCGGCCTGGAAGCGCTCGAACACGACATCGCCCGGGCTGAAAAAGCCATCGCCGAGCTTGATGCCCAGTACGAGCGCATGAAAGCAGAAACAAATCCCTTAAAGCTTGAACAGCAGCTCAGAAAAAGCACCACGCCCAAACAGCTGCAGAAAAAAGCGCACCCCGGTCTGGACTACATCGTGGACGGCTGGCAGCTTATCGTCGGACGCGACGCAACCGAAAACGACGAGCTCTTGCGCCACCATGTGCGGGGTAGCGACCTGTGGCTCCACACCCGCGACTATGCAGGCGGCTACGTGTTCATCAAAAACAGGCCGGGAAAAACCGTGCCGCTTGAGATTCTGCTGTATGCGGGAAACCTCGCCGTCTACTACTCAAAGGCTCGCAAGAACGCCGCCGCAGACTTGTATTACACGCAGGTAAAGCACCTTCGTCGCGCAAAAAACGGCCCCAAAGGCCTCGTTCTTCCCACGCACGAAAAGAATCTCTATATAAAGCTCGACGAATCAAAACTCCGGGAGCTTGAGGACCTGCAGTAAGGCCGTATACTTTTATCGAATCCGGACGCAGCTCGCGCCCGGGTTCGCCTTTACTCTCCAACCGGCGGCCAAACGCCGTGTACATCTGCCGTCTCCTGTAAAAAGCAGGTACAGCACAGGGAAAATGCTCAGCATTGTAGACTTTCGATACATAGTTATGCTATTATCTTGCATATTTATACAATTTTTGCGAGGTACGAGCATGAAACTGTGGGAAACCGGTGCCTTTTTAGAAGGCAGCCATCTGTCTGCAACAAGCGCAACAAGCGCGGCTGAAGGCGCAAAGCGCACAATCGCCTATTCAATTTTACAGAAACACAACACGAGCGGAGACGCATCAAAGCTCAAAATCAAATTCGACAAGATTACTTCGCACGATATTACGTATGTCGGCATTATTCAGACGGCACGCGCATCCGGTCTGGAGCGTTTCCCGATTCCGTACGTGCTGACAAACTGCCACAACTCGCTCTGCGCAGTCGGCGGCACGATTAACGAAGACGACCACATGTTCGGTCTGACCTGCGCGCAGAAATACGGCGGCATCTACGTGCCTCCGCACCAGGCTGTCATCCACCAGTTTGCGCGCGAAATGCTCGCCGAGTCTGGCGCAATGATTTTGGGAAGCGACAGCCACACGAGATACGGCGCGCTCGGCACGATGGCAATCGGCGAAGGCGGCGGCGAGCTTGCAAAACAGCTTTTGGGCAAAACATACGATGTAAACTATCCAGGCGTGGTCGCAATCTACCTGACCGGCAGCCCTGTTCCAGGCGTTGGTCCGCAGGACGTAGCGCTTGCAATCATCAAGGAAGTGTTCGCTTCCGGCTTTGTAAAGAACAAGGTCATGGAATTTGTCGGCCCGGGCGTTAAGAACCTGTCAGCAGATTTCCGCATCGGCATCGACGTTATGACAACCGAGACGACCTGTCTGTCTTCAATCTGGGAGACCGACAGCAAGATTGAAGAATGGTACGCAATCCACGGCAGACCGGAAGCCTACAAAGAGCTTCGCGCACAGGACGGCGCTTACTACGACGCGGCAATCGAGCTTGATTTGAGCGAAATCCGCCCGATGATTGCCATGCCCTTCCACCCAAGCTGCGCATACACCATCGACGAAGTCAACAAGAATTTGATGGACATTCTCGACGAGACCGAAAAGCGCGCAAAGGTCAGCTTTGGCGACAAAGTAAACTTTACGCTCAAAAACAAAGTGATTGACGGCAAATTCTACGTCGATCAGGGCATTATCGCAGGCTGTGCAGGCGGCGGCTTTGAAAACATCTGCGCCGCAGCCGACATCTTGAAGGGCAAGGACACCGGAAACGGCAAGTTCACCTTGAGCGTCTACCCCGCTTCTATGCCAATCTACATGGAACTGATGAATAACGGCGCATTCAGCACGCTCGTAAGCGCAGGCGCTGTCGTAAAAACCGCATTCTGCGGCCCCTGCTTTGGCGCAGGCGACACTCCGGCTAACGGCGCATTCTCAATCCGCCACTCAACCAGAAACTTTCCGAACCGCGAAGGCTCAAAAATCCAGAACGGGCAGCTTTCAAGCGTCGCGCTCATGGACGCTCGCTCAATTGCGGCAACAGCGGCAAACAGAGGTTTCCTGACCGCCGCCACCGAATTCGATGTGGACTTTAGCGGCAAAAAGTACTTCTTTGACAAAGGTATCTACGAAAAGCGCGTCTACGACTCAAAAGGCGTGGCGCACCCGGAAGTTGAGATTCAGTTCGGCCCGAACATCAAGGACTGGCCACAGATGCAGCCGCTTTCTGATGACCTGCTTGTAAAAGTCGTCTCTGAGATTCACGACCCGGTCACGACGACCGACGAGCTGATTCCGTCCGGCGAAACTTCATCGTTCCGCTCTAACCCGCTCGGCCTTGCTGAGTTCACTTTGAGCCGCAAAGATCCGGCATACGTCGGCCGCGCAAAGGCTGTGCGCGACAGAAGCGACGAGGTACAGGCTGAGGTTGCCGCCGTCGAAAAGGCGCTGGCAAAAGCAAAGCCTGAGTTTGCAGGACGCGCCGAAAAAGCAGGATTGGGCAGCACGATTTTTGCCGTAAAGCCAGGCGACGGCTCTGCACGCGAGCAGGCGGCAAGCTGCCAGAAAGTGCTTGGCGGCTGGGCGAACATCGCAAACGAGTACGCAACCAAGCGCTACCGCTCGAACCTGATTAACTGGGGCATGCTTCCGTTCATCTACAAGGACGGCGACAAGAACCTGCCGTTTGCAAACGGCGACTACGTGTTCATTCCTGACGTTAAGAAGATGGTTGCAGAAAAGCTGCCGACGGTTACCGCATACGCAGTGAAAGCTGACGGCAGCGTGCAGTCATTCGAGCTTTCTACCGGCGACTTGACCGATGACGAGCGCAAGATTATTCTTGCGGGCTGTCTGATTAATTTTTATAAAAACTAACTGTCATTCCGGCCCTATGCCGGAATCTTTTAAAAGAGGTGTGCATGGACATCAGTGCGATTCTTGCAAAACGTAAAGTCAGCGTTTCTTTTGAAATCTTCCCGCCGAAAAAGCAGGACGGATTGGAAAGCGTAAAGCAGTCGGCGACGGAGCTTGTCTCGCTCCACCCCGATTTTATCAGCATCACCTTCGGTGCAGGCGGAACTACGCAGGGAAACACTGCCGAGATTGCAGCTTCCGTCGAAAAGCAGGATACGACTGCCCTTGCACACCTGACCTGTGTGCGCTCAACCCGCACGCAGATGGAAGACGCAATCGCATCCTACAAGGCGATGGGCATCAAAAACGTGCTTGCACTGCGCGGCGACATGCCCCGCGACATGGCTGAAGGCGAAAACGTATTCCCGTCCGGTCTGACACATGCAAGCGACCTGGTGACTCTGCTCAAAAACGAAGGCTTCTGCGTGGGCGGCGCGTGCTACCCCGAGGGACACCCCGAAAGCCGTAACCGCGACAGCGACATCGAAAACTTAAAGCACAAGGTCGACGCTGGCGTTGATTTCCTTACCACGCAGATGTTCTTTGACAACGACATGCTCTACAGCTTCTTGTACCGCTTGCAGGCGGCAGGCATTCACGTGCCGGTCATCGCGGGCATCATGCCGGTGACAAACGCAAGCCAGGTAAACCGCATGGTGGATTTGTCGAATGCATATATTCCGAGAAAGCTTTTGTCGCTCTGCGACAAATTCCGCGACAGCCCTGAGGCAATGTGGCAGGCTGGCATCGCCTACGCAACCGACCAGATTATCGACTTGATTTCCAACGGCGTGCGCGGCATTCACATCTACACGATGAATAAGCCAAAAGTTGCCCGTGCAATCATGCAGAACATCGACAGCATCACGGCTGCGACAAACGGGCTGATTGGGGCTTAAGGCGGATACACCGGCGGCAGTCTCCTGTCGCCACAAACTGCGGAAGCGTTATCACCTGTCACCACGAGCTGCGGCCGCGACAGACCGAGAGGCTTTCGCCACAAGCTGCGAGAGCCTGTGGTGAAAGGCAAGGCTCTCCTTTAAGCCACTACACGCTGCGGCTTAAAAACGAGCGCAGTTCAGGAAGCAGCTTTGTTGCAGTCCGCCTCCCTTCAGCATATACCCGCTCAAGCTCATCAGGATTTTTTTCGGTGCGGCTTATACCAAGCGGCTTTTCTGGACATATAACAAATACATCTCCGCGAGACTCTTTTTCAAAGACATCTGCAGTTTCAGCATTATAGACAAGGTGACGATTTTTCATCGCGTCTACCAGTTTAGGGTAGGCACGAAGCGCCCGCTTTATAAGCCACATGAGGCTTGCAGGCTTTTTCCGGAACGAGCGCGGCTGCGTCAGAATCACCACATTGCGGTTGTAGCCGAGGCTTTCAAAAAAACGCAGCGGAATGGAGTCGGTCATGCCGCCGTCTAAAAGTTCATAGCCATCGATTTCTACCACGCGACTTGCAAGCGGCATAGAGGCACTGGCACGCATCCAGACAAGGTCGTGTTCATCGCAGGTTTCGAGCTTCTTGTACACAGGCTTTCCCGTCCTGCAGTCTGATGCAACGCAGTAAAATTCCATCGGATTGGAGCGGTATACCGAAAGGTCAAACAAATCAAGCTCATTGGGAAGCCGGTTGTAGCAGAAATCAGCTCCGTATAAGTCGCCGGTAAGCAGGAGTGAGCGCAGGGAACAATAGCGCCAGTTGTGCGCATATTTTTTGTTGTACCGGATTGCGCGGCCAATCTGCCGGGACTTAAAATTACAACCGAAGGTCGCTCCCGCAGAAACTCCAACCGTGCCATCAAAAGAGACGCCGTTTTCCATAAACACATCCAGCACGCCGGACGTGAACATTCCGCGCATTGCACCACCTTCAAGAATCAAGCCTTTTTTTACTTCTCTGTTTTCCATGATGGAAAGTATAGCAGATATTCCCTCACCAGAGCCAGAGAGTACAAGAGCCTGTTTGTACCGCTTGCCCAAACATTCATATCCCGATACTATTCATAGCAACATGGTAAAAAAAGACTTCCGTACATTCCTTCAGGAACAGATAGCAGCCGGACGCCCCGTTTTTTTTGACGGCGGCATGGGTACAATGATTCAGGCTTCGGGAATCAAGCCGAATGAATACGGCATCCCAGAAGACCTCAGTCTCTCTCATCCCGAAATCATAAAAAGCATTCACCGCCAGTACCTGGATGCGGGCGCAAACGTGCTCACGGCAAACACCTTCGGCGCAAACCCGATAAAGATTGCAGGTGAAGGCTGCTCAATGGAAGAGGCAAAGACCCGCTGTGCAGAATACATTACCGCGGCAGTGCGTCTTATGCAGGAAGCGGTCCGCGAGTGTGAGGCTGCTGGCAGCGCTCATGCAACTGACAGCGACCGCATGGCCGGCAGTGACCATGCAACAGACAGCGCCCGCATGGCCGGTAGTGACCACGCAACCGGCTGCGACCACGCAGACACCCCGCACTACATCGCATGGGACACCGGTCAGATTGGCCGCCTCTTAGAGCCGATGGGTGACCTTTCTTTTGATGAAGCCTACGAAAGCTACAAGTTTGCCGCAATGACAGCAGAAGCTGCTGGCGCCGAAGTTGCCATAATCGAAACAATGAGCGACCTTTACGAGATGAAGGCCGCAATCCTTGCCGTGCGCGAAAACACGAACATGGCTGTCGTTGCAACAGCGACCTTCCAGAATAACCTTCGCACGCTGACAGGTGCCGACGTACTTACCGTCGTCACGTACCTTGAAGCATTACGCCCCGACGTGCTCGGCTTTAACTGCGGCGGCAGCCTGGAAGAGGACGAGGAACTCGCCCGCCAGTTCTGCGCATATTCCCACACGCCGGTGCTCGCCCAACCGAATGCCGGCCTTCCGGTCGTGCAAAAGGGCCGGACCGTGTTCCTGGTACAGCCGGACACCTTTGCCAAAAGCCAGCTCGTAAACCGCAAGACCGGCTGCGCCCTGCTCGGCGGCTGCTGCGGCACCACACCCGCACACATACACGCGCTGCGCACGCTCTGCGAAAACGTCCCGGCAGGCGATACAGCGCCCGCCGGATCCATGCCCGCAGAAGCTACCGCGTCGCCCGCCGAAGCAGCCCCTGCAGCTACAGCCCATACAGAAAACGCATCCGTAGCCCCCATGCCAGCAGAAGCGGCGCAGAACGGGCATTCGCTGCAGGCAAAAAACGCAATGTTTGTCTGTTCTTACAACCGTACGGTTCAGATTGGCGGAAGCGCAGGCCCCCAGATAATCGGTGAACGAATCAACCCCACCGGAAAGAAAAAATGCAAGGAAGCGCTCTTAGCCGGCAACATGCAGTTTGTGCTTGACGAAGCCGAAAGCCAGATTAACGCCGGCGCCCAGCTCCTTGACGTGAACGTGGGACTTCCCGGCATTGACGAAGCAGAAACAATGCTCCGCGCGGTTAAAACCATACAGGGAGCTTTCTCCACGCCGCTCCAGATAGATTCAAGCGAAAGCGCAGTGCTCGAAAAAGCCCTGCGGTACTACAACGGAAAAGCGCTTGTAAACAGCGTAAACGGCCGCAGGGATGTGATGGATGCGGTGCTTCCGATTGTCGCGCATTACGGCGGCTCGCTCGTTGCGCTCTGCATTGACGAAGCGGGAATTGCCCCCACGGCAGAAGGCAGGGCCGCTGTTGCCAGAAAAATCATCACTGAAGCGGCAAAATACGGCATTCTGCCGCGCGACATACTGATAGATACGCTCACGCTAACCGTCTCGAGCCAGCAGAAAGAGGCGCTGGAGACACTGCGTGCCATTGAAATACTCAAGCGCGAATACGGAGAACAGGGCTTGCGCTTTGTACTCGGCGTGTCAAATATCAGCTTTGGCCTTCCCCGCCGCGACATCATCAACAGCCGCTTTTTTGCAATGGCGCTGTACTCCGGTCTGGACGCCTGCATCATAAACCCGCTTTTAGAGCCGATGATGGAAACCTACTACGGCTACCGTGCGCTTGCAGGCTTTGACGAAAACTGCCTCTCTTACATCGAGCGCTACACCGGAAACGAGTCTCCCTACGCACTGGCAGCAAAAGTCGCCTCCGGCGCCGTGCTTACAGAAGGCTCTGCCGCCTCCTCAGCTCCCGCACAGGCAAAGGTCGTCGAATCAGCTCCGAGTGCCGTTCCAGCTGACGCCACACCGCAGGAGCGTGCGCTCATCGATATTATCTGCAAGGGCTTTAAAGATAAATCCTCCGAAGCTGCCCGCAGTCTGCTTGCAGCAGGCAAACAGCCGGTAGAAATCATCGACCGTTGCATCGTGCCCGCGCTTGACCTTGTCGGCAAGGACTTTGAAAAAGGCACCAAATTTCTTCCGCAGCTGCTTTTAAGCGCAGACACGGTAAGCAATGCCTTTGCCGTCATAAAGCAGCACCTGGAAGAAAGCGGTACCGGACAGGAAAGCCGCGGCACCATCGTGATTGCCACCGTCTTCGGCGACATTCACGACATCGGAAAAAACATTGTCAAAGCCATGCTCGAAAACTACGGCTACACCGTGCTTGACCTGGGGAAAAACGTCCCGGCAGAGAAAATCATTTCCGCCGTGCTGGAAAACGACATAAAGCTCGTCGGCCTAAGCGCCCTTATGACCACCACTGTGGGTAACATGGAAGACATCATTGTAAAGCTCCGCGCCGCGCTCGCCGAGAAAGGCAAAACCTGCAAGATTATGGCAGGCGGCGCTGTGCTTACAGCCGACTACGCAACAAAAATCGGCGCCGACTACTACGCAAAGGACGCCATGGCAAGCGTAGCTGTCGCAAAGGAAGTATTCGGCTCGTAATTAAAAAGGGGATTCCCGGAAAGTTTTATCAGGCTTGTTCGGGATCCCTTTTTTATGCTAGTATCTCCGCTATGACACTCCAAGAAAAACGCATCGCCCGGGTAAGCAGCAGGCCTCTTACCGATTTCAGTACGCTAAAGGCTTACGTTATCCGCTTTACCCATCCCCGCGCCATCTGCACCACCATCCGCTTTTTTATAGCAGTCATCAGAAATTACCTGGTGCGCCAGTATGCGCATGTGTGGCACCTTTCGCATGTGCCGGTCATTCATGTAGACCATCCGCTTGATAAAACCGTACCGTTTTTGCCGCAAAAAGTAAGCGTGTATTTCCGCTTTATTGACTTCTGGATTGAACCTTTGACCATGCTTACCGAACGGTTCGGCCTGTGGAAAGGCGTCGGTCTGGGAAACCAGTGGCTGGAGGCGATTAAAAAGACCTACCAGAGCGCCGGCAAAGTATACGCAGGCTACCTGTCGACTACCGACCGCCCCGATTACAAGGGCGACAAGCTTTTCAAGCTGATTCACGGCGCAGACCCGCACCTTTTGTGTGTGCCAAGCCTGCATATCGCAATCGTCGTGCTCTGCTTTACGTTCTTCCGGGACCTGTTTGAACGCGAGCAGCTTACAGAGGCGGAAAAAACGCGCTGGAACCAGTCGCTGTACGCCGAGGCAGTCGCCATCGCAGAGTCAGTACTGTTCGTAAAACAGCACAGCGTCAACTGCATTCCGGCGGCGTTCTATATGATGACGGCGCAGTTTCCTGATCTGGTAAAGCCTCGAGTCATCGAAGCCTTTATCGACGACATGTTCAAGACGTCTACTCCAGAGGAAATTTCTCCGGATAATGCAAAAGCGGTTCGCGCGCACATTCTTTTTACCTACCGCGCCTATCTGGAAAAAGCAAAGACTGCAGGCGTATGGTATGAGCCAATCAGGGAATGGCTTTCCGCCTATAAGCGCCCACAGACTGCAGATGCGCAGGAATCGTAAAATATTCAACTTTATTCAGTAAAATAATTCATGTACTTATGCTCCTTCTGGATTTACTCTAAATCATACGATTTCAATACGTTCCAGGAGGACAAAAGTATGAAAAAATTGGCAAAAGTTGCCGTCGCAGCAGCTGCAGCGCTCTGCGCAACCATGGCTGTTTCTTGCAGCAAGAAAGCGGATTCCGCTTCCAGCGCAAAAAAACTCATCACAATCGGCTATGCACAGGTTGGCGCTGAATCAGACTGGCGCCTTGCAAACACCGAGTCTTTCAAATCAACATTTACCGAAGCAAACGGCTACAAGCTGATTTTTGACGACGCTCAGCAGAAGCAGGAAAATCAGATTAAGGCTATCCGTAACTTCATCCAGCAGGACGTTGACTACATCGTCGTCGCTCCGGTTGTCGAAACCGGCTGGGAGACCGTTCTGCAGGAAGCAAAAAAAGCCGGCATTCCGGTCATTCTGTCAGACCGCCAGATGAAAGTTTCTGACGAAAGCCTGTACCTCGCCTGGGTCGGCGGCAACTTCCTGAAAGAAGGCCAGGACGGCGTAAAATGGCTTGAAGCATACCTCAAATCAGTCGGCCGCGAAAACGAAACAATCAACATCGTAGACCTGCAGGGAACCATCGGCGCATCTGCTCAGATTGGCCGCACTCAGGGTCTGGAAGAAGGCATCAAAGCTCACCCGAACTGGAAACTTGTCGCTCAGCAGACCGGCGAGTTCACTCAGGCTAAAGGCCAGGAAGTCATGGAATCTATCCTGAAATCAACACCGAAAATCGACGTTGTATACGCAGAGAACGACAACATGGCATGGGGCGCAATCGACGCTATCAAAGCAGCAGGCAAAGTTCCGGGCAAAGACATCATCGTTATCTGCTTTGACGCTGTCCGCGAAACCTTTAACCGCATGATCAACGGCGACGAAATCAACTGCGCAGTCGAATGTAACCCGCTCCACGGTCCGCGCGTAGCTGAAATCATCCAGAAGCTCGAAAAAGGCGGCACGATCGACAGCAAGATTCAGTACGTAACCGAACTCGTGTTCGACAAGAACGGCATCGGCAACGCACGCAAAGCAGCTGATGAGCTTCCGAACCGCAAGTACTAAAACAATACCGGGCTGACACTATCGGCTGAAGCCAAAACGGACTTCCGGTCAACGTCGTCCGTTAGAAAACCGAGGTTGTGCGAATTGGAAATTGGTCTCGGGGCATTGCCCCTCGCCCGCACAAGTCGGTTTTCGCGTCCGAGTTTCCCTCGCGTCCGTTTTGGCACCTGTCGTAAAAACAGCCCGGCATTTTTTTGTTTGTTTCTATTCGATTCATTAAATCAGATGAGATAAAAAATAAGAGG
>JAILRG010000113.1 GCA_024698325.1 Treponema sp.
AGTGGCTCTAGTTCATATACATCATCTTCAATATCCATATCTTTCAGTATACATTATGAAATGTATATTGAAAAGAAAAATGAATCAAAATCTGTATTTTTTATTAAAAAGAGCCGTCATCTTCCATGCGCGCGAGAAGCAAAATGCTTCTCGTAGAAACAAATCCGACACACGCCGGACTCGTTTCAGTAAACCATCGATACTAGTAAATCATCGTGCCGATACCGCGAATAAAAAATTACGTCCTGTAATTTTTTATTCAACGAGTTTGCGGACGCAAACTCGCTGCTTTGACACGCTTTCTAAGCAGCGCCATCCTGCCGCGCATGGATGCGCGCATCAATACATGCACGACGAGAAGCCGCAGGCTTCTCGCTTATTAGAATCCGACATGGATGTCGGATTCTAATATATCATCGTGCCGATACCGCGGTCGGAGAACATCTCTATCAGCAGGGAGTGCGGAACGCGTCCGTCGATGATATGCGTTCTTGGCACGCCGCCATTACGGGCGAGCATGCAGCATTCGATTTTCGGAATCATGCCGCCAGCAATCGTGCCATCGTCAATAAACTTCTGCACGTCAGCAATGTGGATGCGCTGGATAAGAGACGAGGGGTCGTTTATGTCACGCAAAACGCCCGGCACATTGGTCAGCTGCACGAACTTTTCGGCCTTAAGCGCCACGGCAATCTTTGCGGCGGCTGTGTCGGCGTTAATGTTGTAGCGAGCCATGTCTCCCTGCTCGCCCAGCGCGACCGTGCTTACAACCGGGATAAAGCCCTGATCCAAAAGCGACTGAATGATTTCGGGATGCACTTCGGTCACCTCGCCCACAAAGCCAAGATCAGCGCCATCCTTGCTGATTTTCTTTGCACGCAAAAGCCCCGAGTCCACGCCGGATAAACCGACTGCCCGGCCGCCTTCCTGCAACAGAATGCCGACGATGTCTTTGTTGAGCTTACCGGTCAAAACCATCTGCACGATTTCCATCGTCTCGGCATCGGTGTAGCGAAGCCCGTTTACGAACTTGCTTTCTTTTCCGACGCGCTCAAGCATGTGGTTGATTTCCGGCCCGCCGCCGTGCACCAGAACAACATGAATGCCCACGGTATTCAAAAGCACGATATCTTCCATCACGTCTTTTTTAAGCTCTTCGTTCAGCATGGCGTTTCCACCGTATTTTACAACGACAATCTTTCCAACCCAGTGTCTAAAATACGGCAGCGCCTGCACCAGTACGTTACTCCAGGCCTGGTTATCCAGGCGCGGATCTGTCATATCAGCCATTTTTTACTCCTCATGGGGCGAGCCCCATACCCCTTATTTTGGGGGCGGGGACACCCCCTACTGCGAAGCGAGGGTTTCCCCGCCCCCAAGCCCCCACCGCTTCCCGGCACGCTTTAGGGGCTCCGCCCCTAAAAACCCCACATGCACGGCGCATGGAGGCGCTCAAATAAAAAGCCCGGCAGAAAGACACACAGTGTCTTTCTGTTGAACTTAAAAACGACAGGGAGGTCGTTTTTAAGTTCGATAGTCCCCATTGATTTTTACGTAGTCATAGGTCAAATCGCAGCCCCAGGCGGTGCCGTTGGCATTTCCGTCCTGCAGTTCGACCATGATTTCTACGGCTTCTTCGCTCAAAATGGCTTTTGCCTTGTCTTCGTCAAAGTTCAGCGGAACGCCGTTTTCAAAGACCATAATGCGACTTTCTTCCCCGCCGTTGGTCTCGCCGTCTGCAAAATAGCGCTTAGCGCCTGCGCGGCTTACAAAGCTTACGCTCGTCTTTTCGGGCGTAAAGTTAAAGCCAGAGTAGCCCATCGCGTCTAAGATGCGTCCCCAGTTTGCGTCGCGGCCAAAGAAGGCGGCTTTTACCAGGTTGGAGCAGATGACCGCTTTTGCAAGGCCTCGTGCGTTCTGCACGGTGTCGGCTCCAGACACATTGCAGGTAATCAGGCGGGTAGCGCCCTCGCCGTCTGCCGCAATTTTCTTTGCCATCTGTGTGTTGAGCGCATTCAATGCGGCGAGGAAGGCATCGTAGTCTGCGCCTGCAGAAGTAATCTCGGCGTTGCCTGCCATGCCGTTTGCAAGGATGAGCAGCGTGTCGTTGGTGCTCGTGTCGCCGTCAATCGAAACGCAGTTGTAGGTTCCCTGCGCGCTTTCCAAAAGCGCTTTCTGCAACATGTCGCGGGAAATAGCGCAGTCAGTCGTAATAAAACCGAGCATGGTTCCCAGGTTAATGTGAATCATGCCGCTGCCTTTTGCCATCGTGCCGAGCGTGACAGTCTTTCCGCCGATTTCAGTTTTGACGGCACACTCTTTGTGCTGCGTGTCGGTGGTCATGATTGCCTGCCGGGCTGTCTCGTGTCCCTGCTTGCTAAGACCATCAGCGAGCGTTTTAAGATTGTCAGTGATTTTTTCTACCGGAAGCTGCTGGCCGATAACACCGGTCGAGCAGACAAGCACGTCGTTTGCATTCAAGCCGAGCGTCTGTGCCACGCATGCTGCAGTTTTCTCCGCATTTGCGTATCCCTGAGCGCCGGTACAGGCATTTGCATTACCGCTGTTTGCGATGACAACCTGCGCTTTTCCGTCCGCAATATGCGCCTTGGTAAGCTTTACGCACTCTGCCTTAACGCGATTCTGCGTAAAGACGCCGGCACAAGTACACAGCTTTTCGCTGTAAATAAGAGCCGTATCGGGAGTCTTTCGGCTTGCCTTAATGTGATTGAGGATTCCGTTTGCGGTAAATCCTAAAGGAGCGGTCACGCCGCCGTCTACAAACTGCATAATTATGCACTCCTTGCGTTAATTTTTGCATAATTATAGTAACATGCACAAAGATAGGCAAGCAGTTTCTCTCAGGCGAACGTACGTTCAGTTCCTGCCAGTAATAATAAAATGTTATGGCACAAAAATGCTGCGGAATATTACATTGAATACAATACAAATACTATGTAAAGTTTTACAATTATTTCATATGGAGGGTAAAATTCCATGAAAAACTCTAAGATTTTCAACATTCTGACAGCTTTTTCTACAGCAATGCTTTTCTTCAGCTGTGCATCTACCCCGGAAGCACCGGTACAGTACGAAACAACGGTCAGTCCAGCAGGAGGGGTAGCGGTAACCGTAGAACCCCATTACACGCACAGAGGATTCACTGATTTTCAGGTCAGCATTTCGAACACTCAATCAAGCGATGTAACCATTCAGTGGGCAAAGTCAACCATTCAGTACAATGGAAAAACGCAGCACCTTTTTCTTGAAGGTCAGGACCTCGCGACAGCAGATACCGGAGCGACAGCAGAAACTGTCAGCGCAGGAAACAGTCTTTCACAGCGCCTCTATGCACTCGATCAGCTGATTATCTCAACGAGCATGGATTATTCACTCAGCGGAGAAGAATCAGACGTGCTCGCAGAGGAGACTTCCGTTTCCTTCGATCTGTTACGCGTTCAATCGGCAATCATCAATCTGGTGCTTCAGCGCGGAGACAAAGAGGAAATCGTAACGGCAATTATTGAACCTGTCGCAGTAACAGCGGCAGAATAAAACCGCCTGCATACGCTGCCAGCGCACGCTTACACGGGCGCTGTGCATACATCTTCATCAGAAATCTGCCGAAGCTTGCTTACAATAAGCAGCCACGTGCAGATGTCTGCTGCCGCAAAGCCCCCCCCAATACGAGTGCACTCTAGACAGCCGACGTCTCTGGCGCTACACTTTTCTTCCATGACAGCACTTTCTATTTCAATACACAATGCAGCAGGCGAACTGCTTGCACATGCTTCGCAGGCAGACACCGAATGCGCTCCAAAGGCCGCAACATGGCTCAATCTGGTTTACACTGCAGACTATGCAGAAGGCGACACCATAACCGTCACCGCAAGACGTGGCGCTCACCTGCTTTTACAGCTCGATGACGCACTCGACCCGGCTTTAGTGTACGCCACCGAAGAAACTTACCGCTTTATAATTCCATTTGCCGAAAAGCGGCTTTCCTACAATCCAAAGACGTTTAACGGAAGCCTTCATTTACTGCGCGTGCGCTATGCAACAGAAGATGAAATTGCAAGTTACCGGAATCTTGCCTTTAACAGCCACGACACAGCTGCAAATGCAAGCTTTTTTCCGCACGCAAGCGCAAACATCGAAACCCGCGGCGAATCAGTCTTTGCCGCGCGCAATGCAATCAACGGCAATACTGCAAACGAAAGCCACGGTGCCTGGCCCTATGAATCCTGGGGCATAAATAAGGATCCGAATGCAGAACTTCATCTTGATTTTGGCAGGGCAGTAACGGTAGACCGGCTTGTACTTGTAACGCGCGCAGATTTTCCGCACGACAACTACTGGAAGCAGGCGACCGTTTTATTCAGTGACGGAAGCACGCTTTCGCTTCCCATGCAGAAAAGCCGGGAGCCGCATGTGTTTACGTTTGAGCCAAAGACCATAACAGCGCTGACACTTAAAGAGCTGCTGAAAGACGAAGATGCTCCGTCCCCCTTCCCCGCGCTTTCGCAAATTGAGGTGTACGGACACGAAGCTGCGCTGTAGCTGTCTGTAGCTGCACGCAAGGATTCCACGCGCTCATCTTACGAGCCGTAAAAAAAAACGCCGCAAACGGGAAACCGTTTGCGGCGTTTGCTTTATATAAAGCGCTTACAGGCTACAGTGCTGCAAGCTGGCGCTCGATGCGGGCAAGTGCGCGCTCTTTTCCAAGAACAGCGATTGAGCCGATAAGCGGCGGAGAAACGCGGCTTCCGGTCACTGCCATTCTGACAGGCATCATAAAGTCGCCAAGCTTGATTCCGAGCTTTTCGGCGGTTTCTTTTGCAAAAGCTTCTGCAGTCTCGTGGTCGGTTTCAAACACCTTAGCAACAAATTCCTTCGCAGCTTCAAGCACTTCCTTGGTCTTTGCAAGGTCAAGCTTCTTTGGCACCACCTGCTCTGCGGCAAGGGGTGCGTGCTCGGTAAACATAAAGTGAACCATTTCTGCGGCTTCTGTCAGGAACTTCAATCTCTCCTGAATAAGCGGCATAAGCCCCATGAGGGTCTTCTTTACGTCAGCGCTTGTCATGTTCATACTCTTGTCTACGCAGTACGGCTCGCCGTCTTCTCCCATTGCAACCCCGGAGAACTGCGGTCCGACATTCGGCTTTGGCTGCGGGTTATCCGGATTGATTTCGAGCGTTGCGTCTCCAGTACCAGTGATGAACGGAAGCGTCCACTTGTACAGCTCTTCGGTGGAAAGCTGGCGGATATAGTTTGCGTTATAGAACTCAAGCTTTTTGTAGTCGAATACAGCCGGAGCCTTGTTCAAATGCTCAAGCTTGAAGTTTTCGGCAAGCTCTGAAAGCGTGTAGAAATCGCGGCCTTCCTCGTATGAGCAGCCGAGCAAAGCAACATAATTGATGATTGCCTGCGGCAGATAGCCGCGTGCGCGGAATTCGTTCAGGCTTGTTGAGCCATGGCGCTTAGAAAGCTTCTTTCCGTCAGAGCCGTTTACCATCGGAAGATGGCAGAACTCCGGATGCTCCCAGCCAAAAGAGCGGTACATCTGCACATGGAGCGGAGTTGACGGAATCCATTCCTGAGCGCGCATGACGTGCGTCACCTTCATCAAGTGGTCATCTACGATGTTTGCCAGGTGATACGTCGGGAAACCGTCGCTTTTAAGCAGAACAGGATCCGGGCTGATATCCTCGTTCTTCCAGGTAATGTCGCCAAGCAGGTGGTCGTGGAACACAGTCTCGCCTTCAAGCGGCACCTTAAGGCGGATAACGTAGGGCTTACCGGCAGCAAGATTCGCCTTGACCTCATCTTCGGTCAGGTGGCGGCAGTTACGGTCATAGCCGGGAGCCATTTTGTTTTCAGTCTGGATTTTGCGGATGCGCTCAAGGCGCTCTGCGTCGCAGAAGCAGTAGTATGCCTCACCTTTTGCGACCAGCTCCTCTGCGTATTTTTTGTAGAGCTCAAAGCGCTCGCTCTGCACGTACGGGCCGTATTCGCCGCCCTTGTCGCCGCCTTCGTCCCAGTCGATGCCGAGCCAGGCCATGGTGTCGTACAGGTTCTGAACATATTTTTCGTCATAGCGAGTGCGGTCAGTGTCTTCAAGGCGCAGAATAAATTTTCCGCCTTTAGAGCGGGCAAAAAGATAATTGAAAAGGGCGGTACGCACGCCGCCAATATGCTGCATACCCGTCGGTGACGGGGCATATCTGACTCTTACTTCTGTATCAGACATAGTCAAAATCTCCCAAAAATAGATGCATATGAAAAGTGTTACATATTCTAGTAGAATCTTGCAATTTATACAATATTTCGATGTAATTGCGAAGACTATCCGACCTTCAGGCAAAAAATGTCCAGCCGCTATTTCTGCTGCCGCTCCTCAAGAATCATGCTGCGGACAGCTTCCACTGCCACCTGAATGGCAGCACCCGTATCGTGAACCAGGCTGTCGGGCAAGTTCGCTTTCCGGCGTTCCTGATTATCCATGCACAAAAGCACGGTTCCAGCCCGGACGCCAAGGCAGCTGGCAACAATGAACAGGGCGGCGCTTTCCATCTCGCTGACTTTTGCACCGGCGCGCTTCCACGCCTCCCAGCGGCTCTTCAGTTCGTAAGACAGAGGCTTTGTTTCCGGCTCCAGCTCCCCATAAAATGAATCTTTACACTCAACGATTCCCACATGATAGGGCTTTTTAAGTTTTTTTGCCGCCTGCACAAGAGCATTCACGCAGTCAATATGAGCGACCGCAGGAAACTCTACCGGCACATACTCCTTCGAAGTACCTTCCGCACGGATTGCGCCGCTGGCAACAACAAGATCTCCAGCCTGAACATCGAGGGACATGCCGCCGCTCGTGCCAATCCGGATAAAGGTATCCGCGCCGACATGCACAAGCTCTTCCATGGCGATAGCCGCACTCGGACCGCCGATTCCGGTGGATGTAACGCTGACTTTTTCGCCTTCAAGATATCCCGTCCAGGTTACATACTCCCTGTTATCAGCGATAAGCCTTGGCTCATCAAAATATTCTGCGATTTTCTTGCACCGTTTCGGATCGCCCGGCAAAATGACAAAGCGGCCCGCGTCCCCCTTTTTAAGCGCGATATGATATTCCTGTTCTTTTGAATACGCTATGCTCATACTGTCCTCCTGAAAATCGTCAAAATCATCATCAAAGTCGTGAGATTCATCATTATAGCACCACCGGAGGGGAATCTCAAATTAAACTGCATTCAGCTTGCCCTGATGACTCTCTGTCGCTACAATACCAGCCATGAAAAACTATGTTCATACCGTCCATTATTACGAAACAGACAAAATGGCAATCACCCACCATTCAAATTATATCCGCTGGATGGAAGAAGCCCGTGTAGATTTTCTTGATCAGCTGGGCTGGGGATTTGACAAACTTGAAGCGGCAGGCATCTCCTCGCCGGTGCTTTCCGTCACCTGCAACTACAAGCAGACGACCACATTTGCCGACAAGGTTGAAATCCATGTCTTTGTAAAGGAGTTTACCGGCGTGCGGCTTACCATCGGCTACGAGATGAAAAAAGCCGGCACAGACATAACAGCCTGCACCGGCACATCAGAACATTGTTTTTTGAACGCCCAGACCGGGCGCCCGGTCCGTCTCCAGAAAGATTTTCCGGGCTTTTACGAAGCGATTATAGGATGTACACGCCCTTAGTGTCGAATACAAGAGAGGCTTTCTCACCCGCCTGGTACACTTTTTTTCCGAGCGGATTATAATCGGTAATGTTTACGTTCTTTCCGCCGACGTCTACCTGATAGTACTGGTAGGCGCCCATGAACGTACTGAAAGTGACGGTGCCGCTTAACACGCCGTTTTCTGCAAGCGATACGTTTTCGGGACGCAGCACAAGCGATGCACAGCTACCCACGGAAATACCCGCGTAGTTAGCAACATCAAGCGTTGTGCCAGCAACAGAGATAGTCGCGGTAGCAGCTTCCCCTTCTCCGTTTACTGCAAGCACTGCAGCGTCGAGGAAATTTGCCTCGCCGATAAAGTCTGCGACAAACTTGTTCTTTGGGCGATAGTAAATGTCGCGCGGGCTTCCAATCTGCTCAACCTTGCCTTTACTCATGATGATGATCTGGTCGGAAATGCTCATGGCCTCGCTCTGGTCGTGCGTGACATACACGGCGGTAATGCCGACTTTCTGCTGAATTTTGCGGATTTCGGTGCGCATCGTCACGCGGAGCTTTGCGTCCAGGTTTGAAAGCGGCTCGTCAAACAAAAGTACGCCCGGCTCCATGACAAGTGCGCGGGCAAGGGCGACGCGCTGCTGCTGGCCGCCTGAAAGCTGGTTTGTCATACGCCCTTCCATGCCTTCCATCTCGACAAGCTTCAGGATGGTCATAACTTTTTCGCGGATTACTTCTTTAGGAAGCTTTCTGATTTTCAGGCCGTAGGCAACGTTGTCGAACACGTTGTAATGCGGCAAAAGCGCATAGCTCTGGAACACCATCGCCGTATCCCGCTTATTCGGCGGAAGTGCGTTGATAGCCTCGCCGCCCAGATAAATTTCGCCCTCGTCGGGACTTTCAAACCCTGCAATCATGCGGAGCGTCGTCGTCTTTCCGCAGCCACTCGGGCCAAGCAGGGTGACGAAGGTGCCAGGCTTAATGTCAAGCGTCGTATCCTCTACCGCATAAAAATCCTTTCCCGTCTTGGGATCCTGATAAATCTTTGATATATGGTCTAATCTCACACCTTTCTTTTCAACAGGCATATTTCCTCCATTTTTTCTCGCATACAGCACGGCAAAAAGATTATCATTCCAAACTAATCTCTAGCCATCTGTAAAATCTGCGTTTTTTTTCTTACTCTTTTATCTTCCGGCTTGTTCCGAAAAAGCGTATTCCCAGGCGCATAAGCAGGACTGCGCCATAGGTAATGATGATGAGTACCGTTGCATAAGCGCATGCAATACCGTAATTTCCCTTTTCCGCCTGCTCGTTAATCTGACAGGTAATCAAAAGAAAATCTGGCGTTACCAAAAGTATAATCGCCGAAATTGCCGTAATGCTGCGCACAAATGCCGTGACAAGGCCTGAAAAGAACGAGTCGCGGATAAGCGGAAGCGTCACCGTCATGAACACGCGCGCACTTCCAGCCCCCATGTCGTAGGCACTTTCTTCAATCGACTTGTCAATCTGACGCAAGGCCGAGATGCCGCTCCGCGTGCCGGTCGGAAGCGAGCGCACAATGAACACGATAATCAATATGAGGCCGGTGCCGTACAGGCTCGACATCACGCCGGTACGGAAAAGCCCGTTCGCATAGCCGCGGATGTAGCCGATACCTAAAACGGTGCCGGGAACCGCCATTGCAAGCATGGACACAAACTCGATGAATCCCTTTGAGCGGAACTTCTTTTTAACAACAAGGTATGAAATAACCATGGAAAGAAGCGCTGTAAGCGGGGCTGCAATCAGCGAGAGCACGAAAGAATCGTTGAATGCCTTAATGCCGCTCGTGCGGAACATGTAGGAAAACCATTTGAATGTAAGCCCGTAATTGCGCCCCCACAGCTTAAAGAGCGCGCCGAACGGCACCATCACATACAGCAGGAGGACGAATGCACTTGCGGCCCCACAGAGCACAGAAAGCGGAATGCGCACGCTGGTGTCGGTAATCAGCATGCGAGCGCGGCTTGCTTTTCCGGTAAGCGTAGCGGCAGTCTTCTTTTCCAGATAGTATTTCTGAATCAAAAAGAGCACGACGGTAAGCGAAAGGAGCACGACGCTCATTGCGGCAGCGCCGGTAGAATCATATGCGCCGGTTACCTGCAGGTAAATCGTCGTTGCAAGCGTATCATACGAGCCGCCGATAAGCATAGGATTTGCAAAATCTGCGACTGATTCAATAAACGTAACGAGAAAGGCATTTCCTAAACCGGGAAGCAGCAGCGGAAAAGTAACGCTTGTAAAGACCTTCCACCGGGAAGCGCCCATATCGCGCGCGGCCTCTTCCAGTGACGGGTCGATGTTTTTTAAAAGTCCCGTAAGCATCAGATAGCAGACCGGGAAAAAGGTCATAATCTGGACAATGGCGATGCCCTTTAGACCGTAAATATTCGAATCATAGATATGCAGAAGCGAGCGGGTGATGATACCGCTGCGGCCAAAAAGCATAATCATCGAAAGGGAAAGCACAAACGGCGGCGAGACAATCGGCAGCATGGACACAAGCCGAAAGAGCGATGAAAGCACCTTTGTGCGAAGCCGTACATACACTTCCACGTACGCAAACAGAAGCCCGATTGCCGTAGAAACAATGCCGGTAATAAAGCCCAGCACAATCGTATTGATAAAAGCCTGCCGGAAACGGGCAAGGCTCAGGATTCGTCGGAATACGGAAAGCGTCAGCCTGCCTTCGGCAAACAGGCTGTCTAAAAGTACCATCAAAAGCGGGTACAGGATAAAAAGCGCCAGGAACACCAGCAGCACACCAATCATGCCGATGAGCACCGGGTCAGCGAAAAACTTTCTTCGTTCCAGAGAACGACTCTGATTTGTATTTGCCATTAATATTTTCCTAAAAAATCAATTCAAACACAACGGCATAGGCTTCCGGCAGAACCGGCGGGCTGGAACCCAAGGTTGTGCGAATTTGAAATTGGACTCGGGGCTTTGCCCCTCGCCCGCACAAGTTGAGTTCGCCCGCGCGAACCTGCCTCAAACCTACCCGCTGCCTCTGGTTCTACCGGGAGCCTGTTTTTTTTGTATCAGCAGATATATGCCTTATTTTGTCTTGAACTTATCCTTTGAGCTTCCTTCCATGGCCTTGAAGAAGTCCTCAACATATTTTGCGCTGTTTTTCTTTGCATCCTCAAAGTCGTACTTAATCGTGTTGTTCATATCAAGGCCGAACTGGGTAGCTTCTTTTGGCTGCTCTGCGTTTGAAAGCACGAGGAACTGGTAGCTGCCGGAGCCTTTGGCAAGGTTCACGCATTCCGGCGACAGTGCATACTCAATCCAGAGTTTTGCGGCGGCAGGGTGCTGGGCGCCCTTAAAGATTGCGGTGGCACCAACTTCGAATGAAGTGCCGTCAGCGGGAACGACAAGACCGATATTGGTGTAGCCCTGCAGAATCTGGTAGATGCCGTCATGCAGGAAGCCGACGCCGATAACACATTCGCCGGGGCCGACCATTTTTGACGGGCCTGAGCCTGATTTTGTGTACTGCGCAACGTTTTTGTCCAGAGCCTTAAAGTACTCCATTGCGGCGTCGTGGCCTTTCATCTGAATCATCGTGTTGATGACAAGCTTTGCAGTTCCGGCAGTGTTCGGGTTAGAAAGCATAATCAGCCCCTTATACTCGGGCTTTAAGAGGTCGTCCCATGTCTTGGGGGCTTCAAGGTTCAGGCGCTTCAGCTCCTCCTGGTTAACCATAAAACCGAGGATTCCCTTGTAAATACCGTACCATGAACCGTCAGGATCTTTGTAATCAGCGCTGATAAGGTTCTTTGCGTTTTTGGCGGCATACGGCTCCAAAAGACCTGCAGCAGTTGCCTCGTTATACGGGTCTGTCGTGCCGCCGAACCAGACATCAGCTGAAGGCTGGCCTTTTTCCTCGGAAATCTTTGTGTAGACTTCGCTTGTAGAAAGGCGCTGGTACTTTGTCGGAATACCGTACAGCTTTTCAAAGTTTTTAACAGCAGCAGAAATATATTCTTCCTCGCAGGAACCGTAGACGGTCAGCGCTCCTTCTGCTTTTGCCGCATCGATGAGCGTCTGAAACTCCGCGTCAACAGCAGAGCCGCCGGTTTTCGCAGCTTCCTTCTTGCTGCAGCCTACAGTTGCAAATGTGAGGGCTGCACAGGCAGCAGCAGCAATCAATCTTTTCATAAATCTACCTCCAAAATAACTGCCAATATTCTGGCAGCGCTTCATTAAAGATAATTGTAAGCCCAAAACCAGAATCATGCAAATTATTTTAAGATGATTGTAAGCTGCGCTACCGACGGGTTAGCGGGACTGACGGGAAAGCCACGCAAACAGAGACTCCCCGCCATCAAAACAGGCATCGTTCAGCACGTATATCCAGACACTGTGTCCACTGTACTGATACGGAAGGCCGGTCGGAGGGTCATCCTCGTCTTCAGGCGGCTGCTCAAAGCGGCCTGTAGTATCATGGACATCGTCGAAGAGTGTATAATGCACGTCTTTAGCGCCCTGCGCTTCTAGCCGGGCGACTGTCAGCATGTCGTATTTTTCCGGGGGAATCGTCGTATCATTCTTTGCGTGAACAAACCACAGCGGAAGCGCTGCAAGCTGAGCTATCTGGGCATCTGTAATCTTTGCATCCGGGAACGCCTCGCAGACAGGGAAGGCCGCCGCAAATGTTTCCGGGAACGAGAGGCACATATTCAGCGCCATATACCCTCCGGCGCTGCATCCTCCGGCATACACCCGGGCGCGGTCAATCTCCGGATGAGCGTCAAGAAAAGAGCGCAGCAGGTGGTCGGTAACATAGGTGTATTGCGAAACGGTGGCGATAGGTTCATCCTTGTCCCGGCGGCCAGAAACAAACACTTTTCCTAGGAGATTTGTCACCGGCTGTGTTATCTTGTCCTTTACCGTTTTTGAATCCACCTGCACCCACATGTTCATGCCAAAAGCGCCCGGCGTCGTTGACTCAAGCCAGCCGGAAGAACACTGCGGCACCAGCACCGCAGCGCCATCAGGAAAATAGCGCTGGATGCGCTCAGAAATCAGATTTGCGGAAGCAGCACCGAAAAGCGGCAGGTAAGGGTTTTCGCCGCCTTCTCCCATGCCATGAAACCACACAATCAGAGGAATTTTCGCCGGCCTTCCAGCGGCGTTTTCGGGAAGCCACCATGCGTAGGTAAGGGAAACGGTTTTTCTGACTCCATACAGAGAAATCGAATCAACGCTGAACTGGCCTGCAAGCGGGCTTACCACAGCTGTCCGCGATGTAATTTCCAGTGACAGCGCCTTGCTTTTTATGCGGAGCCCGCAGATTTCTGACATGGATTTTGAGCGGGGAAAATGAAAAAAGGGGTCTCCGTCAGTGACAGTCGGACCGTAGAGCGTCTCAAGCGCAACGTACGGGCTTTTTAAAGCGCCTGTAGCCATGCCCTTTTCATCACAGACATAGGCAGCGGTTACTTCAAGCGAGCCTGTCACCATGCCGAATCCAAGAGCGTCTGCATCATCGCCGGTAACCTTATTCAGCGTGACGTCTACAGAAAAAGCTTCCGGAGTGACGCTGTCAGAGGGAATCATTCTGCCGGCATTAAGCACGATTTTTGTGATACTAGGCCCCCAGTCGCAGGCGGTTATCTCCATGACATATTCGCCACGCTCGGGAACAGCCGAGGGAACAAGCTTTACCGGCGACAGCGCAGAAACCGACGATGTAACAATCACAGCAATCAGAAAAAATACGCTCAGATTCTTCATGCCTAAAGTATATCCGATTGCACAATCTGCGCAAGAAAAAGCCCCCGAAAAATGAAGCACGCGTTACGCATTTCACATTCCGGGGGCGATAAAAAAACTCGAAGCGCTTACAGTTCAGCAGGAACGGTAATGCCAAGCTTTGCGGCAGTTTCTGCGTTTACAGAAAGGTCGCATTTTTCAAGATACTGAATCGGCATGTCAGCAGGCTTTTTTCCATCACGCAGGATTTCGACAGCCATTGCAGCAGTCTGTTTTCCAAGTTCGTAGTAGTTGATACCGTAGGTGACAAATCCGCCGGCATCAACCATGCCCTTTTCGCCACAGACAGTAGGGATTTTCGCAGCATTTGCAACCATGCCGACTGTTGCCATACCGGCAGCAAGCATGTTGTCAGTAGGAATGTACAGTGCGTCAACTTTAGAAACAAGACTCTGTGTTACCTGCTGAATTTCGTTGGAGTTGCTGACAGTGCCCTCAACGACTTCCAGACCTTCGCGTGCGCAGGCTTCTTTTGCAAGTGAAATCTGGAAAATGCTGTTCTGTTCGCTTGAGCAGTACAGAAGGCCGACTTTTTTTGCATCGGGCAGAAGCTTTTTAAGCAGAGAAATCTGAGCAGCCACCGGAGTAAGATCGCTGGTACCGGTAACGTTTGTGCCGGGAAGCTTGTTAGACTTTACGAGCTTTGCAGTTTCCGGGTCAGTGACAGCGGTAACCAGAACGGGAATTGTCTTTGTCAGGTTTGCGGCAGCCTGCGCTGCAGGAGTAGCAATAGCCAGAATCAAGTCGTCTTTGTCATTTACGAGCTTATTAGCGATGGTAACACAGTTGGCCTGCTCGCCCTGTGCATTCTGATAATCAAGCGTGATATTCTCACCGTCGACATAGCCGGCTTCCTTAAGACCGTCAACAAAGCCTGCATAAGATGAATCGAGGGCAACATGTTCCACAAGCTGAACAATACCTATTTTGATTTTGCCGTCAGCAGCCTTTTTTGAGCAGCCGGGAAGAGCCAGCAGCGCCGCAGCACAAGCAAAAACAAGCACAGAATTTTTTTTCATAAAAACCTCACTTCTAGCGTATTTGCGCAATGTATGCTTATCATATCATGAGAGAGGGTTTTGAACAACAGAAAACTTTAGTGTACTTGCAGAAACTTTAGGTAAATAAAAGACGATGAGCGCCCCCAGCACCTTGCAGGCCGCCTGCTGACAGAAACAAGAGTCTTACTCATAAGCTTTGACTTCGACTTTCACCTTACCGCCAGAAATATCGAACACCTGTGCGGAAAGAGACTCGGCTTCTAAGCTTACAATTTTACCCCTGACAGTAACGCCTTCACCGAACTCTTCTTCCAACGCCGTCACCTGATAGCGC